>NZ_QUDJ01000030.1:0-17093 GCF_003477565.1 Alistipes sp. AF48-12
AATCTGTTCAATGTAAATATAATAATAATGATTGAAATACAATGCAGTATTAGGATTATTTTTTTAGCATAATTAAATACTGATGTAGATGTTTTATATTGATGAAAATCAGCGTTATAATGTGTATTTACGAAAATGTAAGGGGATGGACGAGCTATTTTTTTCCTACTAATCTCTCAGAAATCTCATTTTTAGCTCTATGTGTATGAGCAGGGTTGATGGCTGTTAATATTCCCATACAAACATATAGAGCCACGCCTATATAAGCGTGGCTCTATTGGCAAAACCGAGACGGTTTATTTTTTCGACTCTTCCAGAGATGCCTGACGGAATTCTTTCATCAGTTTGGTCAGTTCAAGGGTAGCTTTGCGGGCGCGGGTGCCGGCTGCTTTGTTTCCATTTTCGAGTTGACGGGTCGCATCGGCAGAAAATTCAGCCATCTTGGCCTGGATCTTCTCAAATAATTCTTTCATTTTTATTGAGTTTTAAATGTGACGGGCAAATATACGATTTTTGTGGAATATCGTTATGTCGCGTTTTTATAGTTCCGATGTAGTAATTTTTGTCTGTTTGAGGTGTATTAATTAAATCGGTTGGGCGGGGGGAGGCTAGGTGTCTTTGTTCAATGATTTATCGGGATTTACAGATTACGACAAACTTCTTGCATAATTCTATAAAAGATAGTACCTTTGCTTAATAGATAGGTAAAGTGACGTAAAATGCTGGACAAATACGTCAGTCAGAATCGTTACCAAATCGTTACTGTTTGAAATATTGGAATGCGGTAAGCATTAATAAATAGGCAATTGCGAGGATGGGTTCGAATCCCGCCTTCTCCGCGATTTGAGATAATTGCAGATGTCCGTACAGCCGGCCGTGAGGCGGTTGTACGGATGTTTTTGTTTTCAGATACTCTTGCCCGGACGCGGGAATGACGGTGTCGGCGCATTGCGAAGCGGCGGGAATGTAAATCCTGCCCGATGCCGGAACTGTCTGGCGACAGGCGATGCATAGCGGGCCGGCGGCGGCTTTCGCCGAGGCGGACCCTTTTTCGAAACCCGCGAAGCGGGCGCGAACGGTTCCGTTCCGGATCGTTATAAATAAAAAGCGATCGTGAAATTGTTATAAGTTTTTTTAATTTTGCGAACATCGGGGAAATATCCTTATGCACACGTGTTTCCCGTCTGTAATACGGGTAGGATTATCCGTAATTCGGGTACGGTCGATATGGCCTGTTTTTAGGTATTTTTGTGGTGCGGGGAGTAAAAGATGGAAACGAAAGAACGATAATATATAAAAGCCTATGTTGCGAAAAATAAGAGTAACGCTCGCCGTCGTCTGTTTTACGCTGATCACATTGTTGTTTCTCGATTTTACGGGAACGTTGCACGCGTGGTTCGGGTGGCTGGCGAAAATTCAATTCTTGCCGGCGGTACTGGCGCTGAATGTCGGCGTAATCGTGGCGCTGCTGGCGTTGACGCTTCTGTCGGGGCGTGTCTACTGTTCGGTGATCTGCCCGTTGGGGGTATTTCAGGACGCGATTTCGTGGATCAGCGGGAAACGGAAAAAGAAAAAATACCGTTTTTCGTATTCGCCGGCCGTATCGTGGCTGAGGTACGGTGCGCTGGCGTTGTTCGTCGTCGCAGCGGTTGCCGGTATCGGTTCGCTGGTGGCGTTGCTCGCTCCGTACAGTTCCTACGGCCGCATCGTGCAAAACCTGTTCGCTCCCGCGTATCAGTGGGGAAATAACCTGCTGGCCTATCTGGCCGAAAGAGCCGGCAGTTACGCTTTCTACCGGACGGAGGTGTGGATGAAAAGCCTGCCGACTTTTCTCGTGGCCGCCGTTACTTTCGTGACGCTGATCGTGCTGGCGTGGCGTAACGGTCGTACTTATTGCAATACGATTTGCCCGGTGGGTACGGTGCTGGGTTTTTTTCCAGGTATTCCCTGTTCCGTCCGGTGATCGATACGGAAAAATGCAACGGTTGCGGTCTTTGTGCGCGTAAATGCAAAGCGGCCTGCATTGATTCGTCGAAGCATCGGATCGATTACAGCCGGTGCGTGGATTGTATGGATTGTATCGACGCTTGCCGGCAGGGAGCCGTCGGTTATCGGTTCCGGTTTGCGAAAACCGGTGCGAAACCGGCCGTCGCTTTCGAAGCGGTCGGCGATACGCGAAAGCCGGATACAGCCCGCCGCAGTTTTTTGACCGGTCTGGGACTGTTGGCCGCTTCGGCAGCCGTCCGGGCGCAGGAGAAAAAAGTGGACGGCGGCCTGGCCGTTATTTTGGACAAGAAGATACCGGATCGGGCGACGCCCGTCGTCCCGCCCGGAGCCCGGAGTCTCCGGAATATGGCGGCCCACTGTACCGGCTGCCAGCTCTGCGTGTCGGTATGTCCCGACGGCGTATTGCGGCCTTCGGCCCGTCTGGCGACCCTGATGCAGCCCGAAATGTCTTATGAGCGTGGTTACTGTCGTCCGGAGTGCGCTAAATGCGCCGAGGTTTGTCCGACGGATGCGATACGCCTGACCGGTCTTGCGGAAAAATCGTCGATTCAGATCGGCCATGCCGTCTGGGTGAAAGAGAACTGCGTGCCGCTTACGGACGGGGTGGATTGCGGCAACTGCGCTCGCCATTGTCCGACGGGAGCCATTACGATGGTTCCGTCCGATCCCGATACGGCGGATTCTCCGAAAATCCCCGTTGTGAACGAAGAGCGGTGCATCGGCTGCGGCGCGTGCGAAAACCTTTGCCCGGCGCGTCCGTTCAGTGCGATCTATATCGAAGGACACGAAAATCACAGAACGATTTAAGATTGCGAACTCATGGAAAAAAAGATAAAAAAAGAGAAAATAGACCGGCGCGAATTTCTGAAAAGACTCGGCGCGGGAGCGGCCGTTTCGGCGGTTGCGCTGTCCGGTTGCCGTCCGAAGCGCAATCCGGCGTCGGGCGACCGCTCGGCGCAAGGCGAGGTTCCGACCGATAAGATGACCTACCGCACTAATCCGACTACGGGCGACCGCGTGTCGTTGCTGGGGTACGGTTGTATGCGCTGGCCGACCGTTGCCGACAGCAGCGACGAGCAGATCGACCAGCAGATGGTCAATTCGCTGGTCGATTACGCCATCGCGCACGGCGTCAACTATTTCGATACGTCGCCCGCTTATTGTAAAGGGCGTTCGGAACGCGCAACGGGCATTGCGCTGAGCCGTCATCCGCGTGACAAATATTTGATTGCCACCAAATTGTCTAACTTTGCTCCTGCGACTTGGAGCCGGGAAGCCTCGCTGGCGATGTACCGCAATTCGTTCAAGGAGTTGCAGGTCGATTATCTCGACTACCTGTTGCTTCACGGCATCGGTATGGGCGGTATGGAGGCGCTGAAAGGACGCTATCTCGATAACGGGATGCTCGATTTTCTCGTTGCCGAACGCGAAGCGGGACGTGTCCGAAACTTGGGATTCTCGTATCACGGCGATATCGAGGTCTTCGATTACCTGCTTGCGCGGCACGATGAGATCAAATGGGATTTCGTGCAGATCCAACTCAATTACGTCGACTGGAAACACGCCAAAGAGGTCAACGATAGGAATACTGACGCCGAATATCTTTACGGTGAACTCGAAAAACGGGGTATTCCGGCCGTCATCATGGAGCCGCTGCTGGGCGGCCGGCTGTCGAACGTGCACGACCATATCGCCGCTAAACTGAAGCAACGTCGTCCGGAAGCGAGCGTCGCCTCGTGGGCGTTCCGTTTCGCGGGATCGTTTCCCGGCGTGCTGACCGTGCTGAGCGGTATGACTTACATGGAGCATCTGCAGGATAATCTGCGTACCTATTCGCCGCTTGAGGAACTGACCGGTTCGGACAAGGAGTTTCTGGAAGAGACGGCGCAGGCGTTGCTGCGTTATCCGACCATTCCCTGCAACGACTGCAAATATTGTATGCCGTGCCCTTACGGATTGGATATTCCGGGCATTCTGCTGCATTTCAACAAGTGTATCAACGAAGGTAATATGCCCTCTTCGTCGCAGGATGCGAATTACCGGAAAGCGCGGCGGGCGTTTCTGGTTGGCTACGACCGTTCGGTGCCGCGCTTGCGGCAGGCCAATCATTGCATCGGCTGTAACCAGTGCAATCCCCATTGTCCGCAAAGCATCAACATTCCCGCGGAGATGCAGCGCATCGACAAATTCGTCGAAGATCTGAAGCAGGGGCGTGCATTCTAACTAAAATGAACGGAGTATGGCAAGGGATACAAACGGAATAACTCCGGAGTTGCGAAGGCAGGCGATTGACCGGCTCTTTGCGGAACGGTGTTCGTGCGTGATTCGTAACGGTTCCGATATGCGGGTATTCTATGAACGGGGCGTGAAAGACTTGTACCGGCTGCTGAAAGAGGAACCCGGGCTCCTGCGCGGGGCTTTCGTCGCGGATAAGGTCGTGGGCAAGGCGGCCGCAGCGTTGCTGGCTTTGGGCGGCGTCGAAGAGGTATTTGCGGATGTGATCAGCCGGCCGGCCATCGATTTGCTGGAGAAAAACGCGGTCGGCACCGGTTACAGGCTTTGCGTGCCGCATATCGTCAACCGTACGCATACCGGCCGGTGTCCGTTGGAAACCCGTTGCGACGGATTGCAAACGCCCGAAGAGTGCCTGGCACAGGTAACGGATTTTATCGAGACGATGAAACGGGAGGGATAGGCGCGGCTGGGGCGTTTCGTCTGTTGTCCGGTATGCGCGTGATTTGTAGTACTCTGTACAAAGAAACGGCGCCGGGGTATTTTCGGCCGGAACGTGAAAGCGTGCAGTTTGGAATATTTTCATCGTTTTTTGCCGGTTCCTGCTGGAATAAAGCGGATTGTTTCCGTATCTTTGTATGATTTTAATACGAAAAAGATGAAATTCGACGAACTCGGCCTGCACGAGGGCATCATGGAAGGAATCGAAACGATGAACTTCAAAGAGATGACCCCCGTTCAGGAACAAACTATTCCCATTATTCTCGAAGGAAAAGATCTGATCGCTTGCGCTCAGACCGGCACCGGCAAAACGGCCGCTTATACGCTTCCGTTGTTGGACCGTTTGCTGCACGAGGGCAATCCGGACAATGTGGTGAAATCGCTGATCGTAGTTCCCACGCGCGAGCTGGCGCAGCAGATCGATATCCAGTTTCAGGGTTTTTCCTACTTTTTACCCCTTTCGACGACGGTCGTTTACGGCGGTGGCGACGGTATCGGCTGGAGTCAGCAGAAACAGGGGATGATCATGGGCTCCGACATCGTGATTGCTACGCCCGGACGCCTGCTGGCCCATATTCAGAACAGCGGGGTGGATCTGTCGCACGTGCGCTATTTCGTGCTCGACGAGGCCGATCGGATGCTCGATATGGGATTCTTCGACGATATTATGAAGATCGTCGCCGAGTTGCCCGCCCAGCGGCAGACCGTGATGTTCTCGGCGACGCTGCCTCCGAAAATCAGGCAGTTGGCCAAACAAATCCTGCGCGATCCGTCCGAGGTGAACATTGCCATATCCAAACCCAACGAGGCGATCAGCCAAGTGGCTTACGTATGTTACGAAAACCAGAAAATCGGAATTATCCGCGAATTGTTCGCCCGGCCTTCGGGGACGAAAACGATTATTTTCTCGTCGTCGAAGCTGAAGACCAAAGAGCTGGCGCGCACGCTGAAGCAAATGAAGCTGAACGTCGGCGCGATGCATTCCGATCTGGAACAGGAGCAGCGAGAAGCGGTGATGCTCGATTTCCGCAACGGTAAGATCGATATCCTCGTGGCTACGGACATCGTGGCGCGCGGAATCGACATCGAGGATATCGGTACGGTGATCAATTACGACGTGCCGCACGACCCGGAAGATTACATCCACCGGATCGGTCGTACGGCCCGTGCGAGTGCGACCGGTACTGGGATCACGTTCGTCAGCGAACAGGAACAGGATAAATTCCAGCGGATCGAGAAGTTTATCGAGCGGGAGATCGAAAAGCTGCCGATTCCCGAACGGCTCGGCAAAGGGCCGAAATACGATCCGGCGGCTTGCGATCGGCGGGGGAGCCGTCGCAATTTCCATGGTCGGGGGCCGCGTAAAGGGAGCGGAAGTTCCGGTAAGCCGGGCGGCCGTTACGGACGCCGGCAGGGAAGCGGCAAACGTCCCCGCGAAGCCGGCAGCGGCGGAGGTAATTAACGGTTCGGCCGATCGTCCGGATTCCGGATATTCGGATTCCGGGATTTTGCGTTATATTTGTTTGACTCTTACCGGAAACGAGATCCGGTCGTGCGTAAGCCTCCGTTCCGTGAAAGTCCCGGATAGGGAAAGGCTGTCGATTGCAAACGATGAAGAAATTACCGCTATATATCACGATCCTGATCGGAATGGCGCTCGGAACCGTGCTCGGTTTCGCTGCTGTTTCCGGCGGATGCGGGCATTTGGTGACCGATTGGGTCAAGCCGTGGGGAACTATTTTCATCCGGATGTTGCGCCTGGTGGCGGTTCCGCTGGTGGTCGTATCGCTGATCAGCGGCATTACGAACTTGAGCGATGTAAAACACCTGTCCCGGCTTGGATTGAAAACGCTCGGAGTTTACCTGACTACCACTGTGTTCGCTATTTTTATCGGGCTGATCGTCGTCAATGCGATTCAGCCCGGTAACGTTTTTCCGCGCGAAAAGACCGAGGAGTTCCGGAGTCATTACGAGCAGGCTGTCGAACAGAGACGCGCCGATGCGCAGGAGGTGAAAAGTTCCGGTCCGTTGCAATTCGTCGTGGACGTGATCCCCGAAAACGTTGTGCAGGCGGCCGGCGACAACACAGCCATGTTGCAGTTGATCCTGCTGTCGATCGTATTTGGCGTGGCGATGGTGGCTGTCGGAAAGGAGAAATCCGCGCCGGTGAAAAACCTGATCGAATCGCTGAACGGGATTATTCTGAAGATCATCGGTTACGTGATGAAGTTCGCCCCACTGGGGGTGTTCGCGCTGATGGCCGATCTGGTCGTCAGCTTTGCCGGCGATTCGGATTTGTTGCTGGCGCTCGGGTATTACGCCCTTACGGTGGTGATCGGATTGGTTTTCATCCTGTTGGTATGCTATCCGCTGATCGTTCGCTTTTTTTCCCGGACCAAGCTCGGTGATTACATGCGCGCGGTGCTGCCGGTGCAGTTGTTGGCTTTTACGTCGTGTTCCAGCGCAGCCTGCCTGCCTGTGAATATGGAACAGATGCGGAAGCTGGGCTTGCCGCACAACGTGATTTCCTTCGTGCTGCCGACCGGGATCACGATCAATATGAACGGGACGAGCTGCTACCACGCCATCGCGACCGTTTTCGTCGCGCAGGTCATGGGGATCGACCTGACCCTGACGCAGATGCTTTCGATCGTCGTGCTGACGACGGTTTCGTCGATCGGTACGCCGGGGATTCCCAGCGGCGGAATGGCCATCCTGATGCTGGTGCTCGTGTCGGTAGGGATTCCGGCCGAGGGGATCGCGCTGATCATTGCGATGGATCGTCCGCTGGATATGCTGATTACGGCGGTGAATGTTTCGGGCGATGCGATGGCGGCTTGCGTGGTGAGCGCGGGCGAGACCGATCGGCGGCAGGCGTGACCCGTTGCTGTTTGGCCGACCGGCGGCTGTGTTTCGTACGATAGTTGTTTTTAACTGAAAATATCCGGAAAATGAAACGATCCGATTTTTGTATCCGTTCTGCCCGTCAAAGGGTTTTCGTCCGTTTGCTGGCCGCCTTTTTTGCGTGCGTAGTCGTTGCGGTGTTGTTCGTGCGCGCAACGTGTCCGGGGCCGGTGGTCTACCTGCGTTCGGCGGAGGTGGCCGATGCGTCGGCTCGGCGCGGGATAACGCCCGAAATGACCGAACAGGCGTTGAAACAGGGATTGGATCTGGCTTCTTTTTTTACGGCGGCGAGTTTGCGCGGAGCTTCGCAGAAGAGGGCGGCCGTGTGACGGACGCGAAGTCGTTTGCCGAAAAACGCCTTTCGCTCGACGGCCGGGGAGACTACGGATTGCATACGGGACGATGGAGAAATGTCGAACGCCGCGTTCGGAAAATTTTCGGTTGCAAGGATATCGACCTTAGCCTGTCGGTCGACGGAGGCGATACGGTACGCTTGGGTTATGTGGCGTTACGAGGCGGTGATACGCTTGCATCCGGTACGGTAACGGGTTTTATGACGTTGCCCGATACCGTGTCGGACGCATTGCGAGGGCGTGCAGGGCTGGAAATGGCAGGCTTGGAGATGGCAGGCGAATTTTATGCATGGACGAATCCGCTGGCGGATCTGTTATACCGCGATTGTTTCCGGATTCAGGAGGAGCTGCACACTCCGTTGCAAGATAAGATCCGAGACGTCTATCTGTGCGAGCGGGCGGAAATCCGCTGGCCGGAGATTCGGGATTTTATCCGGCGCGGAAATTATGCCCGCAAGGCGTGGTGCAATCAGGCGTTGGGACATTTATACGCGAATGCGGGTTTCGGGATGGAGGATCTCGCGGCGCTGCAACGCGCCCGGTCGTTTTACGAAGAGGCTCGGAAATACGATGCGCAGGCAAGGGAGGCCGTCGATCGCCGGATCGCACGGATCGACGATTATATCGGGGATTGCCGCAAAACGGACAGCAATGGCGAGCTGATCGGTCGTTTCCTCGATGCGAACGTGCAATTGCCGGACAGTTGCCGACAGTTGATCCTGGTTTATAACGACCGGCCGGATTCGGTACTGTGCGCGTTCCGCCGTTTCGACAAGCAGGACGACGGGCGGTGGACGGAAACCTTTCCGGCGATCCATGCCAATGTAGGCCGCCGCGGGATCGCGCCTTACGGCGAGAAACTCGAAGGCGACCAGCGGACTCCGACGGGAGCCTACCCGATGGGATTCGCGTTCGGTTACCGGGACGACATCGACCTGCGATGGCCGTTCCTGGTGGTTACCAAGCAACATTACTGGATCAGCGATTCGGAAGACCCGATGTATAACCGGATGACCACCGAGACGCCCGCGACGGACAATTTCGAATACCTGCGCCGCGACGACGACGCTTACAAGTACGCCGCCGTAGTCGAATACAACACGCGCCCGATTGAAAAATACAAAGGGAGCGCAATTTTCTTCCACCTCGAAAGCGGTTATAACCGCGGCAGCGCCGGTTGCATAACCGTTACTGAGCCGAAGGTGATCGAAACGCTGCAATGGCTCGATCCGCACCGGTCGCCTTACATGCTGATCGCAACACAGCGCCGGTGATCTGTTTTGTTAACGGAAATAGTTTTTTTGTTATAAAATCGTTGCCTTTGTGCACGAAAACGAATTCAATATCTATTAACACAGATTGCATGCATTTCCCCGTCAATGTGCTGGTAAATAAGACTAAAGTCCAAGACGGATACAAAACATATCGCGTGGAAGATTTTATTTTTATTATTCTTACGTTATGATATTGTTCTTCATAATCTCGTTCAAAAGACTGGCGTAAAAGTCTCTTTTGTAAATTCTCCCTCCAGGTCAAGAGGTACCCATATTCCTCCCTGAATTTTTTCGTAGGTTTTGCATAAATCAACGATTTTATTCCGGGTTCCAAAACAAACTTTTTTTAATTCGTGTTCTGTCAGGCTTTCATAATAATTGCGTGTATAGCCGAATGTCGATATCATCAATCCTTTTTCCCGATTTTCATTAACGACAATTTGTGTAAATCGTTTTACACTATTTTTGTTGACCTTTGTTTTTGATTTCCAGTGTTTTATTTCGATAATATATGATTTAGTGCTGTTGCCTATTTTGTATTCGAGAATAATATCTTTCCCTCCGTCTTTACTGCAACGGGTTAGAGTAACATTGAACCCGATCCCTTCGAATAATTCGGCGATTACCCGTTCCGTATCTCTCCATTCAAGATTGTATAATTGCTCAGGAGCACATGCGATACAACGGATGATACTTTTGTTGAATTTCCGTAAATGGATTAATATATCGTATGGATTCTCTGACTGATCCGAGGACGATTGTTCTAACCGTTCGATCCAGTTATGTATTTCATCGATGTCTATTATTTCGATGTTCGATGATGATCCATGATGTGAAAAATGATTATTAACGTTTTTTATATGATCCGAGACCAATAAAAATTTATCATAAGAATCTGTTTTTTGTAGGCTGGCGAACATATCGGACACATAACTGAAAAAATTTCCGTGGATATGATTACTGCCTTTCACTTCTACGGCGATCTTATATTTTTGGTCTGTTGAACTGATGACGAAATCTGGAGTGTATGTATGTCCTCTTTGTCGTTGAGGAATACATACATCGTATCCCATTTGAGGAAACTGGGTGTGGAATTTATCGTAGATCGCTCTTTCCAGATGTGACATTAAGGGATGATTTTGTGTTTTGTGATTAATAAACTTTATACTATTTGATATTGTTGCCATATTAATTATCGATAGTGATTGAATCTATTTTTCTTTGGCGGATTGCCGTTGAGATGTTGATTCTGGTATATATAATTGCTATTACTATGAATCATATTTAAATAATTCGGATCCGCTTTAGTTACAAATATAAAATAAAAGTGATGTATTGTGTTTATAACAGGGCACGAACCGAACTTGTCTTTGCTGCGCAGGCGATTGGCGTTGCCTTGGATGCTGAAGGCAATACGGTTTGCGCTTTTTTTATTAACCATTTTATTTAAATAATTATGAAAACGAAAAATCCACAATTCAAAGGTTCGCCGGTCGCCGCCGCCAATTTCAGGTGGAGCCTCGACTTTTTCCGGAACCACGACGTTACAACCGTCGGGTACAATTTAATTCCCGACGAGGTGTTGGAAGCATGGGTCGCGCCCGATCCGCAGCAATTACTCTCCGACATGGCCGACGGGAAGGCTGATCCGGACAGCACTCTGCCGTTCGCCGTTTATTCGTGCGCCTACGGTTATCACGACCAGATTTATGCCGCCAAGCTCAAAGACGATTCGTACGGTACACCTTACGAAAAGGTCATCGAAGATTTCTTTCTGTTTCAGGAAGCCCTGCATTATATCGTGGAAATGAATAAAAAGCGGTTTTGTTTCCTGACGTTTCCTATCCTGCATTTCAAAGCCCTGCCCGAAATGCTTCCGCTGTTAAGAGAAGCCGCCCGAAGATTCGGCATTTTACAGAAATAAAGCCGATTTGTCCGTGCGGTAATCAGGCTTACTTTCCAATTCCGGACAAAACGGCAGGGGAACGGGACGTACCGGGATACCCTTTCCCCTTTTTTGAACCTACTACCTTTTCATCATAGCCCGAACCGTTTACCCTCTAACCTGATAATTAATGAAAACGGCGACGGCCCAAGCCGGACGGAGCGATCCGACCGGCTTTTTTATTTACCGCTACATGATTCTGTAACTATATCGGGCCACAGTGAACGAAAAATAATCACAAAAAAATCAGACTTCACAGAAAATGCGGACAGATTGCAGATACGAAAGGTAAAAAAGAAAAATGATTAGTTAAAGATTAGCGTTGTTGTTCCGATTCATATATGGACATAAATGTTTCTATGTTTTTTTCTTTCCTTCTTAATGTTGGAACACGTTCTATTTCTTTTTGTAACTTTTCGTAAACTAGTTTTTTATCAAACAACTTACAGAATGGTTCGTAGTATTTAGATTCGCCATTGTAAATTAATGTATTAATTAATTTTGCGATATTGAAATCATCTTTGGGGATATGTCGACGTATAAAATCTTGATATTCCTGTTGGTTTGCTTTTTGCCACACGGGAAATAATTCGAGTATGCAGATTTGCCCTAAATCAAATAAAGCGGTTTCAGATTTTTCTTTAATGAATCGTTTTATAGCAACCATGACAATTTCGTTTAATCTGTCTTCGTTTCCATAACCGGCAAATCCTTTTCTTAAAAATTCGACAACAACAAACAGACTAAATAAAGCTGGAGAATATTTAGTGATTTCCTGTAAAGTCGTAAGGATCGTATCGAAGTCTTTGATAGGCGAACCTCGTTGTCATAATTATTTATATGGATATTGAGCGTGTCTACAATAAAAAGCTCCCATTGTTTGGCATGATCTGTTTCCGTGAATCTAGTACGGGAGCTATTGCTTTTTAATAATGATAAAGCAACACATAGTTTGCCGATATTTTCTTTTTGTAAAGTTCTTTTATAGAGAATCAATTGTAATACACGGGTAAATTCATCTATGGAATACTTCTGGATATAGTAATCGAACGTACTATTTAGGCGCTTTGCATCAATTGATGTTTTGATTTCGTTGGTTAAAACATCAATATTGTCTTCAGAAATAATGTTCGAAGGAGTGTCGTATATAAAATACTTTTCAAAATATCTTTCAGAACATAATCTTTTGGATGAGTCATATTCTAATGTAGGAACTGTGGAAGAATAAAAATATGAAGGAAGAATTTTCCCAAGTAGATAATGTAACTCATATTGGTAATGATGCGGAGTATTTATTGTTAACATTTCTATGAAATCCTGTTTTTCTTTCTCTGCGGCCTCTTTTCTTTCTTGATCAGAAGCAAAGCGAACTAACATATAGACACCATCAGGCATTTGACCTAAAATTCTTGCTTTGTTGTTTCGTATTGTTTTATATGCTTCGGGACTGACAATTTTTAGCGCTTCTAATAAGCATAAATCCGAGATGTTAACTTCGGTATATAGTAGTGGCAACGAGAATGACAAGACATTAATGTATTGAATTATTTGTCTGGCAGTTTCAAATAAAGGTAATGCATATTTATGAATGTTGTATTGAGCTTCTAATATTTCCCGCTCGTCAATTAAATCTGTATTTGGCAGATTGGACAATATTGCTTTGAATTTTAAGGTAAAATATTGTAACAACTGACCTTGCGAGATTTTTGGGAGGTACAACTGTGCTTGGATGATCTTTTCTATGAAATTATGTCCAGCTTGAATGTCTCCGTTTTCATAAAATGAACATAGTGCTTTCGCAACCATTTCTTTATCCATAGCGATAATAAAAATGGTATTGTCGAAACTAGCCGTTTGTTTAATCAATTTGAATAGTGCATGTATTTCACTCTTATCAAGTCGATCAACGTCATCAATTATAATTACTAAATGTTTCTGAGATTTTACAATCTCTTCACTTAGCTGTTTCTTTCTTGAATTAACATTTTCTTTTAAATCAGGAAGTTTGTCTATAAATGTTGTAACACCTTTCTCCATCATTGTTCCTGCGCCCGGAGCGAAAATATTGACTAATCCCGAAAGTCCTAAAGATACAATTGGGGCATATTTTTTTAATCCCTTTACAAAATCTTGACTTATATTTTTGCCGTCTATCGAATTGAAGAAATCTAATAGTAAGGATTCTTGATCTTTAAATAACCATGGGTTGAAACAAGAAATAATTATATTTTCTTGTTGGTTTAACTGTTCAGAAATGAGGTTAAGAGTCGATGTTTTACCGTCTCCCCATTTTCCGTATATTCCAGTCGTAAAACAAGTATGTTTCGATTGAGATTTATTGATAATAGTCTGTACAACTGCGTCAACAATTCGTTTACGTCCGAATACGTCATCTTTTGCTGTTGTTATAGGAGAATCTTCTGAAATGTTAAATGATAAATTGGGATTCATAGTTGCTTATACTTATGTATGTTAATACAAAGATATGATATAGTCCGTAAAAAAATACACACGTAAAATCAAGTATTTATCAAAATACAATCTCGTTATTTTTTACACCTCGTTTTATAGATGAAACGGTCAAATATTAGTAGGTTACAATACTAATATACTTGCATTTGAAAATGATGGTTAATTTACCGCACTATACAATCTCCCTAAGGGAAAACCTTTAATTGGCCGTGAGTTAATGAATTGAGATCAATAAGCCTGCAAAATAAATTTAAAAACGCTTTACAAATTTTATGTAAGGCGTTTTTGTAAGTTGTGTGCAAATTGTGTGCACCAAAAAGAAAAGGGGTTGCGATTTTCATCGTAACCTCTTGATTTTCTGGCTCCTCAACTAGGATTTGAACCTATGACCCCCTGATTAACAGTCGTATTCTTGCCGTTTTCTTCTATTTCTATTCATTTCTATTTGTATATATAATATATTATATACCAGTATTATATAAGTTGGTTTTGGAAAAGTGATTTGCTTTTTAAAATAAAGTTTCGCTATATTTGTATGCAAATTGTATGTACAGTGTACATACACAAAAACGGTCGGTTATGTACAGAGATAGCAAAGACGGCGTTACGGTACTGACGATTTTGGATACTCGACGCACGAAACAAAGCGGGCTTTATCCGGTCAAAGTGCAGGTTGTTTACAAACGTGTGCAGAAATACTACACGACAGGTAAGGAACTCTCTCCGGATGAATGGAAGAAATTGCCGGAAACACGGGCTGCACAACTATCGCAAGTCCGGAACAGCATTAAAAACAGTTACGATCTGGTTTGGAAAAATGCGGAAGAACTTGCGGCAAAAGGCGAATTTACGTTCGATGCTCTCAATGTGCGGTTGAGCCGGGCGTGCGGCGTGACGGTCAATACTGCGTTTCAAACGAAAATCGAAACGTTGAAAAAAGAGGAACGGGTAGGAACGATGTTGTATTATGATAATATCATTAAGAATATCGAATTATTCGGCGGCAAACAAATTCCTTTCGAGAACGTTACGGTCGATTGGTTGAAGCGTTATGAAAAGTATCTTTTGAAAACGAAAAACCACACGACGGTCGGGATGCACATGCGGGCGATCCGTGCGATTATGAACGAGGCCCGGAAAGCCGGAGCGATCAAAGACTCGCAATATCCGTTCGGCCGTGACCGCTACGAGATACAAACCGGAGAAGCCCGTAAGAAAGCCCTTACGTTGGAACAAATCCGGCAGGTCGTCACATTTGCCGACGGTACGGAAACGACCGAGCGTTACCGTGATATTTGGTTTTTCATGTATTTGTGTAACGGGATCAATACCGCCGATTTGGTTCGGTTGAAATATAAAAATATCGTCGATGGCGAAATTTGTTTCGTCCGGCAGAAAACCGAACGCACGACCAGCACGATCAAAGAAATCCACGCTATCGTCACACTGGAAATGCAGGCGATCATTGATCGTTGGGGCAGTGAAAGAAAACCGGGCAATTATATTTTCCCATGCATTAACGACGAAGAGGATGCATTGACACAAAAGAAGCGGACAAAAGATTTTACCAAACGAATCAACAAGCGGATGAAGATGATCGGCGAAGCCCTCGGCATCGACGGGATCAGCACCTACACGGCCCGCCATTCCTACGCTACGGTTTTGAAACGGAGTGGAGCGAACATCGCCTATATCTCCGAGAGCCTCGGCCATAACAGCCTGAAGACGACAGCGAGTTACCTCGCCTCGTTCGAGAAAGAGGAACGGCAGAAGAACGCCGCTTTGCTGACGAATTTCGGAAACAAATAATTACCTTTATACAGAAAATTATCCGGCCATGACAAAAGAAAATGCGATCAAACTGTTCGAAGATAAACAAGTCCGTTCCGTATGGGACGAGGATGCGGAGAAGTGGTACATATCCATTGTGGACGTGGTTAGCGTATTAACCGACAGCGTGGATGGACGAAAATACTGGAACAAACTGAAACAGCGGCTGAAAGAGGAGGGGAATGAAACGGTGACAAATTGTCACCAGTTGAAAATGCAGGCTTCCGACGGAAAGATGCGTCTGACTGACGTGGCCGACGTCGAACAGCTTTTCCGCCTGATCCAGTCTATCCCCTCGCCGAAAGCCGAGCCGTTCAAAATGTGGCTGGCCGAGGTCGGGCGCGAACGTTTGGAAGAGATCGACGATCCTGAACAGGGCATCGACCGGATGATGGAGTATTACCATCGCAAAGGCTATTCCGACAACTGGATCAACCAGCGGCTGAAGTCTATCGAAGTCCGGCGCGAGCTGACCGACGAATGGGAACGCCGGGGCGTGAAAAAGGGGCAGGAGTTTGCGACGCTGACCGATATTATTACGCACGGATGGGCGGGTATGACGACGAAGGAATACAAACGCTATAAAGGTTTGAAAACCGAAAGCCTGCGCGATAACATGACCAATTTGGAATTGGTGCTGAATATGCTGGCTGAAGCGACCACGACAGAAATATCGAAAGAGAAAAAGCCGAAAACGGTGGCCGAGAACCGAAAAATTGCCTATCAGGGCGGAACGATCGCGGGGAATACCCGTAAGGAGATCGAAGCCAAAACGGGTAAAAAAGTCGTTTCGCGCTTAAATGCCAAAGCCCTGAAAGCAGTTGAGGCGGATTCTGCCGATAAGAAAAAGAAATAACTTTTGCATTGGACAATTCGGTAAAGGGCCGGAAATAACCGGAAACAACCGGAACGGTTGAAACATTTTGTATCGTGGTTCGTATCTTAGATGCCGAAACACAATAAATCGTTTATTGTTAGAGTTTTTATATCGTCGAACCCTTTAAATTTCAAGTCATGTCCGAAATCATTGTAACGACAAGGGAAGAACTCGAAACGATCATCCGGGATGCATTAGCGGCTGTTCTGCCCGACTGAAGGACACCGCAGGCAGTGCCGCCTGATACGATCGCCCTTTCCGGTGCTTTGGAGCTTTTGCGGGATAACGGTTATCCCACCTCGAGAGCCAAAATCTACAAACTTACTTCTGCCCGTCTTCTGCCGCACCGCAAGTACGGCAACCGGCTCGTATTCTCCCGACGGGAGTTGCTCATGTGAGCCGAGAGCCAAACCCGATCCAAAGACGAACCGACGCAGGCCGTTTTAGCCGTTGCCCGTAGTGCCGCCCGAAAAAAGTAGTGCGATGGACAGCGGGAAACTCATGCCATGCGCCGGAACAACCGAACCCTCCCTCCGAGATTTTCAGGGTCTCAGAGTCCGGGTTCGGCTGTCCCGGCGTGCCCTGTGCGGACTGGTTCGTCGGCACTTTTTCTATTGACGCCGTGATTCGGCGTTCATATTTACAGTACGGGTAAAAAGAGTGGAAGCAAGTTTATGTTAATGTAAACATTAACCCGC
>NZ_QUDJ01000031.1:0-16010 GCF_003477565.1 Alistipes sp. AF48-12
CGGCATGCCGTACCGCGACGAAGTGCTCGACGTGCTGGACAACACGCCCGTCTGGATCTTCGACGAAAGGAACCGGGTCGTGGGCGGCCGTAAACAACGGCTGATGGACTTGCGCGGCGGCGAGCCTTACCGCTATATGTTGCGGGAGTTCTTCCCCGACCTGCGAAGCAGTGTCGTCGTGACGCTTTATGTTCATTCAGAGAAAGAAACTGCCGACAGAAAAAGTGTACTGGCCGATTCCCTTCGGATTATGCCGGAGACACCGGACACTACGAGAAATGCGGCCCGCTTACAGCCGGAAGAAATTACCGGTTCTGTAAGTCCGCCTGCCGTCAGCGGGAATATTCCGCCGTCTTCCGGCGGACATGAAGACCGGGCCGACGTTCCATTTCACCGCTTAGCACTCAAGACCAATTTACTTTACGATGCCGCTCTGATGCCCTCGTTGGAGATCGAATACCTGATAAACGAACGTTGGACAGTCAATCTCGAAGGGGAAGTCGCCTGGTGGTCGAAGAAAAACAAACATAAATATTACCAGATCGCCACGATCAGTCCCGAAGGGCGTTATTGGTTCAAGACCCGAAAGCCGTGGCACGGGCATTACGTCGGACTTTTCGTCGGGGGAAGCTGGTATGATTTGGAAAACGGGAAACGGGGATACAAAGGCGAACTGTTCATGACCGGACTGAGTTACGGCTATATGTTCCCGGTCAGCCGCAACATCTCTTTCGAGGTGGGAATCGGCGTGGGCTTTTTACATACCTCTTATGAAGAATACTTGCCCATTGACGGTCATTATGTCTACCAGCGAACCAGTCGTACCGATTATTTCGGCCCCGTAAAACTCAAATTCGCGCTGGTATGGCGGCTTTGGAACCAGAATCGGAAAGGAGGCGTGCGATGAACAGGAAACAGGTGATTAAGATTGCAGGAATATGCTGTGCCGTGCTCTTGTCTGGTTGCCGAAAAGACTTGTGCTACGACCATGACAGTCATGGATTGAGCGTACGGGTAAACGTCCGACCTGCGTGGGAATGCGTTTGGGAGCGGGATTACGGCAAGGGGTGGCAGGAAGACTGGCCGGAGGAGTTCGGCTGCGAGTACGAACGTTTTCGCCCCGATCCGGCCACCGGCATTGCGGCGTTCGTATATCACGAGGACAATTCACGTACGGAACAGCACATCTCTGCCGAAGGCGGAGAACTCCCGATGACCGAAGGGACTAAAAGCATCCTTTTGCATAACGACGATACGCGGTATATCGTGTTCAGCGATCTGGATTCATGGGCCACGGCCTCGGCAACTACGCGGACCCGCACACGTTCCACATACAGCCAGGAGCACGGGGGCGAGCTGACCGTTAATGCCCCCGACATCCTGTACGGGGCGTGGATCGACTCCTACGAAGCAGTTCGCACCTCGGAGCCTGTCGAATTTCCCGTTACTTTACGTCCGTTGGTCTATACCTATCTGATCCGTTGCGAATTCGACAGCGGACTGGAGTACGTGGCACTGGCACGGGGCGCATTGTCCGGTATGGCGGGATCGGTTTACCTGCAGGACGGACGCACCGGTGATGAACCGGTTACCGTCCTGTACGACTACGACCTGACGGCGTTCGGGACGGAAGCGGCCGTTACCTCGTTCGGCGTACCGGGATTTCCGGGGGATCATTACGTACAGCGTTCCGAGCGGCGTTACGGACTCAATCTGGAAGTGAGGTTGCACAACGGGAAGATCAAGACGTTCGAATTCGATGTTACTGACCAGTTAGCACAACAGCCCCGTGGAGGGGTGATTACGGTGAGCGGACTCGAAGTTTCGGAGCAAGAGGCGGGCGGCGGTGCAGGTTTCGATGTGGAGGTCGAAGGCTGGGGAGAATTCGAAGATATAGAGCTGCCATTGGACTGAATGGGAATACACTTTTTTTAATATTAACATCATGAAAAAGAATCTGTTTTTACTCGCTGCGGTGGCTGTCGTCATGGCCGGATGCAGCAAAACGGAAACGGTCGAGATGCCGGATTCCGCTGTGATCGGTTTCGGGAGCGCCTATATAGGCAATCCGACCCAAACGAAAGCCGTGAGTACGCTCACGACTGCCAATATCGATGCCTTCTATGTCTATGGAGGCCATGACAACAGCCTGACCAACACCTTCGATGGGACGAAAGTCACTAAATCCGGGAGTACATGGAGCTATTCGCCCGTACGCTACTGGACTGCCGGGGAAAGCTACAACTTCGTGGCATACGCCCCCGAAATACCCGCCGGCAAGGGAACGGTCAGTGCAGATGAAATCAACGGACGCCTGACCTTCACCGATTACGTTTCCGGTCCGGACAATCAACTCGATTTGATCTATGCGGACGGGGTATCCGTTATGGCACAACAGGAGAACAACGGGCCTGTGTCGTTCAATTTCCAACACCTGCTGTCGATGATTAAGTTTACTTTCAAGAGCGGTTTTCCGGTCGATGTGCCGGTAACCGTTTCCGGTCTGAAAGTTTACGGAATGGCGGCGCAGGGAACGTACGACAACGGATGGACACCAGACGGAGCCCAAGCAGTCGCAGAAGATACTCCGTTCAACGAAATGGTAACGACAACGGCCGAAAATAAGGCGGATGCATCGCAGGCTACGCAAGCTGCCAGTGCCAATTTCGTGGTCATTCCCCAATCCGGCGGAACAGTGACCGTTTCGTTTACGGCTGCTGTTTCTTTGGAAGCAGGCAATGTAAAGACTAAAGAGTTTACCACGACGCTTGTACCCGCGTGGGATGCGGGCAACTGCTATAACTACGTGGCGACTATCTCGGAGCAGAACATGGAAGTACAGTCGATTACCTACGGCGATCCGAATGTTACGGAATGGGTGGAGCAGGAAATCGAATCGGGTATCGGAACGATGGTCGTAGTCAATACGGCAGGTAATCTTGCTACATTGCTGGCCAATGCCAATCCCGGCCAGATAACAGGCCTGAGAATTAACGGCGGCTTGAATGAGGCCGACTTCCAATACATCCGCGAGAACCTTACCGCACTGGAAGTTCTCGACCTCGCTGGAAGCGACATAACCGAACTGCCTACGCGTGCATTGGCTTTTTATGAAAGTATGGGACTTAGCGATAATACGACGCTGAAAGAAGTGATCTTGCCCGAAGGTCTGAAAACTATCGGTAATTCGGCTTTTGCAATGTGTACGGCTCTGGAAAAAGTGAATATTCCATCCACCGTCACGACACTCGGACGCTGGATGTTGGAAGGCGCAGCCGTAAAATCCGTAACTATTCCCGTCGGTGTGACCGAAATTCCGGCGAGCTGCTTCTATGGAAGTGCCATTACCTCAATGGTTGTTCCGAGTACCGTTACCTCATTTGCAACCCTATATGAAGAAGACTATGGTGATTGTAGTTGGGCGTTTGTCGGTTGTATGCAGATGCAATCGCTTGTCATAGAGGGTCCCGTGACTACGATTCCAAATGATTTCTGCTGGTCGGGCAAGTATGATGACACCGATGTTGTCGTGCCGACCAATTTAACGTCACTGACATTGCCGGACGAGGTTGAGACAATAGGTGCGGGTGCATTCAACGGATGTCCGATAACAGAGCTTAAATTACCGACCAATCTGAAGTCTATAGGTGACGAGCTTTCGCCGACTGTAAAATTACGGAATTGACCCTGCCTGAAGGGTTTACCACACTGAAAGGCGGAGCATTCAGAAATGCACCCCTCAAAAAACTCGACCTGCCTTCGACAATTGGAGATCTTAATACGGGCAGTCATGTAAAGCTATTTAATGGGGCTGATTTGGAAACGGTTATTTGTCGTAAAAATACACCGCCGGCATTGTCTCAGTTGTACAGCCCATTTTGCGATGTGGAACACTTTACATTCGTGAATGAGAATTGCATACTGAAAGTACCTGCCGAATCAGTAAATGCGTACAAAAGTTCGGATTGGGCTAAGTATTTCAAGAACATAGAGGCAATTAACTAAATTTTACCTCTACTTCTGAATAAGGACCGGGACACACTTATATAGTGCGTCCCGGTTTATTTGATACAATTTAATCATCTTTTTATTTTTGACGAATTGACGAATTTCAAAATATCCGGAGCCGGATTGTAAATGTTCCCGGCCGTTGTTATACCTTTTTCGATGATTGTTAAATGATATTATCTCGGAAGTTATCCTACCTGTTTTTAACGCCATTAAACATCATGCCGTACAAATGCCGTACAAATCCAAAGAAAAACCGCCTTACAGTGCACTGTAAGGCGGTTTTATAGAGGTCTGAAGCGGATTCGAACCGCTGTAGCAGCTTTTGCAGAGCTGTGCCTAGCCACTCGGCCATCAGACCTTTTCGGGAGTGCAAATATACGATAATATTTCATACGCCCAAAATTTTACAGGACTAAATCTCCCATTTTCATACGGATATTCCTTTAAGGTGTGCTGCTTTTGTTCGGAAACGGATAAAAACGTACCGCGAAATATAAAATCGATCTCGGCACCTTTCGCAACGAAGCGTGGCGGACATTCGGCCGATATGAACTTTTTCGCCGTCCAACACAGGGAGAACACAACTGGAGATCAGCCGGTAATTGTACTGTTTCTCTTCTCTGCCCGATTTACTTTGTGACGGCATGTTTCAATAAACGATTCCTGCATCCATCGCTTACCACCTGATGTAATCATTTCATTATTTATTTTGGACTTTTTGTGTTTCAGGGAGTAGTAAAGCGTGATTTAGATCCGGTCTCTGTTATTCAATACGTTTCTCGGTATGCCGGGAAACGGTGAAAATTCAGCAAGTACAACCATAATCATACCTTGTGCGCCTGGGCGACGTTGCCCAGAAAAATCAAACGAAATATGATAATAGGTTATTTACGGGTAAGCACCGGGAAACAGAATCCGGGCAACCAGCAGGACGAGATCCGGCGTTTCGCCGAGAGTCGGAATTGGATCGTAGACAACTGGGTTACGGAAGTGGCCAGTGGCAGCAAACGGGAACAGGACCGCAAACTTGGGACTTTGCTCCGTAAGATGAAACGGGGTGATACGCTGATCGTAACGGAAATCTCGCGCCTGAGCCGGACGCTCACGGATGTGATGGCGATCATGGGCAGGTGCCTGCAAAAGGAGATCAATCTTTACACGACCAAAGAGGGTTACACATTCGACAACAGCATTAACAGTAAAGTGCTTTGTTTTGCATTCGGATTGGTCGCCGAAATCGAACGCAACCTGATCTCGATGCGCACCAGAGAGGCGCTGGCCCTACGCAAAGCCGAAGGCGTGGTGCTTGGCCGCAGAAAGGGCAGTTATACGAAGTTCAACTGCTGACCGAGAATCGGCAGCACGTTATCCGGATGTTGCATCAGGACAAATCCGTCACCGACATATGCAAACGTTTCGATCTCTCGCGGGACACCTTCGATAAATTCCGCCGGAGCTACCCATCGGTACAGCAAGCTCTCCGGGAGAAAGAAATGCGACGGGTACGGCGTTTCCGCAGCAATCGCTTACAAACGCTTACCTGAGCGTGGTATTTCAAGAGCCCGAAGATACAACTTCGGGCTTAATTCTTGGTTTACAACAGCAAACTTACGGAAATTAGAAACGATTTCCAAATAAATATTGCAAATATATATCACACAACAAATTGCCAAAAGTATGTTTCATTGCTTTTTAGGTTTACACCTCCTTTTATTCATATACCACGAGATAACCAACTTCCTGACGGCTGAAAAGGGCCTAACTCTGACCGGGGAGGGTACGATAGACAATACTTCGGAGGACAACAGCGACCTGGGTAACGGCTACCAGAAATCGCTGATCCATGTCATGGGCGGAGAGTGCGTTATCGACGGCGTTACCCTGATTAACGACCCCGAATACCATTGGCATGGAAACTCATCAACGGGGCATCCTTACAATAGTGCGGCAATCGCTTATTGGAATGATGCGAATGTAACCATAAAGAACGCCAGGATCATTTCGGGCGAGTTCACCGTCTGCGGTATGGGACGCGACGTCGCCAGCGGAGAGATCACCCTTGTTGACAGTTATTTCGAATCTACTTCCTCAAATAAGGATAACGGTACGCACTGGGCTTACGCAATGCGTCTGTTCGGCTCGAAAGTAAGAATCGACGGTTGCGAGGTCAAAGGCATTCAGGGCGGCATCTCCATTGAAAGTTGTCAGGATGCGGTCATCAGCAGTGGCAAGTATTACACGGTAAATACGCCGGGGCAGATAGATGCCTTTTATGCGTTATATATAACCAACGGCGCGAAAGTCACGATTACGGGCGGAGAGTTTTCCGCAGCCAATGACCGGTCCGGGGGGGTTGCAGATCGAGGGAACGAGCGCTGTCGTGTCGGGCGACAATGACGTTGATCTGCCGACCGGAAGCGTAATTCTCAAAGGCGGTAAATTCAGCGGCAAAGCTTATAACCATACAACCTCGGTCGTTTACGAACCGGCCACGGGTTACAAGTGGCAGACGATCGAAGGCGGTGGCGATTTGAAATGGGAAGTTGTCGCCGAATAAGGCAGGGGGTCAAGTTGGAGTGACCCAAACCCGATAAAACACCGATTACCCGATAGGGGTTAAACTATGTACACAAACAAAACAAAAGCGACTGTTATGTCGCTTTTGTTTTTTACGCCCTTAAATTTTGCGAAAACGAGTTGTCAAAACGATATTCAACTTTCGTTTCAATTGATTGCACCTTCGTGCATCACGCCCCGTTAGACGGCTACCGCACATAGCGCTCCTTTATCGAAAAAGAGTAATCCTGTCCGGGAGACGCTGCCGTCAGCCGACCGATGAAGCGATCCGGCGCAGCATACGGCGGATGATGATCCGATGAAACGGCCGGATCAGTGCGAAATAGATCCGGCCGAGCCGGTTATGGTATTGCACCGCCGTGGAAATACTGATTCGCCGCACCCCGTCGGGACGGGGGAGCACGCTGAGCGAGACCGTAAAGATCAAATGTTTATCGTCATTGGACAGTACCGCTTCCCGCTCCGATTCTTCGACGATCGCTTTCCGGAAAACACGGGATTCTCCCGTCTTCAAACCGAAAGGCGCAACGAGCGCATTACGGATTTTCATCAGCCCGTTCACCCAGCGCGGAGTATCGGAGAAAACGGATTCCAACAGTTTCCCGGGACGCAATTCCGCATCGGAGTTTACGTCGAGACTGTAAGAGTCCGAATAATCGGCCCGGATCGGTTCGGCGGAATCCGCATCGGAATACATGCTGAAAAAATTTAAAAACGCGGTTTGAGAATTTCGGAATACAGCACGGCCATTTTCGGATCGAAACCGCCCGGAAACGCCCTTTCGGAAGAAGCCGGTTCCGGCTCCGTAGCAAGCTGCGGAGTAGGGAAGTCCCTCGATCCGCGGTAGACATCGGCTCCGGCGCGTTATCTCCGACCATGTCGTCGTACGAAAAGACCGTACGGTTCTCGAACGCTTCGATCGCCTCGTCGTCGTAAGACAGCATCTCCGTCGGCAGCGCGTCCGCATCCGGAACAGTCCGCTGCACCGGACGCGAATCGGCCGCAGATTCCGTATCGGCTCCGCCCCCTTTTTTAAGTTCGCGCATCAGGTCGTCCCACGGAGAATCGGACGGAGCGGTATCCGCCTGCTCCTCGCTTTCGGAAACCGGTTGTTTTTTCTTTTTCGCAGCGGAAATTATTGCGAAGACAGTAATCAGAAGTACCGGAAGCAACTCTTTCAGATCCATAGCTATTCGATTTTATTTTCCACCCGGTTTACCTGCTCGACCCCCTTGATCCGGATCACCTTGTCGATAATCATCTTCAGATCCTTGATATTTTTCACATAGAGGCTGATCCGCCCTTCGAAGATACCGTCGTGGCTCTGGATATGCAACTCCCGGATGTTCGTGTTCAGCTCGCCGGTAATCACCTGCGACAGTTCCATCAGGATCCCGATCCGATCGATTCCGCGCAACTCGAGGATCGACAGGTAGGACATCGCCTTGTGGCTCGACCAGGTGACCGGCGTCAGACGATTGCCGTGCTGGGCAGCCAGTTTAATCAGTTCGTTGCAGTTTTTCTTGTGAACGTCGATCTTGTGCGTATCGGGATTGCTGTAACCGACAACTTCGTCGCCCGGAATCGGATTGCAACACGGGGCGATCTCGAACTCCGGATCGTCCGCATCCTCCGGCGATGCGCCGTCAATTACCTTTTTCCCTTTTTTCTTATCGTCGCCTCCGAGGAACTTGAATGGATTCGGTATCTGCAACGTCCAGAATTTCAAAATCTTATTGGCAGGATTGTCGCGCAGGATCTTTTCGATCCCGTCCAGTTTCAGGATGCCGGCCCCCAACTTGCTGTAAAACTCGTCCTTCGTAGCGCAGTCGTAAGCAGGCAGCACTTTCCGGAACACGCGGGCGCTCGGCACGATGCCGAACTCCTTGAGCTTTCCTTCGAACAGCACGATCCCGTTAGCGATGTTATTGAGATTCTCCTTTTTCAGGAAAACCATGATCGACTGCTTGGCCTTGGTCGTAATCACATGATCGAGCCATTCGGCCTTCGGCTTCACATTTTTCGACGTGATGATCTCGATCTGGTCGCCGCTGCTGATCGGTGCGAAAATCGATTCGATCTTCCGGTTGATCTTGGCGCCCATCGCGCTGTTGCCGATCTTCGTATGAATCTCATAAGCGAAATCGAGCGCCGTAGCGCCCTGAGGCAATGTCCGCGAATCGCCTTTCGGCGTAAACACGACGATCTCGTAGGTATAAAGGCTCAGTTTGAAATTGTCGAGGAATTCGACGGCATTGTCCGTCGGGCTGTTCAGCGCTTCGCGCACCTGCTTCATCCAACGGTCGAATTCGCCTTCCTCCTTCGACAACTCGCCCGATTTGTACTTCCAATGCGCGGCGAATCCCCGCTCGGCAATCTCTTCCATCCGCTGCGAACGAATCTGCACCTCGACCCACACGCCGTCGGGACCCATCACCGTGGAGTGCAGGGCCTCGTAACCGTTCGCTTTCGGAATGTTCACCCAGTCGCGGATCCGATCCGGTTTCGGCTTGTAAATATCGGTTACCAACGAGTAGATGTGCCAGCACTGCGACTTTTCGGGAATCAGCGGCGAAGGCCGGAACACGATGCGAATCGCGAAGAGATCATAGATCTCTTCGAAAGCGATATGCTTGCGCTGCATTTTGGCCCAGATCGAATAGATCGACTTGACGCGCCCCGATATTTCGAAGTCGATATCGTTGCCCTTGAGCTTCTCGATAATCGGCTGACTGAATTTTTCGATAAATTTCGACCGGTCGGCTTCGGTTTCCTGGATCTTGGCTTCGATCTGCCGGTAATCTTCCGGGAAACGGTATTTCAACGACAGATCCTCCAGTTCGCTTTTGATCGCGAACAACCCCAGGCGGTAAGCCAACGGAGCGAACAGATAGATCGTTTCGCTGGTGATTTTCATCTGCTTATGCGGAGGCATCGATTCCAGCGTACGCATGTTGTGCAGCCGGTCGGCGATCTTGATCAGGATCACCCGGACGTCGTCGGAAAGCGTCAGCAGCATTTTGCGGAAATTTTCCGCCTGCTCCGAAGCGCTGGTTTTGAAAACGCCCGACATTTTGGTCAGTCCGTCCACCATCAGCGCGATTTTGGGTCCGAAACGGCTTTCGATATCCTCCACCGTATAGTCGGTATCCTCGACGACATCGTGCAACAGGGCCGCGATCACCGACTTGACACCGAGGCCGATTTCATCCACGACGATCCGGGCCACCGCCAGCGGGTGCACGATGTAAGGCTCCCCGGAACGGCGGCGCACTCCCTCGTGAGCCTCCTTCGCCAAGAAAAAGGCCCGTTTGATCAGATCCCTGTCATATTCATTTTTACAGATTTTGGCACAACTCCGCATCAGTTTGTCAAACTGCTCGCCAATCATGCGTTCATCTTCCTGCGAATAACCCATCAATCTCCCGTTTTACATACGCCGACATCAATCCCTTGCCCGCCGAGGACAAGACAAAACATGTTTTCGGGTACGCCCCGGACGGAATCAGGCTGTGTCTCCCGCCGGCCGTACCGCACCCGCGCCCGCTAACCGGCGGCGGCAAGCGCTTCGCGCACTTTGGCCTCCACCTCGGCCGCAAACTCAGGATCGGCCTTGAACGCCTCCTTGACGGCATCGCGCCCTTGTCCGATCTTCCTGTCGCCGTAAGAAAACCACGAGCCGCTCTTCTTGATAATTCCCTGATCCACTCCCAGGTCGATGATCTCGCCGATCTTCGAAATTCCTTCGCCGTACATGATATCGAATTCCGCTTTGCGGAACGGGGGAGCCAGTTTGTTTTTCACGATCTTGACACGCGCCCGCGCGCCCATCTGTTCTTCTCCGTCTTTGATCACCGAAGCCTTGCGGATATCGACCCGGACGCTGGCGTAAAATTTCAGCGCATTACCGCCCGTCGTAGTCTCCGGATTCCCGTAAACCACGCCGATCTTATCGCGAAGTTGGTTGATGAAAATACAAACGGTTCCCGTCTTGCTGATATTGGCCGTCAGTTTACGCAAAGCCTGCGACATCAGTCGCGCCTGCAACCCCATTTTCGATTCGCCCATCTCGCCTTCGATTTCGGCCTTCGGCGTCAGCGCGGCGACCGAGTCGATCACCACGATATCGATGGCGCTCGAACGGATCAGGTGGTCGGCGATCTCCAGCGCCTGCTCCCCGTTGTCGGGCTGCGAAATCAGCAGGTCGTCGATATCCACGCCGAGCTTCTGCGCATACGTGCTGTCGAAAGCATGTTCCGCGTCGATAAATGCGGCGATTCCGCCCGCTTTCTGGGCCTCGGCGATCGCGTGGATAGCCAGCGTGGTTTTACCCGACGATTCGGGGCCGAAAATCTCGATAATACGTCCTTTCGGATACCCGCCGATCCCGAGCGCATGGTCGATCGTTACCGACCCGGACGGGATGACCGGGACTTTGTCGACCGCCCGGTCGCTCATTTTCATGATGGCGCCTTTCCCGAAATCCTTCTCGATCTTATCCATCACGGCGCTCAATACCTTGAGCTTCTCAGGATTCACCTGAGGCTTCTCCTTTTCTGCCATATTTTTTCGTTTAGTAGTCTTGTTTCAAATTTTTCCGGTTTTACTGGTAAGCTTCGACGATCTGTTCGAAGTGATCCTTCGTCCGCACTTTATCGAAAATCTTCTCGATCACGCCCTGTTCGTCGATCACGAACGTCGTCCGCAGAATCCCCATGAACGTCCTTCCCATAAACTTCTTCTCGCCCCACACGCCGTAGGCTTCCGCGATTTTTTTGTCCGTATCGGCCAACAGCGTAAAATTCAACCCCTGCTTTGCGATAAAGCCCTGGTGCGACTTTTCGCTGTCGGGACTCACGCCGACCACTTCGAAGCCCATTCGCCGCAGCGTATCCCGTCCGTCGCGCAGGCTGCACGCTTCGGCCGTACAACCCGGCGTATTGTCCTTCGGATAAAAATAAAGGATCAACTTGCGGCCGCGGTAATCGGCCAGCGTTTTCATATTGCCGTCCTGGTCGACCGCTTCGAAAGCCGGAGCGGGATCTCCCGTTTTCAGTTTTGCCATTTTCTTTCGCATTTAAAAATTCCGGTGCCTATTGTTCGTAAAGATACACATTTCCGGGAAAGTCAAAAAGTTTTTCCGGTCAAATATAACGCCAGAAAAACTTTTCACCGCGTCGCCCGCTACGGAGCGCACCTTTTTCCGAAAAGCGCTACGACCGCGCAAGCACCTTCTTTTCGATCTCCTCCACCTGGTGGCAGAACACCTTGTCCGTCTCCATCAGATTCGAAATCGCCTTGCAGGCGTGCAACACCGTCGCATGGTTCTTGCCGCCGATCGCCGCGCCGATGGTCGTCAGCGGAGCCTTCGTGTGCTGCTTGCTCAGGTACATCGCTATCTGGCGCGCTTGCGCGATCTCGCGCGTCCGTTTCGGAGAATTAAACACCTCCGCACTGAGTCCCATGTATTCGCAAACGACCTTGCGAATATGCTCGATCGTGATTTCCCGCTGATTGAACTGCACGTATACTTTCAGAATTTCGCGGGCCAGCGTGATCGAAATCTTCTTGCCCAGGAACGAGGCATTGGCCACGAGCGACGAAAGCGCCCCTTCGATCTCCCGGACATTGGCGTTGATATTCTCGGCCAAGAACTCGACCACCTCCTGCGGCACCTCCGCATTCAACTTCACGGCCTTGTTACGAATGATCTTCACCTTGGTTTCGTAATCGGGCTGCAACAGTTGCGTGGAAAGCCCCCATTTGAAGCGGGTGATCAGCCGCTGTTCGATATCTTTCAGCTCGACGGGCGGTTTATCGGAAGTCAGGATCAACTGCTTGTTCGACAGGTGCAGGTGGTTGAAAATATTGAAAAAAGCGTTCTGCGTCTTATCCTTCCCGGCCAGTTCCTGAATATCGTCGATAATCAGGACGTCGAGCATCTGATAGAAATGAATGAAGTCGTTCAGTTCCCCCTTCAGCGCGGCGTTCTGGAACTGCGCCTGGAATTTGTTCATCGACACGTACAACACCTGCATCTGCGGCTTGCGCTGCTTGATTTCCATGCCGATCGCCTGCGCGATATGCGTTTTTCCCAACCCCGAATCTCCGTAAATATATAAGGGATTGAAAGGCGTATTGCCCGGATTCACGGCCAGCGACAGCCCGGCCGAACGGCAAAGTCGGTTGCATTCGCCCTCCACGAACGTATCGAACGTATAGTTCGGATTCAACTGCGGGTCGATTACGATCCGGCGAATCCCCGGAATAACGAAAGGATTCTTTATATTTGTCGTATCGGACTGCGTGACGAACGTATTGATGGCCGTCATGTCGGCATCCGTCACTACGGTAGGAGCGCTCTGTTCGGTACGCGGCACGGCATAACGCAGCTTGGTCTTCAAGCCAAACATCTGGTGAATGATCGGACGCAAAAGCGGAATAAAGTGTTTTTCGATATGGTACACATAACTTTCATTAGGCACCTTCAGTTTCAAGGTCACCCCGTCAAAATCAAGCGGCACGATCGGCTTGAACCATTTGGCGAACTCCTCGTCGGAGGTATGCTCGCGGATACGGGTCAAACAACTTTGCCACACATCACCGTATGTCTGGTTATTAACTATCATCATCCTGTCTGTTTCGGAAGACAAAATTGTAAATAAATTCATTAAAAAAAATTTTCTTCTCTATTGTTTGTTGTGCAAATATTTATATAGAAAAATAAGGGTTCCCGCAGAGTCAAAACTTAACCGTTTGATATAGAATATTCAAAAAAATATCCGTATCTTTGTTTATAACTTTTTTCAACCGAAACAAGCATTCGTATAAATAAAACAAATAAGATTATGAGTGGAAATTTGGATTTAATCGTTAAGGAGAGAGCCGAAAAATGGCTCTCCGGAAACTACGACGAAGACACGAAAAAGCAAGTCAAATATCTTATGGATAACAACTTGGGCGAGCTGACCGAGAGCTTCTACAAAGACCTCGAATTCGGCACGGGCGGCCTGCGCGGCATCATGGGGGTAGGCACCAACCGGATGAACGTCTACACGGTCGGCATGGCTACGCAAGGCCTTGCGAACTACCTGAAAAAAGCCTTTCCGGGTAAGCAGATCAAGGTCGCTATCGGGCACGACAGCCGCAACAACAGCCGGCTGTTTTCGGAACGCGTCGCCGACATCTTCGCAGCGAACGGATTCAAGGTTTACCTGTTCGACTCGCTCCGTCCGACGCCCGAGCTGAGCTTCGCCATCCGCAAGCTGGAATGCGACAGCGGCGTGGTCATCACCGCCTCGCACAACCCGAAAGAGTATAACGGCTACAAAGCGTACTGGAACGACGGCGCTCAGGTAGTGGCTCCGCACGACAAAAACATCATCGCGGAGGTGCAAAAGATCACGTCTCCGGATCAGGTGCTCACCAACGGACACAAAGACAACATCGTCATTCTCGACGAAACCTTCGACGCGATCTACCTCGACGCCGTTCATTCGCTGTCGCTGTCGCCCGAAGCCATCGCCGCCCATCACGACCTGAAAATCGTCTACACGCCGATACACGGAACCGGAGTCATCCTCGTCCCCGAATCGCTCCGCAAATTCGGCTTTACGAACGTCGTCACGGTAAAAGAACAGAATATCCCGGACGGCAACTTTCCGACCGTAGCGTCCCCGAACCCGGAAGAACGCGCGACCATGAAAATGGCGATCGACCTGGCCGCCCGGCAACAGGCGGAGATCGTCCTGGCCACCGACCCCGACGCCGACCGCATCGGGATGGCCCTGCGCGACCGCGACGGATCGTACATCTTGCTGAACGGCAACCAGACATGCGCCCTGCTCGTATATTATATCGTAAGAAGGTGGAGCGAACTGGGAAAACTTCACGGCCGGGAGTACATCGTCAAAACGATCGTTACGACGGAACTGGTCGCCCGAATCGCCGAATCGTTCGGCGTGAAACATTTCGAATGCCTGACCGGCTTCAAGTATATCGCCACGGTCATCCGCAACCTCGAAGGGAAAATGCAGTACGTCTGCGGCGGAGAAGAGAGCTTCGGATTTCTCGCCGAAGATTTCGTCCGCGACAAGGACGCCGTCAGCGCCTGTTCGCTGGCCGCAGAGGCCGCAGCCTGGGCCAAGAGCCAAGGAATGACGCTGTATGACCTACTGAAGGAAATCTACGTAAAATACGGCTTCTTCGACGAAGCGCTCGTCTCGATCGTCCGCCAGGGCAAAGAGGGACAGGAGGAAATCGCCCGAATGATGACCCAGTACCGGAACAATCCGCCGCAAAGCCTCGGAGGATCGCCCGTAATCACCGTGAAGGATTATCTGACCGGAGAATCGCTCGACGTAAAGAGCGGCCGCAAAACGCCCATCGATATGGAAAAATCGAACGTATTGCAGTTCATCACAGCGGATTCGACCATCGTATCGATCCGTCCGTCGGGCACCGAGCCGAAAATCAAATTCTATTTCGGCGTCCGGGGAGAATTGTGCTGCGAAGATAAATTCGAAGAAACGCGCCAAACGATGGAACGTAAGATCGAATCGATCAAACAGGAGATGAAACTGATTTAAACCGAACCAAAAACCGTAAAAAATGGCTTCCGTATTCACACGTATCGTAAAAGGGGAGATCCCGTGCTACAAGGTAGCCGAGGACGACAGATATTTTGCATTTCTGGATATCAATCCGCTTGCAAAGGGTCACACGCTGGTCATCCCGAAAGAGGAGACCGACAATATTTTCGACTTGGACGACCGGACGCTGGCGGACATGATGGTTTTCGCCAAACGGATCGCGCGTAAAATACAGGCTAATATAGCTTGTAAAAAAGTCGCCGTCGTCGTTCTCGGGCTCGAAGTTCCGCATGCCCATATCCACCTGATACCGATTAACAGCGAAAAAGACGTCGATTTTCATCGGGAAAAACTCCAACTCACCCCGGAGGAATTCCAACGAATAGCAAAGACAATCAGCTTATAATAAAACACTTAAATTCAAAAAACGGAGCCTGAAGAGGTTCCGTTTTTTATTTAACATAATTAAACAGGAAATCTCTCCATATAAGAATCCAATCGAAGTCCCGGCAGGGTAGGGATTATTCTTGTAAAAAAATAGGATAAAACCGCCCTGGTATTTCCACTTTTGTAAAATTAACACTTGTAAATACCGGGCGTTTAATCACAAATGTAACCAAACCCCCGATGCAACTCGATTTTGTCAACTATAAATACATCTGTAAAATATGAAATAAAGATCAAATATCAAACACGATAAATTCATGTAAAAATATTTATATTATATATACAAATACATAAAAATCAGTACTGTAAATCTTATTACATAAACTTAATAATGATATAATCAATCGAAACATGATTTAACCGTCATACAAAAGGCTTATTACA
>NZ_QUDJ01000032.1:0-15522 GCF_003477565.1 Alistipes sp. AF48-12
TTTGTCCCAAGAGCAATTGCTCGATTCTACCTAAGCGTTGCTCGATACTAATTTCGTTTTGCATGAAAAAGGTTTTAGGTTAAACATGATTAGCATCGGCAAATATATAATCGTTTAAAACTTTCTGTCCAAATATTCTCACTCATTATCACTCTTTTGAGCAATCTACAAGTAGCTGACGAAAGAAAACGGCTTTAAAAATTACTTGACATTTTTAAGAATCTGTATGTATGCCTGAATGATCGACCTGTTCTGCACAGTGTCGAATTTGACAGCGCAATACTTCGCACTTGAAAGAGTATTGCGTGTAATGGGATTCCCTTTTATCGAAACAAAACATTTATTCTGATCTGCAACGGTTTGCCAGATAGACGTAACTAATAATTGCTCGCTCAGTTCATTCATAATGAAACCTAACAGCCGGGCATTGCGCACGATTAATGGGGCTTTCAGTCTGCAGGAAAACAAATCAGCCATTGTTTTAGCCTCTACTTCCGGTTGGAACACCCGACTATTGTTAAACAACTCAGCAAGTGCTTGAAATTGTTTTAACGAAAAATGACTCTGAAAATTCATTTTTATCATTTGACTCAAAATTACATATCAAGACTATATAAAAATGTGTCGATAAACTGCCACTTACAATCGGAAAATCCGAACATACCGGGTCTGCCATTTTCCCCTTCGCAAATGAAACGTAGCGTTATATCTTTATTTTTTAATTCTGTTTCACACTCAAACTCTACATTAAGAGTTACTTCGGAAATGGCTGGGGCTTTGTCTTCAATCTTTTTCAAAGAATAATCATGCAATATTTTGTTACTTAAAATTTCGCGCATTCTTTTAGCTTCAGTAGGAATCTGTTCCTTATTCTTTGAGAATTGATGAATTTGTCGTGCAATATTTCCGTAATTCTTTTTTTGCCAATATATTGCAAATCTGATAGCTTCAATCTCGGGTGTAGAATCTTCATAATCAGATTCATTCCCTTTAAATGGAATATCTACCCCTATGACAATATTACGAGGTTTCCAAGCTTCAACTCTTCTAGAAATATCTTCATTTCGTTTATGGTTCTCTGATGCTTTAATTAAAGTTTCTCTAAAAGAGACCCTTTCTTTTGCTGACGGCGGCGCCTTTCTCTTTTCCTGTATTGCTTTTGCCCAATCATGAATAGCAATTAAGGTTGCCCAACATTTTGCCGTAACTTCTTTATTAGCATAGTTGATATCACGCCCATGCAAGATGCCGTTTCGGTAAGGTAAAGAAATAGGATCTGTATTCGTTTTGTTACGTTTCGCATTAAAAACATTTCGGATGACACTTAAACCGCTACTGTGTGCAGCGATGGAATCCCATGCTGTAAGATCTGTCGATGGAGTAAAGAATCCTTTGTTCTTATCAATATCATTGACTCCGCCATCAATAATCATTAACAAAAGGGGTACGGCTGAATAGTATCTCTCATTCAACGAATCTTTGTAGGCTAATAGAATAAGATCATATCGTTTTTCGAATGCAGGGATATGCTTTAACCATGTTATCGGCCATTTAATTTCTTCGGAACAATAATGATTAATCAATAAATTATTCCCTTCTTCGAACTTGTCTTTTTCAGCCAGTGTTACTGCTCGTTCCATCAATTCAGAATTCATCGATTCATGGGCAATCCAACCAAAGGCTGAAAATATTTTGTTAAATCTGTCTGGAGCCGAAGTAAGTTCTTCCCATTGTTTTTGCATGGCTGGAACTTGATCCAAGATTTTATTTAATTCTTTATTTTTAATCCCGGCAAAAGAAAGAACTTTTAATGCCTTTCTAAAGGCATTCGCTCCTTTCAGTTGCTCCCGGATTGCTGAATAGGAAGGATTATCTTTAATTTTGTCCATCATTTACACCAAATTTACTAAATTTCTAACTCCGGTAAAGCATTAACGGCCTTTTCTTTCAGGGCATCGACGGCGCGGGTATATTTTTCGGTGTGCTTGAGGCCGCTGTGACCCAACAAGGATGCGACGGTCTTGATATCCGTGTGACACTCGCCGAGCAAATTGACCGCAAAGCTGTGCCGGGCGCAATGCCAAGTGATATGCTTGTCGATCCCGGCACGGGCTACCCATATCCGCAAAGCCTTGAGGCATCCGGTATGGCTCGGTAGCGTAAAGATGGGAGCATTTTTGAGAGGCTTCTCGCCGATCAGTTTTAAAAGCGTATTGCTTAACGGAATAATAACGACAGACTGTTTTGAATGGCCCGTTGTTTTATTCTGATCGAAGCGGATGATCTTATTGGCATAGTCCACATTGCTGTATTTCAGATCGACCACATCACAATATCTCAAACCCGCGTAAAGGCTGAACAGGAACGCCCGGCGGACTTCGGTATTCTGATACGGGGTGTCTGCCAGCATTTTGATTTCATCGAGGCTTAAAACGTCTTTTTTCAATGAAGTATCATCGACAACACACCGAACACCCGTGCACGGATTCTTTAAAATAATATCTTGATCGACGGCATATTTAACGACCTTCTTAAAACGTTGAAAATAGCCTAATGCCCCTTCTCCTTTAGAATGTACCTGAAGATACTCGACGAATTTTGTCATCATCTCTTTGGTAATTTGTTCAGGCTTTAGGTTCGTTTGCATATTCGGGTAGGATTCGGCAAGAAAACTCCGGAAACGTCCCAGTGCACCCTCGATCATTCGTATATCTTTTTTCGTATAGGCTTTGATATACGCTTCGTAAAAATTCAAAAAGTTGATTTTTTGTTTGACCGGGGCGGCCTTGTCGTATTTACGGGCGATCAATATTTTCTCTTTGTCCATGCGGATTTCGGCGGCAAGGGCCAATGTTTCTTTGTTCTGTTGCCGTTCTTCGGGTGTCCGGGGATTCGGCAACAAGTACAGGCCCAGAAACTCTTTCGACCGGATATGCTTGATATGTTCCCGGCCTGTATTTTCGTCGAATACTTTGTTGTAGCCCATGTAGTATTCCAGATACAAACTTTGCCGACCGTCGGCCAGCGTTTTTTGCATCAATTTTGGATTTTCTTTGGTTTTTGTTTGCAATTTTGCCATAACAACCGATTTTACTACATTTGTATAGTCCTGATTATATGGCGTAAAGATATAAAATAATTTCCGATTTCAGGGTGTAAAAAAGGTGTAAAAAATAACGGAAAATGCGTAAAATAAGAGAAAACAACCAATGCACTAAAACACTTAAATAGCTAATAATTAACAGTATATATTCTTTTAACTGGATGATATTAGACAGGTTTTGTATCGGCTCCGGGTACTTTTAAGGCTTCGAATAATTGATATTCAATTATTCGAAGCCTTAATTTCATCTTACACATTCGCAACTTCGCCCGTTTTTTTGTAAAGTTGATAATTGTTCCGGCAATTATGCGCTGTTCCTTCCGTTTATACCTATGTTACGAGTCCTTTTCTCTGCAGATAAAGAAAACGCGGAACCGGAACAGATGCAGAATACCACATTGCGAAAAATAAAAGCCATGAAATCACATTCGATTCATGGCTTTTATATTGAAACAGCGGCAAAAATAAGGATTTTTCGCTCTTTCAGATTCCGTTCATGTTATTTCCGCCGGATCATCGTCACCCGCGAAATACTCTCGTCGCAACCGGACACGGAAACGTTCGTCGTAATTTTCCCATCGTTGGCGGGAGTAATCCTGATGTCGATGCGACATCCGCTTTCGGCATGTTCGTTGCACAAAAAAACATTGCAGTTCGGAGCCCAAACGGCCGTCGTATCCGGCCTGCGACATCTGATTCCCAGCTGGTTTCCTCCTTCGTGAGGACAACCCGGAATAATACATTTTTCCATAATATATTCTATTTTGGTTAGTGTGAATTAAATTGCACCGATTCTTCCGGCCGACCCGTCTCCTACCGGAGTCCGGTTATAAACTTTTTGTTACAAATTTATGAATTATATTGTTATTAGATTCTAAAAATATTCGTTTTTTCGACCGTTTCGACTCCGGTACAATATTCTCGTTGAAGGATATACGCACGGAATCGTCCCGCAATCCAACCGATACGGGATGATTCGATCTTTCAAATACGGATTCAGGATATTTCGGAACTTCTCATTCGTTTTCGAAGTCCGACTGTCCGCACTTTAATTCAGTGTATTCGTTCCGGATTCAATGCGCCGCGATTCACTCTTTAACCTCCACGTCCAACCGTTCGCTCACCATCTCGCAATATTCCGGAATAATTTCGATTCCGATCGCATTCCGGTTCATTCTTTTGGCAACAAGAAGCGTCGTACCGGAACCCATGAACGGATCCAGCACGCAATCGCCCTCCCGAGTAAACAGCTTAATGAACCACTCGGGCAGTTCTTCGGGAAAGGCCGCGCTGTGATTTTTGTTATTGCACTCGGTGGCCAGATGCAGCACGTTGGTCGGATAGGCTTTGTCCCGGTTGATCCAGTTGGATATGTTTTTACCGAAGCCGCTGCCCACTTTCGAATTATCCCTGCTTTTGTCGATTTCGGAAAGGTTCTTGAGCCTCGATTTCGCCCAATCGCCCATCGGCACCATCACCTCCTCCTGGTACATATTGAATTTTTTCTCCTTATTGAACTGAAGCAGCCGTTCCCACGAATCGCGGAACCGGTTCGGCCATTTGCCCGGATACGAATTCTTCTTATGCCAGATAAACTCTTCGGTCCAAATCCAGCCTTGCTGCCGCATCGCCAGGATCAGTTGCATGACATAGATACTGCGCTCGCCGTTCACAACTTTTTCTTTAATATTCAGGATAAAAGTCCCCGTAGGCTTCAGCACCCGCAGCAACTCTGCCGAGATCGGCAAAAACCACTCGACGTACCGGTCGGGATGGATCCCTCCGTAAGTTTTTTTCCGTTGATCCGCGTAAGGCGGGGATGTTACGATCAAATCGACCGAATTGTCCGGAATCTTTTTTAATCTTTCTGCGCTGTCGTCCCGGTATATATCAATTATAACACTCATAACGCTTAATTATGCGACAAAGTTACAAAATTTACACGAGTGTCCCAAAACGAATCATCTGATTTATACGCACTGATAATCAAACACTTTACCACCTCAAACAAGCAGTCCTTCCGTCTAAATTCACCATAAATCGGCCCGGAAGGCACAGCCGGCCGCCGGACGGCAAAAAATCGACCGCAGCGTGGTATGGATCAAAAGACGTCAACAAATATGGCAATACGCGAAAGCCGGAAAAGGGGAAAAATGTCAGTCGGTCTTTTCGAAATCCCGAGAAAGAGAAACAGTTCGTTGAAAACAGGGATCATCCCGATACCGACGGATTCGGTTCTCCGGATCGCACGATACCGAACCAGAACAGGCTGTCCCGGCACGGTATCGCCCGGATAGCAAAGCGAAGCCGTTTTCGAAGAACGCCTCTACCGGACGAAACGGCGTGTCGGGCGAAACCGGAACATGATCCAGACCAACGCGCAGCTTATCCCGAAGGCAAAAAGCGCGATGCAGAAAATACGTAGCAGCACAGGAAGCGCATCCAGCGTCCCCATCAGATCGTATCCCACCTGCACGAAAATAAAGTGACACAAGTAAATGCCGAACGTCAGCGAGGCGAGGCGCGACAGACAGACCGACGCGCGCACCTTCAGTTTGCGGATAACGACGAACACCGCGAAAGTCATCATAAAAACGTTGATCCCGGTGAAAAGCCACACGATCTCGAGGTAGGCGTAATCGCCCGGAAAATATTGCTGGGTCAGCACGTAACCGAACGAAGTGATCAAGTAGCCGCCCAGAAACATCGGAACGGTAACGGCCAGCGTACGCTTCCAGCTCCACTGCGGCGGGTACTTCGCCAGGTAATAGGCCAGGATCAGGTAACCGATGAACCCGGACACGTAATAGAAAGTTCCGTAACTGTTCCAGTCGCAAACACCGAGAATCCCCATATTGCCGTAATTGCCGGTATACCCCAGCGCCGGAGCGACCATTTTTATATAGGGCAGCAGCAGGGTAACGCCCCATACGTACAGAACGAGCCGGATATCCCTTCGGGAAGCCTGCTGCAGCCATGCGCCGATCACGGGCATGATCAGATAAAGGCCGACCAGCATGTAGAGATACCACAACGGGGTCGTATCGTAATTGAAATTAAAAATAAAGGTATAGATCCGGGTCAGAGTAGCTCCCAGGGTATGGTCGTCGGCGACGACCATCGGATTACCGGTCGAAACGACGTAATTCAGGTAAACGAAATACGACAGCGGCAACACGACCGACCAGAAAACCAACGGAACGACGATGCGTCCGATACGCTTCCGGTAAAAATCCCCGAGCTCCGCGCGTACGGGAAGCAACAGCACCCCCGTCATCATCACGAACAGCGGGACGCAGGCCCGGACGAAACTACCGGTGAATACCCCGGTCAAAAATGCTCCCCGGTCGGCATCGAACCGGGCGACGAACGGGTCGCAGCAGTGCGACAAAACCACCAGAAAACAGGCGACGACACGCAGCAGGTCGATCCAGCCGATATGTTCCCTCCCTTGCATTTCCATCAGCAAACGAATATTTGAGAATACGATTAAAAACCATGCAATCGCGCGGTCGGCGGTCTTTCGGTTCGACCCGCACGACCAAAAACATTACAAAATAAACAAAAGTTCCGATAACATCCGCCATCCGGCTCCATTTTCGCCGGTCTCACCGAAATACAGCGCTTCCCGTCCGAAACATTCCCGGCTCCGGCATCAAAATCGGAAGACGCGGTTCGCATGCGGACCATATCCGGATCGGACGCTATTTTACCGGACAAGGTTTTGCTTTTTACCTAACATTAGGTATCTTTGCGCCGAAGTTCGGCAATGGTATCTGCCTTGAACCGCCGCCTTTCCAGGCGAGCTGATGATACCTACGGGAATTCGAATCCACTTTGCAAATCAGCTATGACGGTAACAAACAAACACTTTTATCGTTCCATGTCAAAGAGCGAAGCCTTATGCTGAGGACGCTCCTTTTTATCGGCATGGGTAGTTTTATCGGAGGGATCGCCCGTTTTCTGCTCGCGCGCTGGGTGCAGGGGGGAACCGGGTCGTCGTTCCCGTTCGGGACACTGGCGGTCAACGTGCTGGGCTGCCTGGCGATCGGCCTGCTGTACGGAATTTTCGAGCGCGGCAACCTGATGAATCCCGACCTGCGCTTGTTCCTGACCGTAGGGCTGTGCGGCGGGTTCACGACGTTCTCCACGTTCGTTCACGAAAACTTTTCGCTTTTCCAGAACGGCAACCTCCTGCATTTTATCCTCTACACGACGCTGAGTTTCGGACTCGGACTCGCCGCCGCCTGCCTGGGGCATCTGATCGTCAAAATCTTTTGAACGAACGAGTCATGCGAAAAACGGAGAAATACACGGCAACAATACCCGCGCTGCGCAGCCGCCCGGCGCGGATCGGAATACATCCACAAAACGTTTAACACATAAATTTACCGTTATGATTTATTCACACGAAGTGCAGCACATGTGCTGCGTGAAAAAGGGAGCCAACCATCCCTCCGCCCCGATCCCCGAAGAGGGCAAATGGGTGCGCGCCAAAGAGATCAAGGATATTTCGGGACTGACGCACGGCGTGGGCTGGTGCGCGCCGCAGCAGGGCGCCTGCAAGTTGACGCTGAACATCAAAGACGGCATTATCCAGGAAGCGATGGTCGAAACCCTCGGCTGCTCGGGCATGACGCACTCGGCTGCAATGGCATCCGAGATCCTGCCGGGCAAAACGCTGCTCGAAGCGTTGAACACCGACCTCGTGTGCGACGCCATCAACACGGCGATGCGCGAACTGTTCCTGCAAATCGTCTACGGACGCAGCCAGTCGGCCTTTTCCGAAGGAGGACTCCCGATCGGAGCTTCGCTCGAAGACCTCGGCAAAGGATTGCGCAGCCAGGTGGGAACGATGTTCGGCACGGTGGCCAAAGGCACCCGTTACCTCGAAATGGCCGAAGGTTACTGCACCCGCATGGCGCTCGACGAAGACGACCAGGTGATCGGTTACGAATTTGTCCACCTCGGCAAATTTATGGACATGATCAAAAAGGGCGTCGACGCCAACGAAGCGCTGGCCAAGGCCAAAGGTTCGTACGGCCGTTTCGCCGAAGCGGTCAAATACATCGACCCGCGCCAGGAATAACCCGTTTTGTAAAAACCGTTAAAATTTAAAAACATGGCTTTATTTGAAGGATACGACCGCAGAATCGACCATATCAATGCGGTACTGAAAGAATACGGGATCAACGGCATCGAGGACGCCAAGGCGATCTGCGCCGCAAAGGGAATCGACCCCTATGCCACCTGCAAGGAGACGCAGCCGATCTGCTTCGAAAACGCGGCATGGGCTTACGTGGTAGGCGCGGCGATCGCCCTTAAAAAAGGTTGCAAAAACGCAGCCGAAGCAGCCGAAGCGATCGGAATCGGCTTGCAGGCTTTCTGCATCAAGGGCTCAGTAGCCGACGACCGCAAAGTGGGCATCGGACACGGCAACCTGGCCGCCCGCCTGCTGCGCGAAGAGACCCAGTGCTTCGCATTCCTGGCCGGGCACGAATCGTTCGCCGCCGCCGAAGGCGCGATCAAGATCGCCGAAATGGCCAACAAGGTGCGTAAAAATCCGCTGCGCGTGATCCTGAACGGCTTGGGCAAGGACGCCGCGCTGATCATCTCGCGCATCAACGGTTTCACCTACGTGCAGACCGAGTTCGACTATGCTTCGGGCGAACTGAAAATCGTCAAGGAAACCCCGTACTCGAAAGGGCTCCGCGCAAAAGTGCGCTGCTACGGCGTGGACGACGTGCGCGAAGGCGTGGCCGTAATGCACAAAGAGGGCGTCGACGTGTCGATCACCGGCAACTCGACCAACCCGACCCGCTTCCAGCACCCGGTAGCCGGCACTTATAAGAAAGAGTGCTACGAGCAAAACAAAAAATACTTCTCGGTCGCTTCGGGCGGCGGCACCGGACGCACGCTGCACCCGGACAACATGGCCGCAGGCCCCGCTTCGTACGGGATGACCGATACGATGGGCCGTATGCACTCCGACGCACAGTTCGCCGGATCGTCGTCGGTGCCCGCTCACGTGGAGATGATGGGCTTCCTCGGCATGGGCAACAACCCGATGGTCGGCGCTACGGTGGCGGTCGCCGTAGCCATCGAAGAGGCGATGAAGTAACGCCGCCGAAATTTTCAAAGAGGAAGGGCGAACCGATCACGGTTCGCCCTTCCTCTTTTTACCGACACCGACGCATCCGGCACGATCACTCGACAACGACGTCCCAGATGCCGGCGCTGCGTTCGAGTTCGACCAGCGCCGCCGCATGGTCGTACAACGTCTCGATATAGGCCGTCCGCAGGTCGTCGTAAGTCCGCTGCGCGTTCAACACCTCAAGCAACGGCGTTTCGCCCCGGTCGTAACTGTATATTTTACCGTCGATGACCGATTTGGCTTTCTCCAGCAACCCCGTTTCGTAACGTCTGACCTGTTCGGCCAGCGAAAGGTACTGCCGCAGGTTTTGCAACACTTCGGTCTGCACCTCCAATTCGGCCTGCCGGTAGCGGGCTTCGGCCTGTTGGATCCGGTACTTGGCCGCCTGCACGGTACCTTTGTTTAGGTTCGAAAATTTCAGCGGTACGGAAAGCCCCACCGTAACGCCGTTGAAACGCGGCGCCGGAGCGATTTCGTTACGCACTTCGGTATTATGGTTCACACCGAGCGATACGTCGAAATCCATATTCCGTTCGCGCCGGGCTACCGTCAGCGCACGCCGGGCAACCTCCGTGTCTTTCAGCGCGGCGGCCAGGTCGGCTCGGTTGTCCAGCGCGGACTGTACGAGCCGATCGGGATCGAACGTCCGTTCCGGCATGTGCAACGAGCCCGACGGCACGTAGAGCGTATCGCGGTCGAAGGTCGCCGTCTGCAAATTCAGCGCGAAAAAAGCGTTGTGCAGGTCGGTACGCGCCTGAAGCAGTTCGTTGTACATCATGCCGGCTTCGAGCCCGCTCTGGATATCGTCCACGCGGGTAATTTTGCCCAGCGTGTATTTGACGCTGTCCCCTTCGGCAAGTTTGCGGATGTTCTCGTAAGCGTCCTGCTTCACGCGGAACAACTCGGCCTGCTTGACCGCATCGAGATAGGCAAGCGTCGCTTCGGCCCGCAGGTTACGGAAATAGTCTTCCAGCAACGCCCCGCTCAATTCCTGTTCGCTGCGGGCCAGGTCGATCCGCGCGGCGCGCTTGCCGGGCGAGAAGGTCTTGCTCAGCTCGGCCGACACGCTCTGCCCCATCTGCATCCGCCGGTCGGCGTTGTTGCCGTACTCGACGCCGAACTGCGGATCGTTGAATACGCCCGCGGCTTTCACCTCGGCATCGGCGATGCGGACATTCAGCTTCTCGGCGGCATAGGAAAGATTTTCCCGCCAAACCCGACCGATGTACTGGTCGTACCCCAGCGGACATTCCGTCCGGTGGAGCGTCTGCGCCTGGGCCGCGACGCCCGGCAGCAATGCTATCCATAAAATGATTCTCTTTTTCATGCTTGATCCGGTTCCGGTCTTTTACGTTTGAGATGATAACTTTCGACCATGTAGTAGAGCGCCGGCAGAATGAACAGCGTCACGACGGTCGCGAACAACAGTCCGTAGACGATGACGGTGGCCAGCGGTCGCTGCACGTCAGAACCGATCCCGGTCGACAGCGACGCCGGCAGCAAGCCGAGCACCGCCACCGTCGCGGTCATCAGCACCGGACGGAAACGGTGACGCGCGCCGGAAACCACCGCATCGAACAGCTCCTTCCCCTGCTGCCTGCGCAGGTTGTTGATGTGCGAGATCATGATGACCCCGTTCTGGATCGCCACGCCGAACAGCGCGATGAATCCCACCGCCGACGAGACGTTCAGCGTCATACCGCGCACGTTCAGGGCCAACATGCCGCCGAACAGCGCCAATGGAACGACACTCATCAGTACGGCCGCCTGCCGGAATTTTCCGCAAACGACGATCAGCAGCAGCAACATGATGCACAGCGCCAGCGGAACGACAAAGGCCAGCCGCGCGTAAGCCCGGTGCTGATTTTCGAACTGTCCGGCCCATTTCAGGTGAAATTCTTCGCGATCGTAGTCCACGTTCCGGGCGATGGCCCGGTTCGCATCGCGCAGGAACGTGCTCAAATCCACGCCGCGCAGGTTCACGCGGACGGTCATGTGACGCCTGTTCATCTCCCGTGTGATCGTGCTGGCCCCGGTGGTCATCCTGACCTCGGCGACCTGCGAAAGCGGAATTTTCGTACCGCTGCCGTTGGTCAGCATCAGCGACCCGATCTTTTCGGGCGTGTTCCGGTACTCTTCGTTCAGCCGGCAGGTCACGTCGTACGACTTGCTGCCGACAAAAACCTGCGAGATGGCGCTTCCTCCGATCGCGAACTCGATCAGCTCGGTCACATCCGAAACGTTCAGCCCATACTGCGCGATCCGGTCGCGGTCGGCAATGATCTGCAACTGCGGCAGCGGCGGTTCCTGATCCACCGCCACGTCGACGGCGCCCGGCACCGTCCTGAGCGTTTGTTCGATCCGCTCGGCGATGCGGCGGGTTTCGTGCAGGTCTTCGCCGTAGATTTTTACGGCAAGGTCGCTGTGCGCTCCGGCCACCTGATCCATCACCATGTCGATGATCGGCTGCGAAAAGCCGACCGAATACCCCGGCATCTTTTGCAGCTCAACGGCCATCGCATCGATCAGTTCGCTCTTGCTGCGCCCGCTTTTCCAGGTATTATAGGGCTTCAGCCCGACGCCGCATTCGACGTGCGACAGCGAGAACGCCTCCGCCCCCTCGTCGTCGCGTCCTACCTGGGTCATCACGTACGAGACCTCGTCGAACCGTTTCAGCGTCCTGCGCAGTTCGGCTCCCATCTCTTTCGACTTTTCGATCGAAATGCCCGGCGGAAGCTGCACCTGTATCCAGATCGCCCCTTCGTCCATCGGCGGCAAGAAGTCCTTGCCGACCGTAACGGAAAGCACGACGGCCCCGGCCAGAATCGCAGCCAGCGGAGCGAAAATACGCTTCGGACGCTTCATAATGTTCCTTATCCGGCGGTCGTAAGCTTCGGTCAGCCTTTCGAGCCACCGGTTCCGGTAGGTTTTGCGCGGCATCCGGTAAGCGAGGAACGCCAAGCCGGGAGTCAACAACAACGCGACGGCCAACGCTCCCAGCAGCGCATATCCCACCGTATAGGCCATCGGGGTAAACATCTTCTGCTCGATATGTTCGAAAGCGAACAGGGGCAGGTAAGCCGTAATGATAATCAGCGTCGAGAATAGGATCGGACGCGCCACTTCGGTGGCACGCCGGACCACGCCGTCCTTGGAAAGCTCGACGTCGGGACGACTTTCACGTCCTTTGAGAATCGTCTCCATCATCACGATCGCCCCGTCGACCAGTATCCCGAAGTCGATCGCCCCGAGCGACAGCAGGTTGGCGGGAATATCCGTAATCTTCATCAGGATAAAAGCGATCAACAGCGACAACGGGATCGTCACGGCCACCAGCAGCGCGCCCCGCCAACTACCCAGGAACAGGATCAACACCAGCACGACCAGCAGCATTCCTTCGAACAGCGTATGCGACACGGTATGCAGCGTCGTATTGACCAGGTCGGTGCGGTCCATGAACGGATGGATCGAAACCCCTTCGGGCAATATATCGCCGTTCAGTTCGTCGACCGCTCCGTGCACTCCTTGCAGCACTTGCGAAGGAGTCTGTCCGCGCAACATCTGCACGATCCCTTCCACGCCGTCCTGATAGTCCCGCGTATCGTCCGTAAATCCCAGCACCCCCTTGCGCTCGAGGTTGCCGTATTTCAACCGGCCGATGTCGCTCAGGTAGACCGGGACGCCGTTCTCGGTCTTGACCACGATGTTCCCGAGGTCTTCGAGCCCTTTGACCAGTCCGATTCCACGGATCACATAGCTCAGATCGCCGTGCGAAATCATGCTGCCTCCCGCATTGACGTTGTTCTTTTCCACCTTTTCGACCACGTCGGCGAGCGAAATTCCGTACTGTTCGAGTTTGTGCGGGTCGATCTCGATCTGGTACTGCGTCGTGATCCCGCCGTAATTGCTGACGTCCGCCACGCCGGTCACCTGTTTCAGGCGCGGAATGATCACCCATTTATGCAGGTCGGTCAGCTCTCGCAGATCGTGCCGGTCGCTTTCGACCTCGTAACGGAATATCTCGCCGGTCGGCGAAGTCAGCGGATTCAGGCCCGGAACGGCATTGTAGGGAAGTTCCACGTCCACCAACCGCTCCTGCACGCGCTGCCGGGCCCAATAATCGTCCACCCCGTCCTGAAACACGAGGATCACGGTCGATAGGCCGAACGTATTTTTGCTCCGCATCACATGCAGGCCGGGCAGGCCGTTCATCGCCCGCTCGATCGGAATGCTAATCTGTTGCTCGATCTCTTCGGCCGCCAGTCCAGGAACCTGCGTAACGACCTGCACCGTTACGTCGGCGATATCCGGATAAGCGTCGATAGCCAGCCGAGTCCACGCGTAGTAGCCGATCACGGCCAACAGGCCGAACAGCACAAACATCAGCGCCCGCCGATGAATGGCCTCATAAATCAACTTTTTCATAAGCTACCGCGCGTCGATCAGGTAAAACGCCCCCTCGGTAACGACCTTGTCGCCATCGCCGAGTCCGGAAGACACGACCGTCTGCCGCTCGTCGGAAGACGATACGGAGATCCGGACTTTACGGTAACGATCCTCGGACTCGCGTACCAGCACGTAACAATCGTCCTCCCGCTGCAGGATGGCCGAGGTCGGAATCACCAGCGCGCGCGACGGCGTATCGGTCAGCTGTACGGTCCCGTACATGAACGGTTTCAGCCGCCGGTCACGATTATCGCACTCGATAATGACCTCCACCGAACGGGTTTCCTCGTCGAGCAATTCGCTGACATGATAAACGGTACCGCTGAAAACGGTATCCGGAACCGCCATCAGACGAATATCCGCCCGATTCAACCGACGGATCAGAGGGATATCTTTTTCTTTCACATGGGCTACCACCCAAACCTTGTTCAGATCCGCCACCAGAGCCAGCGGACCGGCGTCCTCTTTGATATATTGCCCGATAACGATATTGTTTTTCACGATTTCGCCGGCGATCGGCGAAGTAATGACCAACGGCTGTCCCAACGTCATCTTTTCAGGTTCGATCTGGAACACGCTCAATGCGGCGAGAGCGTTCTCGTAATCTTTCTTCCGGAGTTCGTAGTTTACCTCCGCCTCCTCGACCTCCTTGGCGACGCCGACATTGTTACGGAGCAGGTCTTTCTCTCGGTTCAGGCTTTTCAGGGCCAGCTCCATCTCCTGTTTGGCCTGGTAATAAGCCTTTCCTGTCTCGAAAAACGACGGAGAACTGATCGAAAAAACGGGACTTCCCGGCACAACCTGCTGGCCGAGACGGACGAACGACTTGACGATACGCCCGGCAAACGGCGAGGCGATCTCGGCATAACCGGTCGGAATAGCCTGCACGACCCCGGAGGTCGTAAACGCAGCCTGGTAATCGGAAAAATGAATCGATTGGGTTTTAATGCGCTCCCGGATCGGAGAATCCGCCGCCAGCACGACGCACTCTTCCTCCACCCGGACTCCCCGGTCGTCTGCATGCCGCTGCCCCTGCGACCTGTCCGCGCAGGCATACAGCAATACAAGACCAATGGAAAAAATAATTTTTTTCATTTGCTCGAATTATAAAAAACATACGCTTTTTCCTCTCCGGAACGAATTTCCGGAGAAACCGTGACTTACGAAAACCTGTCGGTAAATCACCCGCAAATGAAAACAGGAGGGGCCCTGAGCAAAATGCCAGGCAAACGAAGGTGCGAAACGTACCGCGAAAAGAAAACATAAATCGGCGTAACGATCGTCCTTGCGAAAAGAAGAGCCGGAGCGACAGCGATCCACAAAACGATTGCCGACAACAAACCGATCGTCGCGCACTGTTCGGCCGTATGGGAATGCGAAGGCATCCCGCCTTCGAACGGAATGTAAGGATGGGAGTGCGTAACGGTTCCCCACTGGAAATGATGGGTATGGTAAAAAAGCGTAGTACTGAAGTAGTAACTCATAAAGAGCACCACCATCAGCCATTTCGCTATTTTCACCAGTCCCTGCTTCATACGCTCGACGTCCGGTACAAAGATAATCGTTTATTTTATATATCACCGTTTCCGGCAAGAACTGTCGGCACAATCCCGCCGGATTCATTCCCGCGCCGGCCGTTCGGTCCGTCCGACGAAAGCCGGCAGGCTGCGGACGTCGCCTCCCCGACAATATAAAACTAAGGGGTTCGGCAAGGCGGACGACCTGCTGCGCGGGCCTTATACGCCGGCGGGCGAACCGCAGCCGGAAGGAAGGATACGGGGGATGATATTTACGGCTCCGGGAGGGACGGACGGGCCGT
>NZ_QUDJ01000033.1:0-13061 GCF_003477565.1 Alistipes sp. AF48-12
CCCGGTCGTACATGTACAAACTAACCTGCGGATGCCGCATACCGCATTACAAGCCGAACGGGAAAAACATCTTTTTCAATCGTTCCGAACTGGAAAGCTGACTTCTGCAAAACCGAATCCAAACCGCTGCCGAACGAACTCAGCAAGCCGCGAACTACGCGGTAAATTCTTTTGGCAAAAATTAGTCCGTTTGGGATAGGCGGGGCGGTGTCCCCATAACCGGAAAGAGGTTGGAGGCTCCCTGTCCTGCGAGATTATTGGGGATCTCTCCGGACAGGGAGCACCAACCTTCCGCGAAAAAACACCGCCACCCCATATCCGACCGCCGACCACCGCCCCGAAAACAAATCCACCCGCACCACCCGCATGGCTTTTACAAAAGCCATAGCTTATTAGGGCATTTTCTTAACGCGACAGTACTCCCGTCGCTAAAAATGCCCCAATAAGCCAAGGGGCTGCGCCCCTTTGGAAACCCCTCGGCGCGGCTCTACGCCGCGAAAACAATGCGCCCTCTGCGGGCGAAACAACAGCAACCAGACAACCTGAAAAATCACAATCATGGGATTTGCAGTCATGCACCTCGATAAAGCGCGTGGGACAGATACCGCCATGTCTGCCCATATCGAGCGGAGAATTTCTCCGAAAAACGCCGATCCGTCCCGTACCTACCTGAACCGGGAATTGATCGAATTTCCGAAAGGCATCACGAACCGAACGCAGGCGATCCAACACCGGCTCGACCATGCCGGACTAAAACGCAAAATCGGGACGAACCAAGTCCGGGCCATTCGCGGGCTATTGACCGGAAGCCGCGAGGATATGAAACGGATCGAAACTGCGGGACAACTCGACCGTTGGTGTGCCGATAATCTCGACTGACTTCGCAAAACGTTCGGAAACGAAAATATCGTTTCGGCGGTACTCCACATGGACGAAACAACGCCGCATATCCATGCCACGATCGTCCCCATCGTAACGGGCGAACGTCGCAAAGCCGGACAAAAAACAAAAACGGGCCCCCCCCCAACGCCCGATGATAAGCCTAAAAAACAATACCGGAAGAAAAGCGCCGACAGCGCCCGGCTATGCGCCGACGATGTAATGGCCCGACCGAAACTGAAAACATATCAGGACACCTATGCACAGGCAATGCGAGTCTACGGTCTGCAACGCGGCATCGAGGGTTCGGAAGCCAAACATATTCCCGCTTCTAAGTTTTACCGTGAGCTGTTTTTGGAGCAGGATAATATTAAAAAGGACGTTGAGGAGGCTCTGTTGCAAAAGCAAGTTATTCAACAGGATATTACACATCTGCAAGAATTTAAAACGGAAGCGGAAAAAGCGTGCGAACAAGTTACCGAACAAACCCGGCGGAAGTCGGAAGAACTCGGTGCGGCTCAAAAGGAACTGGAACAGACCAAACGCGAAATCAAAACCGACAAACTGAAAGGCGCGGCAGTCGAAGCAACGGCGAAAGCGGTCGGACGGATCGGCTCTTTCTTTCACGATCCGAAGCCCGCACGGTATGAAAAGCGGATCGAAACCCTTGAAAACGAAAAGCAGGCTCAGGCTAAAACGATCGCCGATCTGAAAGTGCATATTCAAACGATGCAAACCGACCACGCCAAAGAGATTTCAGAGAAGGACAAAGAAACAGAAACATTGCGCGGCGATTTAAAGTTGATATATTACTTCTTCCCATATATAAAACAATGGCTCGGACAGGCGAAATTTCTGAAGAAAATCGGATTCGCCGTCGGACAGATCAAGGAACTCTTTACGTTTAAACCGATACGTTTCAGCGGCAAACTGTATTCGCATGAGTTCAAAATGGATTTTGAAACACCCGGATCGACAGCACACTTGAAATATGATCCGCAAAACATGGAGCAAGTGAATTTACATATCGACGGCGCAAGCCACGTATCATGGTTCAGGGAGAAACGGAACGAATTATACAGCCGTTTGGGAATTCGTACCGAACAGTCGGAGAAACCCCGGCAAAACAAAGGGTTAAAACCGAAATAATTTATTCCTCGCGGTTACGGCGTTCGTATTCGGCTATTTTTTCCTTGCAGACTTTTTCGGTAATGTCGCGCAGACGTTCCACGCGCACGGTCAGCGCGTCTATATCGTCTTTCGTGACAGCGAAATTTTTATTGTAACGGGCCTGTACATAAGCGTCCTGCAACAGTTTGAACAAGCGTTCCTCTTCGGACGTGTTGCGCGGGAAAGCGTCGCAAACTTCCAAGGTATGCGTTCTGGCCTTGTCGGTCAGAAATTCCAGATCGTGCTCTTTGTAACCGTACAAGGTAAAAACCATCGGAATCGTCCGCAAAAAATTTTCTGCGGCCTGATGAAGATGGAAAGAGGCCATTTTAAATTCCTGATCGGTAATATCATGTTTGGCACTCCTTACGAAACTATTGGCTATATGGAACTTATCATCGAAATATTCCTGCGCCATATCCCGGATTTCGCTGTAGTCCAGTTTGTGCCGCCGGGCCAATTTATATCGCCCTGAATCGTAAAGCATTACACCTTGCTCTTTGATTTCGGTAAAGAAATAACGGCTTTTTTCGATCTGGTGGTTGAATTCTCCGATACTTTCATTGATGAACTCCGGACGAGTATGGAAAAATTTGGCTTTGTTCTGGAAAAACTCGTATCTAATCCGGGAATACAGCGCGTGTTCCGTATTGCCGATCCGTTTTTCGGTCAGGATCAGAATATCGTAATCGCTCATAAAATAAGTCCGTACGCCGAATTCCGTCCTTTGGTCGTAATCGACGTAGCGATCCCGTGCGTAACTGCCGAACAGAATAATCATTTCGCATCCGGCTATTTCCCGGCGGATAATTTCCGTCAGTTGGCGCAAGTCGCGTTGTTTGTTCTCCGGCAGGTATGCGAACGATTTTTTCATAATCACAAAGTTAGCAAAATAATTGGCGATCCTTCCGGGAGTATATTTAAATCGTGTTGGAAATTTCATGCGAGTGGTTATCTTTGTGTATGAATCCGTAAAGTTCGTGCGTGACGGTCTGCGGGAGGGGCAGCGGTGCTGTCGTCAGACAAAGACTTAAAACGCAAGAACTATGCAGATTTTATGGAACTACTACGACACGACGTAGACATTTAATTATAAAGAGACTCGACTCTTTATACCTTTAGGAAACATTGGGAACTTCCGTTATGGAAGTATGTTAAAACAAGGTATGAGATTGCGAGCCCTTGTTATGTTTTGGCCTTTCGTGCCGAGACGTAACGTAGGGCGTAGTGCGATTTCTTGTTTTAGGTATCCCAATGCCTTCCTAAAGGAATCAATCTGCGTCCTCTTTTTATGTCTATATCCGAACGACCTTTTCCCCAATAATTTCGGCATGTCATAAATCCTTTTCGGGCGCGGATAATTAATCGCTTATAAACTAATTATCTAACAGCCTTATGAAAAATATTATCTTATCCCCTTGGGATCGCATTACCACGATACTTAAAAAACGAAACTTTGTGCGCGAATTCTTTAGCCCTGCGTATCGGACTGAGACGAGCATACATGATACAAGACACGAAACACCCCCAAATCGGCATTATCCCGGAACTGGCCGCCCGGATCAACTACGTCTTTCCGGCGTACAGTATTGAATGGTTATTAACAGGTGTCGGCCCCCATCCGGCCACGAAAGAAGAAGCCCATCCACAGACGGAGGTATCTATCATAGGCCGTTGGGCGATGATACAGACGCTCGATTATTGGAACGACGGCGGACGGCGGGGATCATGGGTTCCGGGAGCGAATTTTAACCCCGGCGAATTCGTATGGGAATTTAAACCGGACGGCCTGTTGGATCAGTACGAAGCAGGGCTAAAAGTGGCTACGGTGCTTTATGCGTTCGACCAAGAACACGGTTGGCTATTAGAGGAAGGCAACCCCGCACTGGTCGAGAAACTCACGCCCGTCGAACTGGAATTCATCGACTGGTCGGATATGGAAAAAGGCCCCGTTTCCCGGTTTGTGTTTAAGAAAGAGGAGTTTGTAAATAATATAATCTTTACAAATACTGTTAAATAAAATAGGCGAAATATAGATAAATAATTAATTCTGAGAACACATTGTCGTGATTTCGGATAAAATGGTTTTTATATCTTCACAAATTTCATTCGCTCTAATTTCTCTTGCCAATGCAAATTTATCAAACAATTTTTCGTGACAGAAAGACATAATAATTTCTTTCCCATTCGATTCAAATAACGGCTTAGTACAAGCATCTACGTCTGATTGTATGAATTTATTTAATTCAGGGTATGCTATTCCATGACTTACAAAGAATTCTTCAACGGTATCTTCTTTGTAGCCTGCTATTCTTGCCATAGCTGGCTTTACTAATAAATAATTCTCAATTTCACTACGTCGCCATTTTCTAAAACGAATAAATGGTTGATCTTCAGGGTATACCTTATCTTTTAGAGAGGGAAGTGTTGTATTATAATCTTGTTTGTCTAAATCAATAAGGCTTATTGATTTAATATTGGCAATTTCATCTTTAAGGAGAATCATTGTGTGATTTCTTTCTTTGTGTGATAACAATGTTGGCCAAATTGTAAGATTGTTAGGCCATACAACCTGCAATGTTTCTGCAAATATTTTCAAAAACGTTGCATCGCTTTCATTTTCAACAAATAAGATGTTTTTAGTTTTTTGTGCATCATTAATTATAGGTGAGTATTCTGTTCCTAAACCTGAAAGTAAACGAATACGTTGATCTGGAGTTGTTAAATATTTACATTGTGTCTTATTCACATCCATTATTTGGTCAAAAGACATATTTTTTACTATTTCAACCGAATGAGTTGCAATAAGTATCTGTTTTTTATTATGATGTGCGATTGTTACAAGTTTGGATATTAAAGTGGTTTGCAGGCTGCAGTGCAAATGCGCATCAGGTTCGTCAAGTAGCAAAATATCAATATTCTTGTCAAGCGCAAAAGTATAAACACTTAGCCATTGCAAAAAACCGCTACCTTCTACCATTATGTCTCTACTTTTAAAATTGCCATAGGATTTAAAACGTCCACCATGCATTTCTCCTCTTACTATATCAGTCCTAACATAATTATGAAATGATATGTCAAAAGGTTTTGGAGCTAATTGACATTTGAAAACGTCAAAAATAACAGTATTTAGTTGTTCAAATGGATCTGTTTGACGGTGTAAAGAGAGATCTTTCGGAGCGATTTTGGGCTTATCTCCTTTTAATTTTTTACGCCTTTCCTGATTTTCATTGTACATATCAATGATTGTATTGCGGAGTACTGCCCCTGCTAATCCTCGTCCAATGAGCCTTTTTCTTTCAGCTGGATAGTGCCAGCTTTCTTTATCTGAAATCCCTGCAAATGGGGGGAGATATGCAATATTTGGTATATATGTATCTTCTTCTATATTTGTTGAGGTTACTTTTATAAATAATCTTTCATTGGATAAAGCTAAGCCTATTTCCAATGATCTATTAAATTTGTTTTCCGTATCCCAACAACATTTGATTTTTAGATTATATCCACTACTGGGTTTTAAGTTAGTCCATAGATATTTATATTCAGGGATATTTACAGGAGAAAAATCATCTATATTCATTCCAACTCCGGAACCAGCATAGCCCCTGCATAAAGCATTTTTCCCTCGCATGTGCTCTAAATAGTTCTTACAAAATTCCCACACAGCAAGAGCATGCAAAATTGTCGATTTGCCTTCATTGTTGCCCCCTACTAACAATGTAACCCCATCTTTTAAATTGATGGTCTTATCTTTATACTTTTTAAAATTGGTAAGAGTTATAGATTTTATCATCGACTAATGAGATATTTATTTATATTGGCAAAGATAAAAATTATTTATCATTGATATACAACGGGATATGTACAAATTGTGTCTAATAATAAAGATTGGGGAACATTATATTTGATATTTTTACACCTTTTTTACACCCTGACAAAAGCAAAATACCACTAATCAATTGATTAAGTGGTATTTCTCGTACCCGGAGCCGGTTTTGAAACGGCAAAAATCACCAAAATACAAACCATCGAATTACATACATAAATATCTATATATCAATAATTAAAAGTTGATTTCCATTGGATGTGTTTTATACTGTTTTCGATAGTTTGGAACAAAAGTGCCCAAAAAGTGCCCGGAATATTTTGTGTATTCCGAAGGATATTATAACTTGCCGAAAAAGTAAAAATATGGGCAAGACGTATTATAATATCAGCAGAAAAAAAGATGCCGCCGGAGAATCGGAAATTTGTATGAGGATTTATGTCAGCAAGGATAACAGAATCCGTATCGGCAGTGGTATTTGGGTAGAAGCTAAACGGTGGGGAAAGAAAAACGAGATCAACATACCTAATATTCCCGGTGAAGAAAGAGAAATGCTTTTGGAGAAAAAGACCAAATTAAAGGCTTTAACAGAGCATATTGAAAAAGAGGTACAGACTGCGGAAGATAAATCAATTATCGATAAATCATTCCTTGAGAAAATAGTTCGCAAATTCCATAAACCGCCCAAAGCCCAGAAAGAAAGTGAGGTTTCGTTTTTCGATATTATGGAAAGATACGTTACCACACATAAACTGTCGGAGCCGCGACGCAAAAATTTCAAAGTAATCATGCGGAGCCTGCATCGGTTCGAGTTGTACTGGAAAAAAGAGGGACACCGGGGCTTCAAAATAACTTTCGCCAATCTTAATCCGGAACTATTGCGGCAGATCGAGAACTTTCTGCTAAACGAACAAGAGGCCTTCTTGAAATACCCGGAGATATACGATCTATTTCCGTATTCCGCTAAAATAGCGTTACTGACACCGAAGCGCAAGCGTCCGCCGATTCTCGATAAGGACGGCAATGAAATCCCCAAAGGAATGCCGAAACCGCGTGGGCAAAACTCTGTTGCGGATATGCTCACCCGCTTCCGGGCTTTTATCATATGGGCTATCGACAACAACTACACGATAAATAATCCGTTCAAATATTTTACGATTGGAGAGATTGTTTACGGCACACCTATCTATATCAACAATGAAGAAAGGAATCGACTGCTGGAAACAGATATGTCCAATGATAGGGAGGTAGAAACACAGCGGGATATTTTCGTATTTCAATGCCTTATCGGTTGTCGTGTCAGCGACCTGTATAAAATGACCTACCGGAGTATTATTAACGATGCGGTGGAGTATATTCCCAGAAAGACGAAAGAGGACAGGCCGATCACCGTGCGCGTACTGCTGAACGACACCGCGAAACGACTGATCGCCAAATATCAGGACTATGACAGAGGGAGTTTGTTCCCGTTCAGTACAGAACAGCATTACAACCGGAAAATCAAAGAGGCGTTCAAAAAGGCCGGATTAGACCGTATCGTTACCGTCCTCGATCAGCAGACCCGACAGGAAGTACAGAAGCCATTATATGAGGTTGCATCATCGCACATGGCCCGGCGCACGTTCATCGGCAATATATACAAAAAAGTGAAAGACCCCAACCTCGTGGGATCATTGAGTGGACACAAAGAAGGTAGTAAGGCATTTGCTCGTTACCGCGATATCGACGAGGATATGAAGAAAGAACTGATAAGTTTTTTAGATTAATCTTTTTTATTTGTATTAGGAATTATTGGATAAACCTCTTTATATAGTTTTTCCATTCTCGCTCCTTTTTCTATGGAATCTTTGATATTCCATATCTGTCGTTCAATTTCATGCTTTTCGTCATAGTGATGGCTATGCGATATGGAGTAACAACTTAAACAGAATTTATCATCACACTGCCGAGTTTGATAAACTTCAATATTCTGTTCCGCAGCGAATTTGACAATCGACTTACGAATAGCGGGTTCTATACGACAACCCAAATATATTGCATCGGCTTTAACAAAAGGTAAAATGTTATTATACAACATTGCCGTATCATTTTCATTCAGTATCAACCTCCACTCCTTTTCATAATTCCAAAACTTAGATTTACTTATCAATGACTTCACAATAGCTTTTCGTAGCGATGGAGTTAACACAGAGTTATCAAATTTAAATAATTCTCTTGGAGAAAGCGTTGGAACTCTTGATGTATATTTAACAGGGAAAAGACCGCATAAAATAGCATCTTTAAAAATAATATTATCAAAATTAAGTTGATACCTCAAGCAAAAACCCTTATGATGATCAGCGTAGTGGGACCACATTGTCGTGTTTTGCATAAGTTCATCTTCATTTAGAAAATTTGAAAAGCAAGAAATACGATATGGAATATTACGAATGTGTTGAATTTTGCTCTCACATTCGCGTAATCCATCCATTGCAATATCATTCATTTTGATTAATAAATCACCTGACCGATTCTTGCCAATAGACTGAAATACATGCCAAAAACCATCATGGTTATGAGAAAATCGGTACTTGCTTTCTCCTTTAGAATGAAAGATTTCCCAATACTCTTCTTCTGATATAGAGTTTTTATTTCCGTTTTTAGAGACAAGGCCTTCATTTTTCATCCGGTTTAGCATATAAATCTTAAGATATGAATCTCTAACAATGCAGGCATAACTATCGAATGGATCGTTGAAAGTGCGCGGCGAAGATAAATACACGGACTGATGTTGTAGGTTAATTAAATTATATACATTAGGCGACATAAATTTATATAGGTGTTTGGGGAGATGCTCGTTTTTAAATGAAGTAAATTCTTTCTGTGTTTGCACTTCTCCTTTGGACGCTATCGAATCAATATAATCGTTAATAAAATGCTTAGTCCAGTCTCCATTAAAATTTACACTCCGATAATCCGAATCAACATATAAAGATGGTTTTTGCCTGTAATATTCCATAACTACTTGTTTGATCAATTTTTTACAATTTACGGTAACCAGTTGTAAGCGAATATTGATTATTTATCGTCCAGTAAAGCCAATAAAGTTATATCACACAAAATACAAATATAGGATACTCAACAGTAATTTATTACATTTGTAGTAATATGGATTACCGCAAGATAAATAGTCATATTATTTTGCTGGCAATAGTGATTGTCGTCGGGTTGCTCGTGGCTATGGTCGCACGGCTGATGGTGTTGGGGCAAGGGGTCGATGCTGGTACGGCGAATCTTACCTTTGTCATTGTTCTTGGCGTTTGTGCGGTGGTGTATCTGATTATTATGTCGGTTTTCTCCCATACGATCATTCCGTGGATTATAAGGAAGTTACCGGAGACGAAACGCCCCGCCGTCGAAACGGAAGCCGTTCCATCAATCGACAACATGCCCGTCATGAATGTCGAGCAGATCAAACAAGATGCAGACAGGCAATTCGCCGAACGACGAAAAGAAAAAATAGAGTTGTTCCTGCGTTACACTCATCGGACAATAGGCCCTTATGTAACATCCGATGAACTGGTCCGGCTTGATCGGTGTGTCGAGTATTATGGTCGAGAGGAAGCATACCCGGTAGATTTCGTACCCATCCGGCCCGAAAAACTGAAAAATGCGGATCTGTTTCATTTCGGATGGAACATGGCTCATTATTTCGGACAGCCGAAACAGGATGTCGTGCCGTGGCTAAAAGCCGTATTTGTCCCTTTGTCCGACTTGGAAGATTCTTATATCAAAGGAAAACTGCGGGACTATCAAACAGAGAAATACACCATTCCTAACATAGAGGATATCCCAAAATACATGGCCGAACACAACGGCTAACCACCTCTTTCAAGAGATTATAAGGAGATTTTAAGGAGAAAACGAGTGTTTTTGTTCTCCGAAAAATCTCCTTATTTATTTGCCCCGGATTCGATTGAATGTCGGATTCAGAACCCATTGTTTAACACTCTAAAAATTCGACTATGAGTTTGAAAGATTTGTTGGAGTCCGGGGCGAACGTAACCGTAGCGGTCAAACTGGACGACCTGAGAGAGATTCTCAAAGAGGCATCGGGAAGCCTCAAACCTGTTCGGCAAGAACCACCTCCCGAAGAATTTTTAAGCCGCAAAGAGGTTCTATCCGTTTTGCGAATCGACTCGTCTACCTTATGGTGCTGGGAAAAGACCGGGTATATAAAGTCTTTCCCGTTCGGCGGACGCAAGCGGTATAAAAAGGATGATGTCGAGGCGATCCGCACCGGCAAAAAAGGAGTGCGCCGTCATGGATAACGAAGAATATATCCGTGTGGGAACGTGCTACCTGAAACTGTGCCGTGTGCCGACCGCTACAGGTGAGTTCCGGGAGAAATACTTGCCGTGGAATATAGAGACCATCCGGCAGGATCATTCCAAAGATTTCGTAGCCAATATCAAGAAATACGACGGTTATTGCTTTTTCCCTGCCCATGTGGATTATCAGCGGATGTACGGCAATTTCCTGAATATGTACGAGCCGATTCCATATCATCCGGAGCTGGGCGAATTTCCCCATATCCGGGCATTTCTGGCCCATATTTTCGGCCCGCAGATCGAATTGGGGTATGACTACCTACAATTGCTTTACCGTCGGCCACGCCAGCGTTTACCGATTCTGTTGCTCGTTTCACGGGAACGTAATACGGGTAAGACGACTTTCATCCATCTGTTGAAAGCCATCTTTGGGGCCAACATGACCGTCAATACGAACGAGGATTTTCGCAGTAATTTCAATTCGGAATGGGCCAGCAAACTGATTGTCGCCACCGACGAAGTACTACTGAACCGTCGGGAGGATTCCGAAAGGTTCAAGACACTTAGTACGGCCCGGACATTCAAACTGGAAGCCAAAGGCAAAGATCGGTTGGAGATCGAGTTTTTCGCCAAGTTCGTACTGTGTTCCAACAACGAGGACAATCCTGTGATCATCGACCAGGGGGAAACCCGCTATTGGGTACGTAAAGTGGGCCCCATCGAAAAGGACGATACGGGGTTGCTCGACAAGATGAAACGGGAGATACCTGCTTTTCTCCATTTTTTGCTTAACCGGGAATTAAGTGTACCGGAAGCCAGCCGAATGTGGTTCGATCCGGAACTGCTCACGACACCTGCCCTACGCCGTATTATCCAATATAATCGCGGACAGCTCGAAAATGAAATGCTCGGCGTACTGGAGGACATATTTCAGGTGCATGACAAGGACGAATATGTGTTCTGCATACAAGATATGCAGAATATGCTTAGTGTCTGGGATATAAAGACCGAGCCGGTAAAGATAAAACGGGTATTGCAGGATAGTTGGGGGCTGAAACCGGAAAAGGTTACTCGCTACATCTCCTACCGTCTCTCCGGCGACGGTTCGCTGTTCCCGGAACCGCGTACCGGCAGACCCTATTCAGTCGCCCGCAGTTTCATCGCTGAGAAACTGTTATTCTGTAACAGTGAAGGATAAAATCATTGAAAATCAATAATCAACACCTCGTTACAAACCCGTAACAAATGTGTAACAAAATAAATTAGTTACACGCCGCGTAACAACTTACCAAAACGTTACGCAACTGTTACTATCCTTAATCCTTTCGTTTACTGAAAGTTGAAGGCAGAATGTAACGAAGTAACAAAAAATCCGCCACCATGAACTACGAAGAAATAAAACGACGCATCAGTATTCGGGCTTACCTCGCGGCACGGGGAATCAAACCCCGGTGGGAGCGCGGCAACCGAGGCATGTACCTCTCGCCACTTCGTGAGGAACGCACCGCCAGTTTCAGCGTCAGTTACGACAAAAACCTCTGGCACGACTTCGGGACAGGTGAGGGCGGCTCGATCATCGACCTTGTGGCCCGTATGGAGGGCTGTTCCGAGGTCGAGGCCGCCCGAAGGCTTGCGGCGGGCGAACACGGAACGCTCGTTCCTATCCATGCCGAACCGTTAATAGTAAATGAGCTGACACCATCCCGTCTTACCATCCTCTCCGACCGCGAACTGACCCACCCGGCATTGCTCGGCTACCTGACAGGGCGAGGCATAGACCCTACCATCGCCCGGACTTATTGCCGCGAGGTGCGCTACACGACCGGCGGCAAAGAGTATTTCGCCATCGGGTTCCGCAACGATGCCGGAGGCTGGGAGCTGCGTAATCCCCGGTTCAAAGGAAGCAGTACGCCCAAGAATATTACCACTCTCGACAACGGCAGCGACACGGCAATAGTGTTCGAGGGGTTTATCGACTTTCTATCTTATCTCTCGCTGAAAGGTAACCGACGCCAAGCCGAGAACAATCGGGCTTGCGCGAATTGCCGAGGCGCAAAGGAGGAAGGCGAAGCCAACCCGTCGCCGTCGATTGATAGCATCGTACTCAATTCGGTAATGAATCTGCAAAAGGCTGTTCCGTTTCTCGCGCGCCACAGTGTCATCCATGCCTTCCTCGACAACGATGACGCGGGGCGGAAAGCGTTGGCCCAACTGGAAGAATCCTTACCCTCGTCCGAAGTGATTGACCAGTCCGTTTTTTACCGCGACCACAAAGACCTGAACGACTACTGGCAGGAGAAACGAAGGCTTGCCTATGCAGAAAAGAACAGACTTGCCACCCCGCAAACCCCTCCGCACGAACGGCAATATCAGGAAACAGAACGGGCACATCTTGCTGTTCCGCAAGTCCCGTCCCCGGCGAAAAAGAGAGGCCCCAGTCGGAAGTTCTAACCCCGCTGCGTACCCGCGGCATTTACGCCCCCGGAAAAGCCATAGCCTATTAGGGCTTTTTCTTTTCGCATCGCTGCGGCGACGCGGAAAAAGCCCCAATAGGCCAGCAGGGAGAACCCCGCTGGACACCCCCTCTGCGGTCGAGACGACCGCCGGACGCTCTCCGCGTCCGAAACCAGCCAACCCAATCATCCACCGTATTGACAGAGAAAAATATATGGGATACGTAGTATTGCATTTAGATAAGTCGCCGAGTAACGAAGCGGCGATGACAGCCCACATCGCGCGGACGCAGATGCCCCCGAATGCCGACCCGTCGCGCACGCACCTGAACCGGGAACTGATCGCCTTCCCGGAAGGGGTGGCCGACCGGACGCAGGCGATCAATTACCGGCTGGCACACGCCGGGCTGACACGAAAGATAG
>NZ_QUDJ01000034.1:0-10815 GCF_003477565.1 Alistipes sp. AF48-12
TTGAGTAACAGAAGTAAAAGTATAAAAAATGTATAAATATCTATAATTATGCGGTATTCCGATCAGAATATTTTAACAAGTATACTCAGTAGATTAAACGTAAAGTACACTCGTAGATTTGCAGAAAAATTTTACAACGAACATCCCAATAAACTAAACATGCTGGGACTTTCTCAAATGCTATCTTACTACCACATCGAAAACATTGGCATAAAGGTGGCCCCTGACGAAAAAAAGAAAGTTTTATCCGAATTGGATACGCCATATATAACATTCTGTGGAAATTACTTTGCCGTAATAATCAAAAAAACAAATCAAGGAGTTTCTTATTTATGGAACGGGAAAAGAATAGAAACCGACATTGAACAGTTTTCGAACATCTGGTCCGGAGAAATTCTTATTCCTGAAGCCGATACGAATTCTTCGGAGCCCAATTATTCACAAAATAGAAAAAGATCCGCTACTGCAATAGGAATCAATATTTTACTGGCAATATCCTTATCTTTATTGGGATGGATATTAATACCCGATAATACCGCACATCTGTTGACGAATATTTGGTATATAATCATGTTAATCTCTACACTGTCAGGCATCTTTATCTGTTCGCTATTAATAATGAAACAGATGCAAATACATAATACATACGCAGATAAAATATGTACTCTATTAAAAAATGGAGATTGTAATAATATCCTGGAACTCGATGCGGCAAAATGGATGGGAACGATCAGCTGGAGTGAAACAGGAATTGGATACTTTATTGGAAACCTATTAATCCTTGTATATCTGCCATCGTTAATTCCCTTTATGATCGTCATTAATATATTGTCATTGCCTTATACGCTATGGAGTGTTTGGTATCAAAAAACGCAAGCGAAACAATGGTGTGTATTATGCTTAATGGTGCAGGCGATACTATGGATCGCTTTTTTAGCCGGCAGTCTATCGGGCCTGTTGAGTTGGACTGATTTCAATATGGTCAATCTTCTATTCACATTTTGTATTTACAGTTCTTCCATACTCATTGCCCATACTATTGCCAACAACGTTACGAATAAAAAATTATCCGAGCAAACAAAGCAAGAGCTCAATAGTTTAAAAGCATCAGAGGGAGTGTTGCAAGCTTTACTAACGGCCCAACCCCACTATCCTGTTTCAAAAGAGACAAGTAAAATACAATTTGGAAACAAGGAGGCCGATATATTGATTACGATATTTTCCAATCCTCATTGCAATCCGTGTGCTCAGCTACATAAAAAACTTGACAATATATTAAGAAACAAAGAATCCAACTTGTGTATCCAATTTATTTTCACCTCATTCAACACTGATTTAGAATCCAGCAGCAGGGCTTTGATTGATTGTTATTTTAAATATCCTTTAGCAAAAGCACAGGATATTTACAGAGAATGGTTCAATACAGGCCGATTCAATAAAGATGTTTTCTTCCACAAATACAATTTGGCAAATCCCGATGGTGATGATGCCATTGCAGAGTTTAACAAACACACAAAATGGAGGAAGGAGACACAACTGCATGCGACCCCTACTATTTTGGTCAATGGCTACAACCTTCCCGTTAATTATGATATAACGGACATACGATATATTACTAATATCAATATATAAAATTCTCTTGATAATCTGCGGAACGAGAGAAGACGGGCTAGCCAAAACATTTTCCGCAGTTAACCTAAAATTTATTAAATCATGAAAAAACTTGCGAAGTTAAAATTACGGAACGTATCCGTTCTCGATGCCCCCCAAATGCAGGCATTGAAAGGTGGGCGTAAAAGTTGTACATTACGGTGCAACCAAGATTACCAGGGCGGAGGTATTCCTGTGCCCGATTGTGCTAGGGCAACCGCAGAAAAATATTGTGGCGAAAATCTGAATAATACCGTTTGTGTTTGCAGCTAAACATTCGTCCTGATCGTAAGGAATAGAAGGTTCAACTTCTATTCCTTACTCCCTTTCCCCTGACTTTATCCCATACTTTAATATGATCCCGACAATGAAAAAAACGCTGATTTTATTCATAGGCACAAGTATTGTTTTTCATGCTTGTAAGAATAATACGACCGAAACGCAGCAGAATACGCCCTACACCATCGACATGGCGCAACTTTTTGAAGATGCGAAACAAACGCCTGAATTTAAATGGAATTCGCTCGCAGAGCGGGTAGATCTAATTCCGTTGCCCCAAACGGACCGGATTCTGACATGGTTGACCGTACAGGGATTGAACGATGAAGGAAAGGCGCTGTTGGTCAGCATTGCGGATGGAACGATTGCTGTCGTGGATATAAAAACCGGAGAGCTCGTTTCTTCATTCAATCGGGTTGGCCGGGCAGGAAACGAATATCTAATGCCCTTTTCCCAGATATTGAACGCACGTATATATGAAAATGAAATCTACGTCCATGACGAGGCTCTAAAGCGGCTGCAGGTTTATGATTTATCAGGGAAATACCTACGATCGGTCAATATAAAAACGGATGACCGTATCAGTACGTTCGACATAATCGACAAACATACATTCATGCTGACGCAGGTTCCGTTACCGTCATCGGACGAGAACATTATACCGAGTAATTTCATCTTAATGGTCGATGATAACGGTGATACGATCCGTTCATATTTTCCCCTTAAATTCGAACATGCCCCTATCATGATGCAGTCCTGTGATTGTCCGTTCATCTACGACGAAGGAGTGCTGGTGCCAGGAGGACATATCGGCAACGATACGATGTATATGATAACCGCAAAGGAGATACATCCGTTTTTAATTACGGATTTCGGTAAAAGAGGAGAAATTCGTAAACGAGAGTTCGAGGGTGTTGATGACGTTACTTTTGATGACGTATATTGGCCTTTTTATTTTGGCTATTATAAGGACATGCTGTTTTCCCGTTTAATATATCTGGAGAAACGATACACAAGTATCTGGGAAAAAGATCAATTACTCGCATTCAAAGAAGGAGGTTTCGCATGTGATTTACCCGGCGGGGGAAGCGTCGAATTGTACGAAGGAACTATTCTGGGAAATAAACTGATCGCACCGGTCGAAGCCCATAAACTCGTCGGTATCGTCGATGGCGTTACGGAAAACGATAATCCATTCCTCGTTATAGTTACACTCAAAGAATAGGGCTTAACAAAAAACGCTTCGGGTGGCATTGACTTTCATTGTATCGTAAATCCGTTTTCTGTTAACCGCTTTTCAACTCATTCTTCAGACTTGTACTTAAAATATTGTTTTTAAAGGCTACACATCTATTCTTTACATGCCCTAATTTTCAACTGCTATCACGACGCAAACAGTCGTTCAAGTCTTTATAGCCATCGTACAATATCGAATCGTCATGTACCCGCGTTCCGAATGTCGCGCGTAGTTCACCGACAAGCCTTCGGCCTGTCGTATCCCGGTCGAGGCAGCATACGATATGTTCGTATCCCCGCAATCTGTCTTTTGCCCGCGGAAGCAGCGATGCGGAGTTCAGGATCAGAAAGTCTTCATCCGACGAATGCCATGACACATCGCCTTGTTTGCACAGAGTCAGATACGAGAGGTAATCGGTAAATCCTTCGAACAGCCGGCAGCTCCGGTTCGACTTCTGCGGTCTGATCCATGTCGTGTCCTTCGGAGGAATGGCCCCTTTGAAATAGCGGTTGCGTATCTCGTAACCTCCGCTGTCATTGGCAAATCCTACGGCGAAATAGAACTTGCCGCATACGGTGTAGCGTACTTCTTTACAGAGGATCTGCGCTGTCTTCAGATCGATCTTGCGTGATTTCAGGTAATCGAGTAATACGGGATGAGCAAGCGACTTGACTTGAACGTTTTTAAACTCCGGCTCCGTCGGTGAGATGTTCCTCTCCCGTATGGGATCGAACGGAACCGAAGCCGGCGTATTCGCGCCGATCAGCCGCAAAAGACGGGAAACATCGTCCATCTCATATATTTCGGCCGCCAGCGAAATGATGTTCCCGCCCCGGCCTATTCCGAAGTCGTACCATGTATTGAGACGTGTATTGACCTTGAACGAAGCCCGCGTCTCTTTGCGAAGCGGGGAAAAATACCAGAGATCCGTACCCCGCCGTTTTACAGGCTGGAATCCGAGACCGGAAAGATAAACAGCCAGCGGAATCGATTTGGCGGTCCGTATGTTCATCTCGATACGGTTCGCAAAATGTCTTCGCACAGGATACGCCGGGACACGGCCTCACGCAGCAAGGCCGGCTCGATCCTTCCGGTGACGGCCATTTCTAAGAGTTTGCCGCGGATCTCTCCGCTCTTGTCCGAAGAGGTTTTGAAACGATGGTAGGCCCTGCTGCCGTAACCGCAGGGGATGGACGCGAAAGATCGCGTTTCCCTGTCGTTGGCCCGCGCGTAGGCGTCCATACGGCGGCGGAACAGGGCGTTGAATTGTTTGTCCGTCATAATAGTCGATTTTTGAAAATGCGGTGCCATTACTGACCGTAATGTATTTGTCACTCCGATATGAGAGCGCATGCCGGAAATTCCGGTCAGACAGTGATCCCGAAACGTTTCAGGTGTTCGCGGACGGTCCGGGCCGACGAATAGAGGTCGCGCTCTATGGTCATGCCGAAAGGCAGCCGCAGATTCCGCAGTTCGGACAGCAGGACGTAGCCCCATTCCCATTCGTGAATGCAGGCATAGCCGAACAACAGCCAATCCCCGTCTTTTTGTTCCTCGGCCTCGGTAATCAGCCATGTGCCTGCTCCGCAGGGGTTGAAATATTTGACGATTACCTCGACGTCGAATCCCCGCCCGTCCTGCGATCTCAGCGGATGAGACATAAAATCTTTCTCTACTTTTTTTGTTATCAGTTCCATAACGGTCATTGCTGTATTTATCCTCCCGCACAGAGTTTTTAATGGATTAAAAACGATTGATGTAAATCAAAGAATCGTATCCGTTTCAGGCATCGGTCCTGTCCGCGTCTTCGCGAAAACGGACGATCGTCAGCGTACGCGTTCCGAAAAACGTATCGGAACGGAATGCGATCCGCTGGCGCAGCCAGAAAGGGGTCGAGGTGCCGAAGCCCCAACCGAAATAGCCCGACAGCTCGTGATCCGGCGAATTCATATCGGCCCATGCCAGCCGGCGGAACAGCTCTCCGCTGTCCCGGGACTGAAGCATGCTGTTCAGAATTTGCGCATAGGCCCGCAGGGAGCCGGGACCGGTATCGTAAACCGGTCCTTCCATTCGTATAACCATATTGTCGTCGTATTGAATCCCTCTTTCGGGAAGAAAGGGGGAGATGTTCTGATTGTCGAGACAATCGATCTGACAACCAGAAAGAAATGCAAAAAATTATGTTTTAGAACATGTTCGGATACATGATTCGGAGATTCGGATTCAGGATCTTTGTAACGCAATCGATCATCCTACGAATCATGGAAGAGGAATTTTCTAAACAGAGCGAGTTATTGTCTGCGCTGGCCGGAATCAGGGAAAAGCTGGAAGCCGTTCACCTCGATGTGCTGGCCGTAAAGAAACAGCACAATATGATCGAGGGCGATCCTATCCTCGACTTTTACGATACCTGCCGGATGCTTCTTCTGAGCGAGCGTCAGGTGCGACGGCTGCGCGAGGAGAAAAAGTTGATCGGCTTCACTTTCGGCGTCAAGCGCATGTACCGTTATTCGGAAATCAAACGGTATATCGACAAAATAGAGAATCAGGCGCGTCAAGCCGATTTATCCCGGAAACAGACCGATCGTTCATTAAAAAACTCAGAACATGAAAACCGTTGAAACCCTCACGATTCCCCGAACCGTTTTGACGAAGCTCGTCAAACGGAACCGGCAGCTTATCTACATGAACTACTTTCTCGTACACTTGTGCGCGATGCGTAACATCGACCTCGTGTTCATGGCCGACGAAGTATGCCGGATGCTGAAGATTACCCCAGAGCAACTGGAGGCGGCGCGTAAGAAACGGCTGATCCGCTGCGGCGTTTTCGATCGCAGGTTTGTCTACCATGCGGCCGACGTCGTTCTTCTGGCAGAGTTGCTCGGACGGAAAACGTTCCCTTCGAAAGACCGGTGACGCCGTATACCGTATGATCCCATACGGCCGGCAGCATGAAAACATACAGGGAGCGCGTATGCGCTCCCTGTATGCATGAAAGGTTCGCTCCATATCAGGCCGCCCGAATTTCGGATACGGCGTTATCTCCCGCTCTTTGATCGAGTTCCTCCGACGCTGGGTATTCCTCGATACCGGAAACGGTTTCCTCCGGGCTGTCGGCCGGTTTCGGCAGGTAGGGTTCCTTTACGGGAATCGCCGGTTCCGGACGGATATCGTCGCCGGGTATATCTTCTCCTTCCGGCTCCTCCGTCTGCGGAATCTCGCAGGGCGACTCCTGCGGCAGTTCGTTCGGATCGAACGGAACGGCTTCCGGTGCGATGTGTGACTGAAGCGCCCCGAACGCGAGCGTATGCCGGATTTCGAGCTCCGTCTCGTTTACGGGAAGTTCCGTATCCGTGCATCCCAGTGTTTTCAGCCGTTGGAATATGCCCGAAAGCCGACGGTCGTAAACGTCCTTATGCCGTGAACGGATCTCCCGGTAGGCGTCCGGCTGATGAATCTCTACGAAGTCGCCGGACAGCCGGCCGATCAGTTCGGGTACGGAACAGTTTTCCATCAGCTTGCCGCGCATGAACTCCCGCAGAAGCAATACCTGCTGTTCCGGGGTAAGCTCCCTGCATATCCGTACCTGCCGCTCTTCCGACATCGGCCAGTCATGTTCATTCAGTCCGAACTGCGGGCACAGCCTTCGATCGAGTGTTCGGAGCAGCAAAAACCAGAAAATCCGCTGTTCCTCCTCCGTCAAAGCTCCTTCCCTGTAGTCTGTCTTACGCAGAGCTATTTTCAGGTCGGCCGCCATATGGTCGAGAAACAGCCGGTAATTATTGGCGTGTCGCTCTTTCAGGGTATTTATCTTCTCCTCGCGCTCGATCTCCTCCTGCGTCATGGTCCGGTCGATCGTTTCCGTATCGGATTGGGGAGAAAGTATTTCGCCCGTTTCCGGATCGACGCTTTCGCCGGCGAACGATACGATATCGGGAACCGTCGTGAACGTGTTTCCAGAAAATTCCGCCGAATCGTCCGGACGGGTCTGCCGAGCCGAATTACTTTCATTCTGCTCTTCCGTTACCGGAATCGGCTCGTCGTAGTAAAATTCGATGCCGCGGTCTCCGATCACGGCGTAACGTATCAGTTCCCCCGCTTCGACCCGTCTTTGTATGTCGGCGCACTCCTGTTCGTACTCCTCCGATGCGCTGCGGAAAGTATTTATGCTTTCCGTATAATCCGCCTCATCGGTGAAATCCTCCCTGCGCGGTTCCTCCGGCTTTTCGGGATGCGCCTCGTAGTAGCCGGCATAGCCCAGCGCACGGACCGGGTAGGATTCTTCCCGGATTGCTTGCAGGACTTCTCCCTGCGAACAATCCTCGAAATAACCGATCCGTATGCCGGGACATTCCGAAAGCAGTCTCTTCGCTTCGGCGATCAGGTACTCCGTATTCTTGCGTTTCATGCACGCCCGGTTCTGACAGACGTTGCAGTCGCCGCAATCCGCGAAAAGCACCTGGTTGGCCCTGTTGCTCGCACAGGATGCACATTCGGTTTTGTCGAAACGGTAAGAATCCAGTTGCGAAAGATACATGCCGGCCAGACGGCTTCTGAGCTCTTTGGCCCGGAGATGCCGCCAGTGGCAGTCGAGGTTCGTTTGGAGGAACTTGTCATAGACTTCCCGCTGAATATCTTTCTCGTATCGGCACAGCTCCAACGCCTGCGAAATATTGATCTCCTCGCTGTTCAGCAATTCTATTACCTCGGGGATCAGATCCAGTAGGCGGATACGGCTCAGGACGAAATCGCGCGTTCGTCCGAAATGCAGGGCCAGCGTTCCGACGTCGTAACGGCGCGTATCGATCAGGCGTTTGAACGCCTGTCCTTGTTCGAACGGCGTGATGTCTTCCCGTTGCAGATTTTCGGCAATGGCGAAGTCTTCCGCTTCGGCGTCGCTCATCGGGCAGATCTTAGCCGTATGGTCTCCCATCCCGCCAGCCGGGCCGCGCGAAAACGCCTTTCGCCGCATACGAGCGAGTAGCCTTCCTGCCCGTCGCTGCGGGGACGGAGCGTAACGGCATGGATCAGCCCGACCCGGGTCATGTTGTCGGCCAGTTCCCGAAGACTCTGTTCGGAAAAGTTCCGGCGGGGATTGAAATCGTTCGGAACGATCGAATCCAGCGCGATCTGCTGCTCGGGCAGATCGGCGGAGGCTTGAGAGAGCGGAGAGCCCGTATGCTTTTTCGTACGGACCTTGCCGGTTGTCCGGGCTTTCTTGTTCTGTACGGCATTTCTCCGTACAGAAACGGTTGCATTGGCTTTCATAAGCACTGTTTTTGAAAGGTTAATAAAAAATGAAAGCAGGCCATTATACCTGCTTTTTAAATTCGATGAAACATACAATATAACAGACTGATACCCGCTTAGATCGGATGTCTAAATCAAAAAAGGCGGGAACGACAAAATAAAAGAGGCGATAGTACTATCGCCTCTTTTATCTATTTTTTATCCAAGTGAAGATCTTTAAGTTTTTCTAAACCAATATTTATAATTTCCGGTCGTCCCTGTCGTGCCCACATATCCAATTCCGTCAAATCGAAACGTAAAGCCCCGTTCACTTTATGAAAGGGGATTTTCTTTTTGGCCACTAAATTATAGATAGTACCTGATGCTAAACCAACAGCTTGGCCTGCCTCTCTGATTTTCACTAAACCTTTAGGAGGAATGTTTTGTGGAGAAAGCGCAATTACCGAGGCTCCCCTCTCCTTCTCTTCGAGAACTTCTCGTACCCATTTTTTTATATGAAGTTCAAGAAATTTCAATATTTCTTCCATGTCAAATTTATTTTAGATTTTTCTCGGTTTGACTTAACCGATTGAGAAATAAACTTTTAGCGAATTATTTGAGAAATAGAAGTAACGATTTAGCAACTGTGCGAATTTCAGCGTTTTGCGTTGCTATGCTGTCAAATAACTCTTTCATTTGCAAATATAACATCTTTTTCCGAAAGTACGAACTTTCGGTGGCAATTTTATAAAATCAACTTGCGAAAAAAGAAAATCATTCATCCCATTCATGGGTTGTGTCATCGGTGGCGTTGTACTGTTTCCAACGTCCCGATTTCTCGCCGTCGGTGTATTGCCCCTCGATGGTTATATAGGGTTTTCCGTCCCGTGTCGATTCCACACGATAAAAGCCGTCAAGTTTTCCGTTACGGTAGTGTCGTGTAGTCCTGCTGCGAAGCGTGCGCCCATCCTCGAATATTTCCCATTCCTCACCCTCTTTTTTGCCGTCTATATAATGAGATTCAAAAATCTGCTCACCCGTCTTGCTGTCAAAGCGGCGTTCCCGTCCGCTCTCCACACTCTGCCTATACTCCTTTTCGATTTCTATTTTGCCGTTACGAAAATAGGTCTTTACAGTTCCGTCTATCTTGCCTTGCTGCATGGGTGTTTCTTTTCGGGGAGTAACGCCATCTTGGTAATACTCCGTGAATATGCCGTTGCGCTTTCCTTTGGCATATATGCCCGATTCACGCAGTACCCCATCACGATAGCGGAGATAATCACCGTTTATTATGCCGTCGGAAAGTTTAACACGCTCCTCGTCAAGCCCTCGTATAATGCGATATTCTCCCTGCAACGGCTGTTTACTGCCTTTTTCATAATAGACCGTGCGCCGTGCGTTATCCGTTATAGTCTGTAAATCGTCCCATTTTACTATTTGTTGTGCGGAAGCCGTGCCACACAATAGCAAAAAGAGGTATAGTGTTAATATTCTATTCATTGTATTTTTGCTTTTCGAGGTTGATAATGTTCGGCAGATAAACCATTTTCAATGTTTCATCTGTTTGTTAGCAACCTGTTCTATCCTTCTAATCCATTACATTCACATTCAATTTTTCCATTTTCTTTGGTATATAGACTATACCATATAACATGACCTGCATAATAATCAGGGGAACAACTTATATACATGTTTATATCTGTTATCCCTTCCTCAACAGAAAAATAAATAGATTGCACCTTTAAGCTATTATAAAAATCAGTTTGAGTTATAGGTAAAATACTTTTTCCTCATATGCCGTCAAATAACAATCTTTTTCGTTTGTTACTTTAGAATCTTCATCTTTTATCCATTCTTCAGCAAGTCTAATCATTCCTTCCTCTATTGCTGTTTCTGTGCAGATTTCTTTATTATTATTTACCCACACTAAAACAGATTTAATTATAGGGAGAATAGATATATTGTCAAGATTTCTTTATTATTATTTACCCACACTAAAACAGATTTAATTATAGGGAGAATAGATATATTGTCAATTCCTTGTTTATTAGATATTTCGACACGAGTTGATTCATTCCATATTGAAATATGGAAATTATACTCATAAGACAGACTTCCTTGTACAAAATCTTTTTCTGTAAGTTGTTCTATTTCTACTATCATCTTGTTTTCGCTTTATGGGGTGCTAATGTTTGGCAGCGTTCCGCTTTAAGCGGTAGTGCTGTTTGTTAGTGATTCATTTATGTTCTCAATTTCCATATCAAGAAAGGTTATATACCATTCTATAAATGATATTCTTTGCCCATCTTTCAATTTCGGTACAAGTCCACTATAATCAGCTCGTCCATCAAACCAAATATGTCCTTTTTCATTTCCATTCACCACCAATAGAAATGTACATCCATGTCCGAAATGACTTA
>NZ_QUDJ01000035.1:0-10638 GCF_003477565.1 Alistipes sp. AF48-12
ACGATGGTTTGAACTTAATGTTTTAATCACCACTAAGTTACTAAAAATCAGCGACATGTACAACTTTTTACTCATATTTATCAACTTAAATTAATTCCGCCAACGGGTTTACTAATGACAAAAAAGAAATTGCCCGTTCGTTTTACGGGTCAGCACTTTACTATTGATAAAGTGCTAATAAAAGATGCAATAAGACAAGCAAATATAAGTAATCAGGATACGGTTTTAGATATTGGGGCAGGCAAGGGGTTTCTTACTGTTCATTTATTAAAAATCGCCAACAATGTTGTTGCTATTGAAAACGACACAGCTTTGGTTGAACATTTACGAAAATTATTTTCTGATGCCCGAAATGTTCAAGTTGTCGGTTGTGATTTTAGGAATTTTGCAGTTCCGAAATTTCCTTTCAAAGTGGTGTCAAATATTCCTTATGGCATTACTTTCGATATTTTCAAAATCCTGATGTTTGAGAGTCTTGGAAATTTTCTGGGAGGTTCCATTGTCCTTCAGTTAGAACCTACACAAAAGTTATTTTCGAGGAAGCTTTACAATCCATATACCGTTTTCTATCATACTTTTTTTGATTTGAAACTTGTCTATGAGGTAGGTCCTGAAAGTTTCTTTCCACCGCCAACTGTCAAATCAGCCCTGTTAAACATTAAAAGAAAACAGTTATTTTTTGATTTTAAGTTTAAAGCCAAATACTTAGCATTTATTTCCTGTCTGTTAGAGAAACCTGATTTATCTGTAAAAACAGCTTTAAAGTCGATTTTCAGGAAAAGTCAGGTCAGGTCAATTTCGGAAAAATTCGGTTTAAACCTTAATGCTCAAATTGTTTGTTTGTCTCCAAGTCAATGGGTAAACTGTTTTTTGGAAATGCTGGAAGTTGTCCCTGAAAAATTTCATCCTTCGTAGTTCAAAGTCGGGTGGTTGTCAAGATGATTTTTCTGGTTTGGTGTCGTCTTTTAAGCTGCCGCATAACAAATTAATAATACCAAATAAAAATACGTATAGATTAAAAAAGTTCTTTGTGCTTTTGTCAGGGAACTTTTTTTTTCGTAAATTTGCGTTCAATTATGCGGCAGTAATAATATACATATTAATACGAGTTAAGAATCCTGTAGTTTTCCACATGCTACGAGGAGGTATTAAAAGGTGCGTTTCGGCAATGCATCTATTGTAGTATATTATTGCTTAATCAAATGAACATTATAAATTTAGGAATTCTTGCTCACATTGATGCAGGAAAAACTTCCGTAACCGAAAATCTGCTATTTGCCTGCGGAGCAACGGAAAAGCGCGGCAGTGTTGATAAAGGTGACACCATAACAGACTCTATGGATATAGAAAAACGTAGAGGAATTACTATTCGGGCTTCTACGACATCTATTGTTTGGAATGGTGTGAAATGCAATATCATTGACACTCCGGGACACATGGATTTTATTGCAGAGGTGGAGCGGACATTCAAAATGCTTGATGGAGCAGTCCTCATATTATCGGCAAAGGAAGGCATACAAGCACAAACAAAGTTGCTGTTCAAGACTTTGCAAAAACTGCAAATCCCGACAATTATATTTATCAATAAGATTGATCGTGCCGGCGTAAATCTTGAGCGTTTATATCTGGACATAAAAACAAATCTGTCGCAAGACGTCTTGTTTATGCAAACGGTTGTCGATGGAGTAGTTTACCCGATTTGCACCTCAACAGATATAAGGGCAGAACACAAAGAATTTGTATGCAACCATGACGACGATATATTAGAACTATATTTGGCGGATAAAGAAATCTTACCGGCAGATTATTGGAATGCGATAATCGCTCTTGTGGCAAAAGCCAAAGCCTATCCGGTCTTGCATGGATCAGCAATGTGCAATATTGGCATCAATGAGTTGTTAGACGCCATCATTTCTTTTATATTTCCTCCGGCATCAGTCCCAAATAGACTTTCAGCTTATCTTTATAAAATAGAACATGCCCCCAAAGGGCATAAAAGAAGTTTTCTAAAAATTATTGACGGAAGTCTGAGACTTCGAACCGTTATAAAAGTCAATGATTCGGAAAAATTCATCAAGATTAAAAATCTAAAAACCATTTATCAGGGCAAAGAGATAAATGTTGATGAAGTGGTTGCTAATGATATCGCAATTATAGAAGATATAGAAGAATTAAGAATCGGAGATTATTTAGGTGTTAAACCTTGTCTGATTCAAGGATTATCTCATCAGCATCCCGCCCTCAAATCTTCTGTCCGACCAGACAAGCCCGAAGAGAGAAGCAAGTTGATATCCGCTCTAAATGTATTGTTTATTGAAGACCCGTCTCTGTCCTTTTCCATAAATTCATATAGTGATGAATTGGAAATCTCGTTATATGGTTTAACCCAAAAAGAAATCATACAAACATTGCTGGAAGAACGATTCTCCGTAAAGACCCATTTTGATGAAATCAAGACTATCTACAAAGAACGACCTAAAAAGAAGGTGAATAAGATTATCCATATCGAAGTCCCTCCCAACCCTTACTGGGCCTCAATAGGACTGACTCTGGAACCTTTACCGATAGGGTCAGGGGTGCAAATCGAAAGTGAAATCTCCTTTGGTTATCTGAACCATTCTTTTCAAAATGCCGTTTTTGAAGGAATCCGTATGTCTTGCCAATCGGGATTGCATGGATGGGAAGTGACGGATTTGAAAGTAACCTTTACTTATGCCCTTTATTATAGTCCGATAAGTACCCCTGCCGATTTTAGACAATTGTCTCCTTATGTCTTCAGGTTGGCTTTGCAACAATCAGGAGTGGATATTCTCGAACCGATGCTCTATTTTGAGTTACAGATACCACAAGTAGCAAGTTCCAAAGCTATTACAGATCTGCAAAAAATGATGTCTGAGATTAAAGGTATCAGTTGTAATAAAGAGTGGTGTCTTATTGAAGGGAAAGTTCCATTAAATACAAGTAAAGACTATGCTTCAGAAGTAAGTTCATACACTAAAGGCTTAGGCACTTTTATGGTTAAGCCGTGTGGGTATCAAATAACAAAAGGCGGTTATTCTGATAATACCCGTATGGAAGAAAAGGATAAACTTTTATTCATGTTTGAAAAATCAGTATCATCAAAATAATGGAACGATCCAGGAATTTCTATAAGACAATACGGTTGGGGTATATACTTATCTCCGTTCTTATCGGATGTATAGCATATAATAGCTTCTATGAATGGCAGGAGATAGAAGCATTAGAACTTGACAATAAAAAAATAGACGAGTTCCGAAAAGAGATAAACAATATCAATATTCAAATGATAAAATTTTCTCTATTTGGTGAAACAATACTGGAATGGAACGATAAAGATATCGAACATTACCATGCACAGCGTATGGCAATGGATAGTATGCTCTGCCGTTTCAAAGCTACCTATCCGGCAGAGCGTATAGACAGCGTACGCCATCTTCTCGAAGATAAGGAACGGCAGATGTGCCAAATCGTTCAAATACTTGAACAACAACAAGCCATCAACGATAAGATAACCAGTCAAGTACCTGTAATCGTGCAGAAGAGTGTACAGGAACAGCCCAAGAAGTCCAAGCGCAAAGGTTTCTTGGGCATCTTCGGCAAAAAGGAAGAAGCGAAACCAACTGTGACTACCACGATGCACCGTTCCTTTAACCGGAATATGAGAACCGAACAACAGGCACAAAGCCGCCGCTTATCGGTTCATGCCGATAGCCTTGCCGCACGAAATGCGGAACTTAACAGGCAACTGCAAGGACTGGTTGTTCAAATAGACGGGAAAGTACAAACTGACCTACAAAAGCGGGAAGCCGAGATAACAGCCATGCGGGAACGGTCGTTCATTCAGATTGGGGGCTTGACAGGGTTCGTTATACTGCTACTGGTCATATCATATATCATCATACACCGAAATGCCAACCGCATCAAGCGATATAAACAGGAAACCGCAGATTTAATCGAGCGACTGCAACAAATGGCAAAGCGAAACGAGGCACTGATAACCTCCCGCAAGAAAGCCGTACATACCATTACCCATGAATTACGCACACCGCTGACTGCAATAACGGGCTATGCCGGACTGATACAAAAAAACTTCAATGCGGATAAAACCGGGATGTATATCCGAAATATTCAGCAATCCTCCGACCGTATGCGTGAAATGCTTAATACTCTTCTGAGTTTCTTCCGGCTGGACGACGGCAAGGAACAGCCTAATTTCTCCACGTGTAGGATTTCATCAATAGCGCATACGCTCGAATCAGAGTTTATGCCAATTGCCATAAACAAGGGACTTGCTCTTACTGTGACGAATCACACGGATGCTGTTGTACTGACCGATAAGGAACGCATTCTACAAATTGGAAATAACCTGCTGTCAAACGCCATCAAGTTCACTGAGAACGGTGCCGTTTCTCTGACAATGGGGTATGATAACGGTATGCTGAAACTTATCGTCAAAGATACGGGTTCGGGTATGACCGAAGAGGAACAGCAACGTGTGTTCGGTGCGTTTGAACGTTTGTCAAACGCTGCCGCAAAGGACGGCTTCGGATTAGGTCTTTCCATTGTTCAGCGCATTGTGACAATGCTCGGCGGCACAATCCAGCTGAAGAGCGAGAAAGGCAAGGGCAGCCGTTTCACGGTGGAGATACCCATGCAGTCAGCCGAGGAATTGCCGGAACGGATAAATAAAACACAGATTCATCATAACCGAACACTCCATGATATTGTTGCCATCGACAATGACAAGGTACTTCTCCTAATGCTGAAAGAAATGTATGCACAAGAAGGGATACATTGCGACACTTGCACCGATGTTGCGGAACTGATGGAAATGATACGCCGGAAAGAATACAGTCTGCTTCTGACCGATTTGAATATGCCGGATATAAACGGCTTCGAGCTGTTGGAACTGCTACGCACCTCCAATGTGGGCAATTCAAGGATCATTCCGATTATTGTAACAACCGCTTCGGGCAGTTGCAACAGAGAGGAACTTTTAGAACGTGGATTTTCCGATTGCCTTCTCAAGCCGTTTTCCATATCGGAGCTGATGGAAGTTTCCGACAAGTGCGCCATGAAAGGTAAACAAAATGAAAAGCCTGATTTCTCCTCCCTACTGTCTTACGGCAATGAATCCGTCATGTTGGATAAACTGATAGCGGAAACCGAAAAGGAAATGCAGTCGGTCAGGGATGCGGAACAACGGAAAGACTTTCAAGAACTGGACGCCCTGACACACCACCTACATAGTTCGTGGGAGATACTGCGTGCCGACCAACCATTAAGGGAACTTTATAAACAGCTTCATGGGAGTGCCGTTCCCGATTATGAAGCATTGAACAACGCCGTGACTGCCGTATTGGATAAGGGTTCGGAGATAATCCGGCTGGCAAAAGAAGAAAGGAGAAAATACGAAAATGGATAAAACAAAAATCATCGTGGTGGAGGACAACATCGTATATTGCGAGTTTGTCTGCAACCTGCTGGCACGGGAGAAATTCCGTACCGTGCAGGCTTTCCACCTCTCGACAGCGAAGAAACTTCTGCAACAAGCCACTGACAATGATATAGTAGTTTCTGATTTGCGTTTGCCTGACGGTGACGGCATCGACCTATTGCGCTGGATGCGCAAAGAAGGCATGACGCAGCCGTTCATCATCATGACCGACTATGCCGAAGTACATACGGCGGTTGAAAGCATGAAACTCGGTTCGCTGGACTACATACCCAAGCAACTCGTGGAGGACAAACTCGTGCCTTTGCTCCGCACCATACTGAAAGAGCGGAATATCGGGCGAAGCCGCATGCCCGTATTTGCCCGTGACGGTTCAGCCTTTCAGAAAATCATGCACCGGATAAGGCTGGTAGCTCCTACCGACATGAGCGTACTGATATTCGGGGAGAACGGTACTGGCAAAGAGCATATTGCCCATCTACTGCACGATAAAAGCAAGCGTTCAGGCAAGCCTTTCGTGGCGGTGGACTGCGGCTCACTCACCAAAGAGCTTGCACCATCGGCGTTCTTCGGACACGTCAAAGGAGCGTTCACTGGTGCTGAAAACACAAAGAAAGGCTATTTCCACGAGGCGGAAGGCGGCACATTGTTTTTAGACGAAGTGGGTAATCTCGCACCAGAAACTCAACAGATGTTACTCCGTGCCATACAGGAACGGCGGTTCCGTCCCGTTGGCGACAAGTCCGACCGCAGTTTCAACGTCCGCATCATCGCCGCCACCAACGAGAATCTGGAAAAGGCGGTCAATGAAAAGCGTTTCCGGCAGGATTTGTTATACCGCCTACATGACTTTGAAATAACCGTTCTGCCCTTACGTGACTGTCAGGAGGACATCATGCCGCTGGCGGAGTTCTTCCGTGAGATTGCCAATAAGGAATTGGAGTGCAAGGTTAGCGGTTTCAGTTCCGAAGCACGGAAAGCGTTGCTGACCCATTCATGGCCGGGCAACGTGCGCGAACTTCGACAGAAAATCATGGGTGCGGTGTTGCAGGCTCAGACGGGACTTGTCACAAAAGAGCATCTGGAACTTGGGATAACCGAAACAACCTCTGTTACCGGCTTCTCCCTACGCAACGACGAGGAAGATAAAGAGCGGATTCTGCGTGCTTTGAAGCAGGCTGACGGGAACCGGAAGGTCGCTGCCGAATTGCTTGGAATAGGCAGGACAACACTCTATAATAAACTGGAAGAATATGGATTGAAGTATAAATTTGAGCAACCATAGCCCGCAATTCGCTGAAAATGGCTATCTTTGCATGACATATCAGAAGGTAACGGCGATTGGCAGAGCCTTTTGCCGCCTATATATAACATAAGACCGCAAGGCGTCCTAATGGGAATCTGGAAAATTAACATTAACAGGAACTATTGCGTGATTGCTTATGCTATGCCTACGCATAGCGTGCATTCACCTATTCCTGTTAAGGGCATTCCAGAGCCTCCATTAGTGATAGCGTGGATTGCACGCTACTTTTTTGCCCTTGCCCAACGAAAGGAAACGCTAATGGGTAAAGTACAGATTCTTGCCGTCCTCACGATGGACGGTTGTCAAAGCTCCGAGTTATATTGCAAAGCGTATAAGGAACTGCGCCTTGAAGATTGCGGTATCAACGAGATAAGGGAAAACGCCCTTTATCATATCACACCCGACTATTCCATCTCTATGCTCGACGAATGGCGGAAATCCGCAACAGACATCTGCTATCTGGCGGAAGTCACTCCTGAAAAGGCGGACTACATCAATGGGCTGTTACGTATGCGTGTGGTGGATGAAATCATACTTTATACGCTTCCTTTCATTGCCGGAACGGGAAAGCGTTTCTTCCAGTCCGCCTTGCCACAGGAACAATGGACGCTGACCTCGCAGAAGGTGTACCGCAACGGAGTGGTCCGCCATATCTATAAAGCGTGCGTTTGATGTCCGGAAAATGGACGAATGTTCAGGAAATGAACACTTTAAGTCGAAAATAATTCCTGACAGACAAATAAATTGCAAAATTATCACACTGAAATCCAGCACCTTGCAGAGAGTGTGCCGGATTTTTTATTTTATGAACACGCTTTTTGCCAATCATATTCATGTGCGCATACCGAAAAACAGAGTGTAAAATTTCAAAATTGACAGGATATGAATTATTTCTTATTGGCGGAAACCGAGTTCTTCCGCCGTATAAACGAAGCCGGGGACTGCAATATGGAAACGGCATATACGGCTTTCGCCACGCAAGTAATCGAGCTATGCAGCGGCAATGTGGACACCAACCGCACCATCATCGCACTGGCTTACATCGAAATCGAGTTGCAGCACCATCCCATGCGCAATCTTCCCGAAGAAAAGAGGGAGGTTGCAGCCTATATCAGCAAGGCACTCTCTTTAGTGAGGAAGATGCAGAAGTTCCTTGCCGCTCCCCAAGTGCCACCACTAATCCCCATCCGTACATCCTCCGACAACACAACCGAAAATCCCGCCTCACCCCTGCAATGGACGGGCAACGCCATCGACCTCGTGGAACTTATCTACGGCATCAACGAGATGGGCTGCATCAACAACGGCAACATGCCGCTCAAACAGCTCGCCCCGCTCCTCTACAAGATTTTCGGTATCGAATCAAAGGACTGCTACCGTTTCTATATCGACATCAAACGCCGGAAAAACGAAAGCCGCACTTACTTCCTTGACAGGATGCAGGAGAAACTGAACGAGAGGATGCTCCGCGACGAGGAAATGGAACGTTTGAGAAAATAATCCTGTACCAATGATGAATCAGGGGGTGACGTTATGTCATTCTCTGATTTTTTGTAGGTTTTGTCCTGCTGTGTAGATACATTTCGTTATCTATTCGCCCGAAAACCAGCGAAAAGCACTATCTTTGTACCCACGTTACAGAATTGTATATGAGCATAGACAACCTCGACATAATAAAACGGTTGATAGCCGAAAAAGAATGCGGACGGGTGGAGTTCAAGGAAACCACCGGACAGTTGGAGCGCGGCATGGAAACGCTTTGCGCCTTCCTTAACGGCGAAGGCGGCACGGTATTGTTCGGTGTCACCGACAAGGGAAAAATCATCGGACAAGACGTGAGCGACAAAACCAAGCGGGATATAGCGGACGCGATCCGGCGTATCGAGCCGTTTGCCACAGTTGAAGTTTCTTATACTGAAATACCAGACACTGGCAAAAGTGTCATCGCACTGTCTGCGGAAGAACAAAGATATATGCGTCCGTTCTCTTACAAAGGACGGGCTTACCTGCGGGTGGAAAGCGCGACATCCATCATGCCGCAGGAGATATATAACCAATATCTGATACAGCGGGGCGGGAAATACGCTTGGGAGGCAATAGCAAATCCTGACCTTAAAATATCCGACCTTGACGAACATGCCGTCATTAGTGCTGTTCGCGGGGGAATCAGAAGCGGTCGTTTACCTGAAGCAACCATAAGGGAAGACTTGCCGACCATTCTCGAAAAATTCAGTCTGTTGCATGACGGGAAACTTAACAATGCTTCAGCAGTGCTGTTCGGTCATGATTTTTATTATTATCCCCAATGCCTGCTCCGTCTGGCGCGTTTCAAAGGCACGACGAAAGACGAGTTTATAGACAATCAACGTGTCACTGGGAATATCTACGCGCTGCTGGATGCTGCAATGGCGTTCTTTTTCAAACATCTGTCACTTTCCGGTAAGATAGAAGGGCTGTACCGTGAGGAAGAACTGGAAATCCCGTACAAGGCATTGAGAGAGTGCTGCACAAATGCGTTGTGCCACCGCCTGTACCACCGTCCCGGCAGTTCGGTGGGAATCGCCATCTATGACGACCGTGTGGAAATAGAGAACAGCGGGACATTTCCGCCGGATATAACAATGGAAAAACTGTTAAGCGGGCATAATTCAGAACCGCAAAATCTAATCATAGCAAACGTGCTGTATAAAAGCGAGGTCTTGGAAAGTTGGGGACGGGGCATCGGGCTTATGATAAGCGAGTGCCGGCGTGTCGGCATTCCGGACCCCGAATTTCACACGGACGGAAACAGCGTATGGGTCGTTTTCCGCTATACCCGGAAAGCAGTCGGGTCATACCCGACAGTCACCCCACAGTCGCCCGATAGTTACCCGACAGTTACCCCGCAAGTGGGAAAAGTTCTGTCTGCAATCGGGAATCAGACACTATCGACAAAAGATGTTATGGAAATGATAGGATTGAAGGACAAAAGCAATTTTCTGGAGCTTTATCTGTATCCTGCAATAAGGTTGGATTTAGTAGAACCGATTTATCCGGAAAAGCCGAAACACCCGCGACAGAAATACCGTCTTACGGAGAAAGGTCTGGATTTAATTAAAAATAAATAGTCATGAACTCGCAAACTGTAGAAATAACATCTGCTGGCATTAGGAAAATATTGAATAAATATACTCCAGAGCGAGCTATTGCCGAATATGTATGGAATGGATTTGATGCAAAAGCAACCGTTGTAAATATTGATTTTGAAATTGACAATGCAGAATTGGACACAATCAAAAATATTAGAATAACAGACAATGGTACAGGCATCTGCTATGAAGAATTACCTATAAAATTCAAAAAATTCTATGAGTCTCAAAAGAGAATAGCCAACGAGAATAATACTGAATTTACAAGAGGAAAAAACGGTTATGGTCGTTTTACTTTCTATAAATTTGCGAGATTTGCTAATTGGGAAACACGCTATAGTAAAGATGCACAAATAATGTCTTATGACATTAGAATTGATAGCGATACTTTAAAAGACTACACTACAACAGAGCCACTTGTATCTGATGACACAACAACAGGTACTTGTGTCGTTTTTAATGAGATTTCTTCTGATATTTCCAGTTTGTTTATAACGAAGACTCTTATCCCTTATCTAAAGGCTGAATTTGCGTGGTTTTTAGAATTGAAATCCGAATATCAAATATACATCAATGGGCAAGAATTAGATTATTCTTCTATAATAGCAGAACAAGAATCAATATCACCGATATTATCACATAACCAGAAAAATAACATCAACTTTCAATGCAAGTATATCCGATGGAATGTAAAGATGAATGATGAAATATTCTCGATTTTACTTCTT
>NZ_QUDJ01000036.1:0-9890 GCF_003477565.1 Alistipes sp. AF48-12
TAAGCAGAGGTTTTACTCGACATAAATAGTTATGTGAATTGTATTGATGAAGATGTTGGAGTAAACAAGGGAAGCCAGTTAAGTCAATTCATTATTTTATTAATTTAAATATAAAAATACGATGAAAACAAAACTTACCTTGGACAAGCTAAAATCAGCAGATTTTCTAGAGATTATTGAAAAAGATGAGATGGAGTCCTCTATTGGAGGGACGGAACCTCCACGTTCGTGTGTATTCCATTGTTTAGACGTATTGGATGGGGCAACCCATGACTGGCAGTATTACTCACTGCAAACATATAACGCGGGTATTGGGCAGGTAGCGGGGGCGAAGTAAATGCATGTGATATTCCCAAAATGGGAGCTTTCGGAGACATGGAGGTAATTGAAGTCGGAGATAATCAGATATCAATTTCCTCTTCGGGAGAGATCACGTTCAACGGGCAAAAATACCAAGGCATGATGGTATTTAATAATGACAATGGCCAGGTGGGCCACGCAGTAGTTATCACTGGTACTGAAACAAATAAAAATACAGGAAAAACACAAATCAAGTACTGGGATGAGACAAATCGCGTGGAAGGAGTTGTTGATATTGGCGAATGGTCAACTATCTATGCCGTCGGAGAAGTAGGTTCATATTCCGCCAGTGGTTCTAAGTTCAATTAAATAAATTGCGATGGGGACTTTCATATTCCTTATTTTTTTGATTCAGTCCATCATGGTACCGGTGTTATGCCCTGCCCAAAACCAGAAAGTCTGGGTAGGGGACGTAACCCGGAACATTAGCTACTATGAAAATAACTGGTTAGGAGAAGACTACTCCAAGATACTAAAATTGATGGGCGCAACATACAGTAAACCGCGTGAGTTCGACGAAATTTTGGGATGGGAATCATTCAATGGCTATCCCAAATTAAAGAAGATCGTAACTTCTGGTTGTAGCGTACTATATTCCAAAGACCGGCAATGTGTCGCCATGTTCCCCTTGTTTCGACCCCTTACTCCTGGGGACACGCTGTATATCATATCGATGAAACGTTACTCTCCCGATGATCCGCTTCGCGTACTCGACATGCAGCACATGTGGCAGACCAGAGCACATATTATCTTCGCAATGGGACATTATCATTATTTTTTACACGGAAGAAACGATATAGACTGGCGTCAATACCTCGAATATTATCCGGAAGAAAAGGCTAAAAGTATATTCAATGCCGATACGGCTTTCCAGGTTTCACTGAATTTTAAACCTGTGAACGAATACTACGACTACCAGGGGAAGTATAAGTATCTCGACACACTGGTGATCCAAAAGAAAGGACGGGGGTATATTATGATGTACATCTTCACTACGGAGGAAGGACATAAGAAATTCCCTGAATACCTGGAACAGATAGAGGGGATGTTCCGATATGAGGATTGGGCGGCTCTATGATATATCCAGATACAAAAAGAATTATTGAAACAAATCGTACGGTTCTTCTTAAATCAATTATTTATTAATTTAAATATAATTATACGATGAAAACAAAACTTACCTTGGACAAGCTAAAATCAGCAGATTTTCTAGAAATTATTGAAAAAGACGAGATGGAATCCTCTATTGGAGGGACGGAACCTCCACCTTCATGCGTATTCCACTGTTTAGATTTTCTAGACGGAGATGCCTTCGACTGGCAGCATTACTCAATTGAAACGCATGAGGTACTAGGATATTGGGCAGGTAGTGGGGGCGAAGTAAATGCAAGTGATATTCCCACAATGGGATCTTTCGGAGATATGGAAGTAGTAGAAGTCAAGGATAATACAATTTCGATTTCTCAGCAAGGAAACATCACATATAACGGCAAAGAGTACAAAGGGATGATGGTTTTTAATAATGATAATGGCCAGGTGGGCCATGCGGTGGTTATCACCGGTACCTACCTAAATCCTAACACAGGAAAAACTCAAATTAAGTACTGGGATGAGGCAAATCAAATGCCTGGCAAGGTTGATATTGGCGCTTGGTCGACGATCTATGCCGTCGGAGAAGTAGGGTCGTATTCTGCCGGCGGTTCTATATTTTAATAAAAACAGACTATGATGCGAACATTCATATGCCTTATTTTTTTGATTCAGTCCATCATGGTACCGGTGTTATGCCCTGCCCAAAACCAGAAAGTCTGGGCAGGGGACGTAACCCGGAACATCAGTTATTATGAAAACAGATGGTTGGGGAATGAAAACTCCAGGATACTAAAATTGATGGGCGCAACATACACTAAACCGCGTGAGTTCGACGAAATTTTGTATGGGGAAGACTTTTATGGTTATCCTAAATTAAGGAAAATCATGACTGCCGGCTATAACGTATTATATTCCAAAGACCGGCAATGTATCGCCATGTTTTCCTTGTTTCCGCCCCTTACCCCCGAGGACACGCTGTATATCATATCGATGAAACGTTACTCTCCCGACGATCCGCTTCGCGTACTCGACATGCAACACATGTGGTCAACCAGAGCGGATATTATCTTTGCAATGGGACATTATCATTATTTTTTACATGGAAGAAACGATATAGACTGGCGTCAATACCTCGAATATTATCCGGAAGAAAAGGCTAAAAGTATATTCAATGCCGATACGGCTTTCCGGGTTTCACTGAATTTTAAACCTGTGAACGAATACTACGACTACCAGGGGAAGTATAAATATCTCGACACACTGGTGATCCAAAAGAAAGGACGGGGGTATATTATGATGTACATCTCACTACGGAGGAAGGACATAAGAAATTCCCTGAATACTTAGAGCAGATAGAAGGAATGTTCCGATATGAGGACTAGCAGGCTTCGATGCCAAACGCAAAAAGGGGGAAATTCTCCCTTTTTTTATCGATTTTTCAAAATATAGCGGTCATAAGCCTCCTGATAAATCTTTAGTTTCATCCCGGAATTTGTAAACCGATACATTATCTCGCATTGCAAAGTCCCCAGTCCTCCCGATTTCGGGTAATTCCGAACAGAAATAAATGGGTAGAGCGTCATTTTATGGCTAGTCATTTTCGAAAGATTCTGGTCGAGAGTCAAATTTTCTGTCCCCGGCTCATCGAGTAAGTTTTGATAGAATTTTGCATATATGATCGTGAAAGACGAAACCATGAAACTATCGATCCAATACCGATTTCGGCTCAACGGAACGGCATCCTGAAAACTTGCGACACCTCCGCACAAAATATTACATCCTTGTCCATGAGCCTCTATAATATTTCGAATCAGATAATCCTTATGGTATTGTGCCGTAAAAATATGATCGGACTCGCAAAGGACAAACAAATCCTCCTGAGCCTCAATCGCTTTTTTCACGCACCGTTTCACTGTTTGCCAACGATCCGGTTTCCCCCGAGCATCTTTCACGTCATCAATCATACTCAGACAGAACTCATCCCTTCCTTCAAACTGTTTGAACGCTGCCTCTACGGTACCTCCGTCAAATTGACTGCCGATTAGGTAAACCGGCAATTCGATATTAGCCGTCTCCATAATTCATCGCATATTACAATAATAGCGTCTAACCTTATCGATCTTCGATAGCTTTTTAATCGTCGTATCGAACAAGTAATCCACTCGCCCGGTATTATTGTTATTATTCGTTGCATCGGAGTATCCGAATTCCTTCTGAAGTGAAATAAACGGGAATATAACGAATTTGTTTTCGGACAGTTCAGATATTTTTTTATCGGCAGTCATATTTTCAAAATCAGTTATTCCCAAAATCACAGGATAGAACTTATTGAATATCACCACAAACTGATTACCGGTATACTTATCCACCCAGAACATACGATCAGATACCTGTACGGCCGTTTCCAACCAACTGACACCTCCAAGGAGAATATCGGCATTGTGACTCTTCGCTGTTTCGATACCTTCTTGCAGTACCCCGGACGTATAATGCTTGGTAAATGTATGATCATCCTCACAAAAAATGAAATACTCGTCATCGTACAGAGACATCTCTTTTACCACTCCGATCAATGATTGCCATAGCCCGATCGCGCCCACTTCATGTTTGATAGCTTGGACGATCCGCAGATTAAATTCATGGCGATCGGAGAACTCTATTTCGATATGGTTCTTACGTTCGGTACGGCTTTCCAGATTAATGCAGTTTACTCTAATCATATTTTCCCTCCTTGATTTTACAGGTACTTCGAAATATTATCGGCATTTCGAATCAGATTATCCCATTTCCCGGATATGAGCTTCTTTTTCATCAGAGGATATCCCCGCTGTATCATCTCCTCCCAGAAATCAATATGCGGATTGACACTTTCAACCGATCGACACATCTCCGAACATAGTACTTCTGATTTCATCCAAGACACTGGCTTCACTTTACGTCGGATCATATAGCGAGTTAACCCAATTTCGCATTCCTTGATAATGAACCGTCTCAGAGTGGTCTTATTCTCGATTGAAAAGAAACGCCTGAAATCTATCTCATCGAAAAAATCTAGCAAATACTCAATGGCCCGCCCTTTAAATACGAGCAAATGGCTTTGCAAATGATATGCATATCGGGGATCGACATCTTCAGGTGCCTGATAGCTATCGGTAATTCCGCAGAACGAAGATCGTTGTAAACGGCACCATGAGAAAAAGTCATGTAGGGAAGCTCCTCTCACTAATCGATTACTATTATTTACAAACCCGACAGTATGATAGTATGCTAAATTCATCCGTCTAACCGCCTGATAGAAAAAACCGAAGTCATATCCTTTATTTTCCAACAACATATATTCATAACCAGGAACTTCGTCCGATGGTTGATAATTAGTCAGTACAATCACCCTACAAAAATGTTTCTGGAGCTCGCGGATATATTCCATATCTTCCGGAGCGGTCACACCTGAATCGGAGTATCCGACGAAAAAACAAATTGAACTTTTAGAATCAGAATGACTACTTCCACTTGAACTTGGAATCAACTGATACCGTTTGAAACTGGCCCACTCTCTCCGGGCTTCCACAAAACACCGCTTCAGTAAATATCCAGATGCTTCTTTATAAAAACGAAGTTCGTTGATTGTATTTTTGAAATAGTTCCACGTAAAAGCCAGTGTCCTACTGTAACTTACATTGTCAAATCTTTTCCCCAGGATGTTTTTACGTATATCAAAGATCGTATCCCAGGTATCTGAGCGGGGAATCCCGGCCTGCTGTTTTTCATGTATCCTATAACTGATCAACTCTTGATCTACGGGATATATTTCCTTATTCATCGCTAACTGGCTAGCAATCATCCAGTCGTGATATTCATATCCATACCTGTGATAAAACGGAAGAATTTTATCCCTACATGCTGATTTTAAGACCAGCGTAGCGCCTGTAACAACATTGCCGAAACGTAGAATAAACTCCAATATTCTATCTGTAGTCAAAAGGCACTCCTCGTTACGTTTAGCACCAAATGCCTGCCATAAACACCCGTCGATAGGCTCCCCTTCCCCATCAATCAGGGAAGCATTGGTAAAGCAAGCCTGAATTGTATTATCATTTTCAAGAATAGGTATAAGCACTTTCAATTTATCAGGATGCCAGACGTCATCCTGATCCGACAGGCAGATATAATCTCCTTGGCATCGCATGATTGTACGTTCGAAATTCTTCACAGGGCCCAAACGCTCATCATTTACGGTCAAATGTATTTTCCCGTATTTTGCCTGAAATTCTTGGATAATATCAATCGTATGATCTGTCGATCCATCATCACCTATTTGAATTTCATCGATAAAATATTCATCCTGGCAAAAAATGCTGCATAGTTGTTCAGCAATATACTTTTCGCCGTTGTATGTACACAGCGCGACCGATATTTTCATAGATTGATCAGGCAATAGAATAATTACAGGTAATTATCTCTGTCGAATGACAGAATCTAGCATTGAAAGTTACAGTATTTCCCTGATTTTCACAAATAATTTTGGCGAATTTTCCGGATATTTTCACTATCGTGATTTGCCAATTATTATCCCGACCAGATTTCCACATGAATCTTGGTTTAAGCATCTAATCTCGGATGAAGACCTGTATCAAATTAAAATTAATTCCTATATTTATAACAAATAAATTCAACTATTTCTATTAGCAATAATCTTCAGCGAAGCTGGCCCGCAGTCTTGCGAGTCCATCTGATATTCAACCGGAAAGAGTTTAAACATAAAGTTGGGTGAATAGGTTGGACAATCAATTTCTGGATGTGACGGATCGGCAGGATATATTATTTCTCCGCTTTGGCTTTCAGATTATCGAACAATCTCTCGATCAGTCGCTTTCGTTTAGTGATAATCTCTACCTGGCCCTGCGTTTCGAAATCGAGAGGAAGACGGCGACCAAAATTCGTCGTCATGCCATCCGGAAACGATACGGTAACCAAATAAGTAGGGGTGATTCCATTCTCAGTATTGATATTGTTTGTGATCCGTGAAATGGAACTTACCTTACCACGCAAATAACCGTACTCGTCATAAGGATATTTCAGCAATTTCACGTTGGCCTGCTGCCCCACCTCGACCTTTCCCGCTCCCTGAGCCGGAATCTTTATCTCACCGAAGAAATCGCCTTTATCCGGAATAACCGTGAAAAGCTCCTGTCCGGAATTGACAAAACTGTTCTCCCTCCAAAAGCCGAGATATTCCAATTCTCCGTCGATCGGTGCATACTGTAGATATCGCTCTTTCCATACATTGACAGCGTTCTCCAACGCATTGCGGGCCGTATTCACCTCGGCGAATGTCTTAGCACGGGTTTCATTTTCTTCGAGTGTGATACGCTGGATTTCCAAACGATTCTGGGCAATCTCCGATTGTTTGGCCAACCGGTTATTCTGCAACGTTAATACCGCCTCTTCCAGAACAAGACAGTTATTACGTTGTTGTTGATACTCCGCCACAGACAAGGCGTTTTGTATTACAAGTAGGCTATCCCGATCTAATTGTGCGTATGCGCTGTCCACAGCCTGTTTCTTCAGCTCGATTTCCCGGACCATGTTCACCACGATCTGCTCATCAAGGGCGATCTTGCCCGTGAGATTCCTACGCATCGTTTCATAAATATCCGACTGAATCAGAAGCTTGTATTGGGCATACGCAACCATAAAAGAGTTGTAGGCCGTACCCACGTCACCGAGGATCAGATCTCCGGGCAACGAGTCCATACCGGTATTCTCAAAACCTGTTGAACGTAGTGTTGAGTCCAGGTACAGGATATCCCGATAGTCGGCCCCGCTCTCGATATAAGCGATTACATCTCCTTTACACAAATAATCTCCACTTTCACGAAGCAAGTACATTTTGCCGCTCGTATTAGCCACAAGACGTACCGGAGCCGCATGGGCTGTCACTGAGATCTGACCATCTACCGTATCGGGGTATTTGATGATAAAACCCAACGCGATGATCCCTAAAATCAACAATGCCGTAAGCAACGAAATGCGCTCCGTCCACCGTGTAGGTATCCGATCAATGATATCCTGAACTTCTTCGCTCTTGTCAGCATCCTGATTATCATTCATTGATATGGACTGCCCAGCGCCGACACCAGGAGAAATATCGCCTTCTTCTCTTATTTCAGTCATATGCCCTACTCAGACTATCCGGATAGATGTTTTTATTAATCCCCCTTTTTCTTATTGGATCGCTTCTTCTTTTTTTGAAAGCTTTCTTTTCTGAATTTGTATCAGGGGATATGTTTCAAATTTTTATCTCGACACCAAAATCTCATTTTGAAATATCAACTTAGTGAACGGTAACGACTGTCATGCTTTAGTATCAGGGAATATCGAATCTAACGCTTTCTTCACATAAAAACAGCCATTTACCCTTTCAGCTTTGATCTGTCCGAGGGAAATTATTCTGAATGGCGGCAATTTCACCTTTTCGCCAGGAACGGATTGTTTCCCCAAAAAAATTTCCATCGAACGATACACCCTATCCGAAGCAGCTCCAAATGAAAGAGAAGTACAGCTATAATCCAATGCGGTAAGGAATAAGGTGCTATCGAATAAAACCCATATCGTGGCATATGGTTTTTCAATAGTGCTTCTCCGCCTCCTCAGGATGTGGAAATCAGTAAATATGAACCCTCCTTCACCGCACGCTCCTCGATAATCTTTAAGATCCCGTAGAGGGGACTCGCTCAATATCCCAGGCATGTAAAACGAGATCACACCTCTGGTGTGCAGTTGCCCTTATACCTCACTGTCCATCATCGTTCTCGATAACCGACAAGATATCTACTAGTTCATTGAGATTATATTTCTTTCGATTGTTTTTCATGGTAGTTTTACTTTTATAATTATGTGCGATTTCTTAGCGCATTGAAAACAATACTATCAGCCTCCCTTTTTAAAAAGGGACTTTATTATTATTATCGTCGTATAAGTCCAAATATTTCAAATGATACCGTTCCATGTATTCGTTTACTTTACCCCGATTCTCCCTGTTCTCTATTAACTTTTTCTGGTATTCTTTTTCATCGTCTTCCGTAACGGGAAGAGTTTCTATTTCCCTGACCGAAACGAGTTTCCCCTCGTCGAAAGTCAATTCTTGAAACGGACTTTTTCTCCATGCGCCCAAATCGAAGAATTCCCCGGGCTTATCCACCGCTTTTTTGACGTAAAACAAGCCTGTTACCCAGGCGGCCCGAATGGGTGTCTTATCGAGAGGAGTTTCGGCTTTTTTCACCGCTTTTTTACTTATGAGGAATTTCTTCATTTCCGGAATATATTGCGTACTCATGTAGACTCTCGGTACCGTTCTTATGCCGTCGATAGCTCTCAGATAAAGCATGCTGTCAACCAACGTCCAGATCGCTGCGTATTTTTTATCATCGTTTCCTATTGTTCCGGGGGGGTATGGCGGATCTATCATCGTCACTCCTATGGGCAGCAAATACTCATAACCTCCAAGTCCATACAGAGGCGATCGGTCCATCAGGTAACGAGTACTGTCGAGAAATATCACATCGCTCGTCCAGCTATGAAACTGCCGAGGAGGAACTTTTACGCTATCTGCACACGATGTAATAAGAATCCAAATACCCAGAATGAACATTGCAATGCCCCTTTTCCCATGGTAAACTTTCTTCATTTCAATTAAAATTAGAAATAAACTGTTCCGCCACGGAGTACAAAATCACATAACACCCGCAATTGGTAATCTTCGGAACAACGGCTGAAGTAAGGATCGTTTATCTGCGCTTGCCGGGCCAATAATTCCCGGTCATCACTAGTCAAATTGGAGCCTATTTGTCCCAAATGAGTCCTTTCATGCAATAATGTCGAATATACATCCCAAAAATCACACTGCCGGTATACACTTCCGTAATAATTCATATAGATCTGCCCCGAAGGCGTACAATATGTTTCTTCAACATAGCCGTTGGCATCTGGAACCGAGGCACCGGCCGTGACTTGACAATCGACTCCCGCTATCTTGGAAAACACATTACGTTGAGCCTCAGAAGACGCATAACAAAGTAATTTAGCGGTGCTATACATTCCATTACTGTATTGCGCTTTATCAATCACGCGAATTTGATTGCCCCCAGGCTGATAACCAAGCAACTCTCCTTGTTCTGAGTAATAGTAATCTCCACCTACGGAATTTTTCTGTTCTTCATTCCCGATAATTGGCATAATCCCCGCCAACTGGTTGAGATTGCATTTTTTTCTATTGCTTTTCATGGGAAATATATATGTTTGGTTAATATTGATTTTCGACCAGAATATGACAAATAATGTTAAATATTCATAACAAAGTATGTCGTAAATATACAAGCCCCTTTTCAATAAAACAATAGTCATTTTAACATTTTTTTTAACCCGTAAATGTTAAATAC
>NZ_QUDJ01000037.1:0-7968 GCF_003477565.1 Alistipes sp. AF48-12
AACACTTTGTTGTATATCTGCTATTTTCCTAATTATTCTTTTAAAGATATCTGCTATTTTCCTAATTATTCTTTTAAAGATACGCAGACAGACACAATATATACCGATATTTGATATTTGTGTCTTAAAATTAAATACAATAAAGCGAATAAACAAACTTTTTGTGATTTTTTGTGTTTTTCGAAACAAAAAGAGTCGATAGCGTTTGTCTGTATACCTCCCATTTTGTTCCGGATGTTGGGTATAATGAATCAACTCAAAAATGACGATCGTTCGTAATTATAGCACGCTTTACAGAACGATATACAAGAATTATTTTTATGACTTATTGATTGTCAGGAATAAAAATCAGAATGAAAGCATTTCCGTTGCGTTATTGTCATACGTCTTCCATTTCTGAATTATCGTATATGATGTGCAAGAATTATTTTTCAGGCATTTGGGATTTTTGCACCGTAATCCAAAATTTACACCTTATGGAAGAAAACGATACTTTAAAGCTATTATCTACGACTACGGAGATTCGGCAAAAGCTGGACGATATGCATAAGGATCTGCTGGCCGTAAAAAGCAGCACAACATGATCGACGGCGATCCCATTCTCGATTTTTACGACACCTGCCGGATGCTCCATTTGAGCGAAAGGCAGGTACGGCGGCTGCGCGAAGAAAAGAAACTGACCGGTTTTCTGCTCGGGGCCAAACGGATGTATCGTTACTCCGAAATCAAACGGTATATCGACACGTTGGAACGCAATACCCGCAGACAGAGATCGAAACAACTCACAGAAAACATTCAGGACAAAAGCTGATTTTAAAAATGTACGACTATGAAATCCAATGAGAACGTAACGATTCCCCGCCAAGAATTCAACCGGCTGGTAAAACGGGGGCGACAGCTCGTTTACATCAACTTTTTTCTAATACATATTTGCGCCAGCAGAAACATCGATCTCGTGCTGATGGCCGAAGATATCTGCGAACTGCTGCATATTTCCCCGGAACAGTTGGAGAATGCCCGTAAAAAAGGGCATATCCGATGCGGGGGTTTTTGTTTATCATCTTTCCGATCTCGTTTTACAGGCGGCATGGATCGACAGAAACAGGGCGAATAAGAAAGTTCCGTAGGGGTAAATACTATTTAAAAAACGACCGGATCATTCGATATAAGAAATGACCCGGTCGGTTTTTTCTGTTGCAGTATTATTACAATAATTTTTCCAATTTTTCGACGAGTGTCGTTTTCGGAACCGATCCCACACAACGATCTACAACCTCTCCGTTCTTCAGGAACAGCACGGTCGGCACATTGCGTATCGAAAACCGAACAGCCAACGCATTGTTCTCTTCTACGTCGCAGGAACCTACCACGATCCGCCCTTCATACTCTTTAGCCAATTCACGAATAACAGGTTCCATCGCTTTGCACGGACCGCACCATTCCGCTCCGAAATCAACCATCATCGGTTTGCCGGATGCAACCGATTCTTCAAATTTCCGTAAATCGAAAACCTCACACATAATCTATCGTTTTAACAATTCTATTTTCGTTTTGCGGATGCAAAGATAACGATCCGTTCCGAAAATAAAGCGGCCTGCGGCATGATGCGGACCATAATAAAAACACTCCGACTGAATAAGGTCGGAGTGTTTCTGTCTTTACGGGGAAACTATTTCGGCGGTTGCCAGGGACTCAGATTGATGCATTCTATCGTGTTGCTTTCCGGTTCGCAGTAGATCCGCCAGACCGTCGTCTTCGAATAATAATCGTCTCCGGTCAGCGACCCGCTTATCGTCCGGGGAAGGTAGCCGGGAATCAGAACTTTTTTCATATTGCCCGAAGTGCCGATGCACGCTCCTTCATACTCTGCCATTATCCGTTCCCCGCGCACAGTTCCGCTCTCGATGTAAACGGACGACGTCGTCTCAGCGCCCCACTCGTTCGGAGTAAGGGACCCCAGGTCATACCGATCTACCAAATGGTGAATAGAAGTTGTGACCCTCAGCCTTAAACCGGCCGGTACAGTACGGTCGGCCGTGAGTACCATCAGCTCCTTGAATTTTTCATAATACGGACCGGTGAAGCCGTCCTGTGCGATTATTTTAGTTTCCGATTTCTCGATCTCATAAGAACCTCTGATCTGGATTTTATACGGAATCACATCGAAGTCTTTTTCCAGCACGAAAGTTTGTCCTCTTTTCCCGGTAAAAGTCAACCGAAATGTCAGCTTGCCGATTTCGGAAGGTGTGAAACGGAACACACATTGCGTTCCTGAAGCAGGATTATTCGCACCCGTCGAAAAGGTCGATCCGTTGGATACGGCCTGAGAACCGTAAAACATTTCGCCCGTACCCTGCAACAATTCATATTTGACGTCGAAGGCGTTCGTATATCCCTGCTGATTCACTTTAACGGAAAATTCAAACGGGGTATATGTTTCCCTGCTCCAGCTTTTTTCGTTATAATCCGCTGTAACCGGATGTATTTGCTGAAAATAAGTAGCCAGGTCTTTGGATACCGTATAACCGTAACTGTCGGATACGATGAAACGCATACGGGCAGCGCCTTCCGTTGTTTGGGTATATACGATGGGAATACTACGGGTCTGGTCTCCTTTGCATACCGGAATCGCGGTGCCGGCTGCGGCCGTTCCGTTTACCGTAAGCGTTCCGCCTCCTTCGAGCAGGGAGGGATTCAGGTAAATCTGATTCTCCGGATCGCCCGTACATCGAATGGTAAGCGTTGTCGATATTTTATCGCCGACATCGCAGGGTGTCGGGATACCGCCCAGCGATACCTCGACCGTAGAAACCCTCGTGTCGAGTATATTTTCCCCCTGAATCGTCGCGTTGATCGTATAATGACGATTCCTGCGAATGTTGAAATCGGACGTATTGTTCTCGCCCGGATAAATACGATAATAGATTGCACGCCCGTCTTTATCTCCTTCGATCAGAATGCAGGTCGCACGGGCAGGGGCATTCTGAAGATTCTTATCACGCTGATCGGTAATTTTCGACACGACGCCCTGCAAGTTTTCCGGCAGGTAGAATATTCCGGCATAGGTACGACTACCCACAGTCCGTTTCGGATAATCGAATGTTTCGGTTACGGCCGATGCTCCGTTGTCTGCGAAAACAGACATCCCTTTCGGCACGGAAAGCATACGGATACTTCGGATCGTAAATCCGGAGAACGAAGCGGCAGTGGAAAGGTTCAGGCTGATTTTGGAAACATTATGTCTTAAACTTACCGGGAGAGTCATTGTCCGGTTCACGGTAAATTCCATCCGTACGGAAGAGAGTAACACGCCGTTCTTTTCCAATGAATTTTCTGAGGATACAGGGAAATAATAGGCCGAGATTCCGGTTTCGGGCAGTTTCCCCATGTCGTTGCCTGCATTAGCCACTGCATATAGGGTATAGCTGCCGGCCACGAGTTCTGTCATTAACGGACCGGATACCGCATCGGAATAGATATGCCGGTCGGCTTCCGGATTCGTCTCATGATACAGGTAGAGATTCAGGTCCCGAATCTGTTTCTCCTGAGATGTATTCAGACTTTTGGACACAACGCTCATATCCGGACACTCGACACGGATCGACACCGGGTAGGTTTTGTCGGTATCGGGCTGCACGTCCTCCGTCACGAGCGGCGAGCATCCGCCCCAAACGACGGATAGCGTTAGCAGAAATGAGACGGCGAACGATCCGAAAGTTTGCCGACAGGCCGGTAAAATACGCTTGACACGCATCCGAAGCCAAGCGATACTCCGGCCGGCAATCGGCCGGATGCGAAACGGCGCATACGCCCGTTTCAGGAAACTCGTTTTTTTCATGGTTTAGGATTTTTAACGGTTACGGAATAGTAACGCCGCTAAAATACATTGAAAACCAAATGAATCAATGTTTCCGAAGGGTCGTGCCGCCTATGGCCGCGTATGGCCGTCGGATTCTGATCCGAAAGTCGGTATGAGTACCGATAATCATTGAGAAAATGGGTTCGGCGGAGGTGAAATAACTGTGGCGGAGTAGTAGGAGATTCCGTTTTTTATGTTTATTTTCGTAAAGCATCGTTTTATCCGCACACCGCGCCGGACCCGGGAATGTCCGGGTCGAAACAGCGGACGTTCAATAGAATATTCGATATAATAATGTATTATGAAAAGAATATTGGTAACCGGAGGAGCCGGTTTTATCGGATCGCACCTTTGCGAACGGCTGCTCGATGAAGGACACCATGTGATCTGTCTGGACAATTACTTTACCGGAAGCGAAAGCAACATCCGTCATCTGCTGGATAACCGCCGTTTCGAACCGGTCCGGCATGATGTGACCGAACCCTTCTACGCAGAGACCGACGAAATATACAACCTCGCCTGCCCGGCTTCCCCCGTCCATTACCAGTACAACCCGATCAATACGATGAAAACCTCCGTCATGGGAGCAATCAATATGCTCGAACTGGCCAAACGCACCCGGGCGAAAATATTGCAGGCTTCGACCAGCGAGGTGTACGGAGATCCTATGGTCCACCCTCAAACGGAAAGTTACTGGGGGCATGTGAACCCGATCGGACCGAGAGCCTGTTACGACGAAGGGAAACGCTGCGCCGAAACATTGTTCATGGATTACCGCCGACAAAGCGGCGTCCGGATCAAAATCATCCGTATCTTCAACACATACGGACCGAAAATGGCTCCGGACGACGGCCGTGTCGTATCGAATTTCATCGTCCAGGCGCTTCGGGGAGAGAAAATTACCATATACGGGAACGGAACCCAGACCCGCTGTTTCCAGTACGTGGACGACCTGATCGAAGCCATGACCCGCATGATGGCTACCGAGGACGAATTTACCGGTCCCGTCAATACGGGCTGCCCGGAAGAGCATACTATGCTGGAACTGGCCGAAACGATCGTCCGGATGACCGGATCGAAATCGGACCTCGTATTCCGCCCCCTGCCCTGCGACGACCCCAGGCAGCGCAAACCGGACATAACGCTCGCCACCCGGATGCTCGACGGCTGGAAACCCTCGACCTCCCTCGAACAGGGCTTGCGGAAAACGATCGACTATTTCGAAAAAATCGTGTAATCCGTTCGATTCTACTATGATGCAGGAATCGCGGGCAATATTCGTCTGACGGCCAGATATGGAGTGCTGCGATCGCTTCTGTTTTTTACACTTTATGTAATATTAATTTGTGTTATTGCATAAAGTGTATTGAATTTGCGCTGAATATTAAAATGCCTTGTTATGGAAATTCCCTTTATTTTCGGAAAGATCGCCACGGAGAAGAATTTTACGGGCCGGGAACAGGAAACGGCCTATCTGGTCTCGCATTTTACGTCGCTCATCAACACAATCATCGTCTCTCCGCGTCGCTGGGGAAAGAGTTCGCTCGTCAACAAGGCTGCAAAACAGGAGATGGAACAGGATAATAAGTTGCGTATCTGTCATATCGACCTGTTCAATGTCCGCAACGAGGAACATTTTTACTCATTGCCGGCCCAGAAGGTCATTGCCGCTACTTCGTCGATCTGCTCTTTGTGACCATCACCGAAACGCTGACTACCCAGCAGCTCTGTTACCTCAAGGTGTTGATTGCCGGAGAAAAGTCGATTACCTTGACGGAGGTCATGCACCGCTACAACATTTCATCGCCGACCTCGGTTGCCCGGTCGAAGGTGGCTTTAGTCAAGAACGACATACTAGATAATCGGGCCGGCAAGATGTCGTTCCTAGATCCGATTTACGCTTATTGGCTGAAAACGCAATATTTTACCAGATAGGATCAATCCTAAAAATGCTGACTACGACAATACATAGCAATTAGCTCTCTTCTGTTTCGATTGACTTTTCGTTGGTTTCGACATTATTGACATTTTGAAATAAAATATTAACGATACAATTGATTATAGAAAGCTATCAATTGTTTTCGAAAACGCGGCAATGAATATTCTTTTACAAATTTTTCTCTTGCGTTAACAGCAACGCTATCTCTCAATGGTTTATTATTCAGTAAATTAACAATTTGATCAGCGATTCGATGTATAGAATCTCGTTTATATGCAGTCTCTCTTTTGATAGTAAATTTCAAACCATCAATGCCGTTTTCGACAAGTTCAGAAAGCCCTGTGCTATCATTAACTATAATAGGGAGTTTACACATCATCATTTCAATTGCGACTAATCCGAACTCTTCATGCAATGAAGGCAAAACACCGATATCCGCTATGGAAAAAAGACGATATAACTGATTTTGATTAATAAATCCTGTAAAAGTTATTCTGGACCAATAAGGAGCAGCCAATTTGTATAAATCTTTCTCAATCGGTCCGTCTCCAGCTATTACCAATCGTGAATCAGGCAAGTAAGTCAAAACAATTTTAAACGCTTTGATAAGATAATCAATACCTTTGACATAGTTTAAACGGCCTGCAAAAACGATAAGATTCTTTTCCGTAAAAAAAAAAACGTTTCCGCGTCTGTTTTACTCTGCTTTCAGACATCAATCTAAATTTATCCCCAACAGCATTTCTAATGATCGTAATCTTATTGGCCGGAATTTGATATATATCGAGTAAATCATTATATGAATGAGATGCTATTGCAATTATATTATCAACGACATCCAACATTAATTTCCGCTCCAATTCCATAGTTTGAATGATCTTGGAGGCGCGTTTGTTTTTTGCACTCAGTCTCTTCAAGAGTTTCTGCTTGTTTCCTAGCAATTGAAAACTCCATTCGGAACAATGAACGGTCAGCACAATCTTACATTTATAATATTTTTTTAGAGCTTTTGCTATATAATAATCCTTCGTAAAATTCAAATGAAATATATTCTGTTCTGATTGACTAACATGAGGATATAAAATCAGTGCTATATTTTCCGCTACTCTCTCTTGATAGGCTGACGAGCTCAAAGAATGACTTAAAATATGAACAGACGGTATTTGAAGATGCTTCACTCCATCTTTCCATACAACAGTAAACTCTTTCTGCGATCCATAAAGATCGATCACAGTGATCTGAAAATCCGTATCGCGCAAAGATGCAACAACATGATTAATATATGTTCCTATCCCATAGGAAGATGCGATGGATGATTCGTTTACAATGTATATATGTTTCATGATAATATTTTTCTTAAAGCCCAACCTGTCAATCCTTGATATATACCGATCGGAACTGAATATAAATCGTTAATATTATTCGGAATATTACTAAAAAAAAACGATGGTATAGCAACCGAATCTTGAAAATTAACCTTTTTATTTGTTATAATATCTTCAAGATTCCTTACATATGTCGAATTCCGATAAGTATTCGGATATTTATTTTTGATTATGTCCCGTAACCCCACCATGTAATCCAGATCGAAAGGGATTTGATCCCATGACCTTTTAAATGATTTCACTCGGGATATAACATAAAGCAAAAGCCCCTCTATTCCTGTCATGAAAGTATGATCTAAAGTTTCGGGGGATGATCGGATAATCACGTCGTCTATATCACTCAATAACTCATCAGTGCATCCTTCATAAAATTGATTCTGAACAAGATATTCAACACCCCAGCCAATGCCGCATAACCCATCGGCAAAATTGATAGGGGTCATTGTGTTTATTTGTTTATATATATCATCTAATAAAAGATCTGCATAGTCACGATATACATTCACTCCCGTATAACGCATGTACATATTAAAAAAAATAACCCCACCCATTTTTCCATACATTAGACTTACATCATCAATCAAGTTGTAATTCATCAAAAAATAGGGCAGTAATCTATCAAGACTTAATTCCGATTGCTTCATTATACATTTTTTGTGATAAAGATATTATGAATAAGACAACTAAACTTCCATTTAACAAAAAAAATTCATTATACATTTTTTGTGATAAAGATATTATGAATAAGACAACTAAACTTCCATTTAACAAAAAAAAGAATTATA
>NZ_QUDJ01000038.1:0-5742 GCF_003477565.1 Alistipes sp. AF48-12
AAAAAAAGATGAATCTCCTAAAAAATCGTTCATATTTTATTGCTCTATGTTTATCATTAAATGCCATAGGAATATTCCGAGTAAAATCCGTTCCTGTTGCAACATTAACAATAAAATCAACATTTTTTAAAGTCATCTTGATATGTCTTATCAAATCAAATGGTACACTACAGTCAGTAGGATCAATAAGTATTAGATTCAAGCTTCTATCTTTAGAGCACTCTTTGGCTAATATTGAACATAATGTCTCTGATTGGTTATAGTCTGCTTGGATCGCTGTGGCATTGACTAGTTCTAAACTTTTAATCCGCTGATTAAGAACGGCAACAACATGAGGACTGTAATCAAAAAATAAAGCTTTATGAATATACTGGAAAGCAGCATGTTTCATAATGCTCAATGCCGTTCCGTCAATCTCTATTCCTCCATTTCGGTTAATACATCTTCCGGGACCACTGCATATTTCTATATAGTTTATTTCATTCCATTTATTTTTCATGCCTTGAGCGAATATACCAAAATATTGATATAATAAATATATTTTTTGTTCGGCCCATTCGCCAACACATCGAACAGATAACGAGTCAGCTACAGAAGATACAATTTTACAAAGGTCATTTTCAGACACTTTCTTTCTTAATTCTTTATTACAGCCTGTTACACAAGATTCATTTCTCCGACTGTGCAAATCTATTCGACTAATACTCATGGCTTGAATAATATTAAACATTAATTTTTATATAAATTTAAAGAACAGTCTGTAACTTTGATTAATTAGGGGAATTATAACGATACTTAAATTTTACGTTACAATCTTTATTATTTACTTTTCAAATGTCTGATACAAAGATATGTATTTTCATCTCAATAATGGTTGTTTTGTCTTAGAGTAAGATTCGTAAATCAAATTATTTTCGTCTTTTTACTTGCCCGATTCTGCTGTATACACTGTAAACTTGAAGCATTAGACACAAACCTTTTCGGTTAGGATGGGATGGCCTATCAGTTTTCTTCTTTTTTTAATTTACCGATTAGTTATCAAACCAACACCGTGCTTTCCTCAAATCTTCGGGAAGATACATCGCACAGCGATCGCCCGATCCGAGGAACGGGTTTCCGAACCGGTGTAACCTGTTGGACGCAAAGACCGACAGCGGTGGATAGGCGTGAATACGGAACAGCCGGATATTGCTCACACGTTGGCGAAACCAGCCGCGCGAACGTAAAACTGCATTGGCATAATACAGGAAAATCAATACCCGGACATCGTATTCGTATTTCTCGATATAAACCGTTCGGTTTTCGGCATCGAACAGGTATTCCATAAATCCGCAAAGGCGGCAGGCGTATTTCGCCCTGCATGACAGCCGCACGTATTCGTCCATGCCGAGTATCCGGATTTTCACGTTCAGCCGCTTTTCGTACAGGGCGATCACATCCGCCATCAAATCGTGGATCGGCTGAAAGCGCGGTTTCGTCAAATCGTCCAGATCGGGATCGCCCTTTACCCGCAACCGTCGCAATATGTCGCCCGGTATCTCCCCGGAACGAATATTGAAATTTTCCCGGACGAACCGGACGAGTATTTCCCGGTTCGTTTTTTCAATCCCCATTGCGCTGTTTGTCATTCATGTAACCGTGTGCGTACTTTCTCATCATCGGGTAGATCGTCAGATAGTTCATAAAATGAAGTATCTGGAACGGCGGGGTTTCGATCCGGCGGTTACGCAGAAAGGCCGTGTAGCGCAGTAGTTTTTGGTAACGGAGAAAATTCAGCATCACGATTTCAGTCGGGGTGCGGTACGATTCTCCCAAAATCTGATGGTAACACCGGTCATGCAGTTCGTAGGCGTACAGGTAAATCGCGTAGGTAAAGATTTGCCCGGGTTCGGCGGTCTGGTCGGCAAACTTCATCAGCACTCCGACCGGGTCGCACTCCAACCACGACACCAACAGCGGATCGGGGATTTCGTGCTGGCTGACGAATACGACGGTATGATTTTGCAGGAAATCGGCGCTTCGGTTATAACGGTCGAGTTCGTGCGGGGATAATAAGGGTTCTTTTTCCATAATGATATTCAATAATAGTAATTGGATAAATCGTTTATCGACACAAGTTGCAGACGGCGCCGCAAACCAGCCAGAGGGAGAGGATACTACTGCGGGGAACAACGATGTCGGCAAAAGGATTTTCGGCAGGAACGCGTCCGGTCAGTCCGGCCAACTCATTCAGCCCGACGGCTCCGGGTAAAACAGAACCAGACAACGCGGAACCAGACAGGGCGGACAAAGCAGAACCGGGCAAAGTGGTTCCGGGCAACGCAGACAAAGCGGTTCCCGGCAAAACCGTTAAACGGACGGACTGACCCGGCGCAGGTTGCAGGATGCGGAACAGGCGGAAGTGTTCGGTTTCGACCAGATGGATATTGCCGTAGAGGATTGCGCCTTTTTGCTCCCGGAGCAGCAGCAATGAACTTCGCAGAAACAGATTCAGCAGATCGTCCGCATAAGGCACGGCGAACTCGGCCCCATGGGACGATGCCGCCGAGAGGATCAGACAATCGTCCGGTTCGCCCCGAAACAGACGTTCGGGCAGCGTGCGGTACACCGGAATCCGGGCGACGGAGCCAGAGATTTCGGACAGCGATTCCCCGCATCCGAACATCAGCCATGCAAGGCTGAAGTCGGGGTATTTCTGGTGGATTCGTTTGGCCACGTTGGGGCTGATGCCGTTATTGCCCCGCCTGATCTGGTAGAGGGTTTCCCCGCACGACAGGCCGATGGCACGGGCGAAGGCATTGACCGAAAGGCCCGAATGTTCGATCACTTTGCACAGCCGTTCCCAGTTTGCGTTGGTCGGTGCTTTCACGGCTCGATATTTTACAGGATTGAAAAATAGCGCCCGCGATTCCGTAGCAAAGAAATAGATCGGTCTTGTGCAGGGATAAAAAAGAGGGCGCATTTGCAGCCCCACAAGACAGGTCTTAGGAAACCCGATACTGGAAACTGTCCTGCGCCCTTGCCTGCTATCCGTCGAAACGAATAAACACAACAAGGTCAGACAACGTTTACACCAGTATCAAACCCTCTCGAAAGAGGTTCCTAAGTTTGTCTTGTGGCATAAAGAGTTGTAACCCTTTATATTGTTATGTCCTTCGGCTATGCCGAATCGTCGTAGTCCCTTAAAGTTTGCATAGTAATTGCTTTTAGGTTCGTTCCCAGACGGCTCATGCCGTCCCTATACAACAAACCTTTTTAAGGAACCGTAAAACAAAGATACGAATAAAAATTAATTCAGCGCAACGGGTATGTATTTCTGGAAATTTCTTGCTAATTTTGTGAATATGAAGAACTCGATCGACTTTCTGCCCGAGCGCAAACAACGCGACCTGCACGAACTCGTCCGCCTGATCCGCGACGAGGTAAAAGACGTCGTGATGGTTATTCTTTACGGCAGTTACGCCAAAAACACTTATGTCGAGTGCGACGAACGCCGCGACTTCGGCGTGAAAACGTTTTACATAAGCGATTACGATTTGCTGGTCGTGACGAAAAGACGATTGGGAGAGAGGGAGTCCACAATCAACACCCGCATCAAAGACCGTTTTTTGTACGGTAAGGATGCCGAGTTCCATACGCGGCCTCAAATCATCAACGAGAGTATCTCCAAACTGAACAACGCAATTTCAGAATGTTGGTATTTCTATGTTGATATTCTCGAACAGGGGGTTATGCTTTATGATTCAGGAGAGTATGAATTGGTTACTCCCCGCGACCTGAATTATGCCGAGATTAAAGAGATGGCTCAGAAGTATTTTGATAATAAGTTCATAATAGCAAGCGATTTTTTAGATGGCGCATTATATTATTATGATAAGAGAAAATACAAAATGGCCTCTTTTAATTTGCATCAGGCGGCTGAGAATTATTTGAAAACAGTCCGATTGGTTTATAGTCTTTACGGTCATAAGGAACACGATCTCGAATTTTTACTGGGGAAATGTAAACTACATACACTGGAACTGGCAAAAGTTTTTCCACGCGATACGGAAGAAGAAGAACGGCTGTTCGAACTTTTAAAGCGCGCTTATGTCGAGGCTCGCTATAACGATGATTTTATCGTAACGAAATCAGATATTGACGCCCTTACACCCAAAGTCGAACAACTCCGCGATATTACCGACAGAATTTGCAAAGAACAAATAGCTCGCTACGAAGAGCAGAATCGAAAATAATATACAACTACTTTATCTAATACATTATGAACAGAATACTATTTATTTTTATTCTCGCTTGGACATTCTATGTCCCGGGGCATGCTCAAAGTCAAGATTCGGTTCAGGTCTATGATGGAACGACACTCTTTACGGGCGATACGATTCGTATCGGCTACAAAGGATTAAACAACGAAAAGTACTGGGAAATTCAAGAACCTACAATGACTGAATTCGGAGTACGCTACAATCCGGTAAAGGCGAATCTTGATCTCAAAACAGCGAAAGTAATCGATTGCAATCCTAAAAATGCAGATAAGATTTTCTTTAACGGGCGTCCGGTAATCGTCGTTTCAGCAGACGGTTATCCCAACGAATTATATGTGAATATCGACCCGGCGATAGCAAGAGGAGAGATCGCATGGGTATACGAAGATCACACCGCAGAAAATGCGACGGAGCTTACCCCCGAGTTAATGCTGGCTTGTTGTATACGCAGCAACAATCTTCCTATAACGGATTATGTTCTTCAGTACTTAATCAAAATAAAAGACAAAAAACTTTATCAAGCCTGCCTGAGCGACGAATTCGAATACAACAAGGCAAAGCCGGAATACGAAAAGATGCTCAAAGACCTAATGGCCGGATTCGATTTTTCGAAAACCTATTATATTAAAACAGATCTTTCAATCGATAAATATAATTTTCAGGATAACGGATATCCGGTAGATTTTTATGGCAGCCACAGCCAATACTTTATTCCACAGCCGGATTTTAATTTTTTACCGACCAACCGGGAACATTTCAAATTTCTGCCCGTATCGCCCAGCGATGGCGAAAAAGCCAACAAAAGGCGCAAAGGAGTGTCCAGTACCGGCTATATCCCCTCGCTCGCGTATGGCCGTGTCTATATGAAATTACTAGACAAAAGAATGGAGCTTCCTAAAAATGAAGTTCTAAACATGGAAAGGATGTATCGGCAATCTGTCATTGGAGCCGAGATTTTGAAAATGGAAGTGTATGATTGCCCAAATTGCGAATATAATCTGATGGGAGTCATAAAATAAATCAAACGTTTTGAGAAACGGGCTGAGTTTTCATTCTCAGCCCGTTTTCGTTAATCAACGGTTTTAGTGAGCAGGCCGCTTTTTCTGCAGGTCATTCGCTTCCTGATACCTACGGTTCACTCCGGCATAATCGACCGTTTCGGCCTCCGTCTCGTATTCGCGGGCAATCCGTTTCATTTTTTGAATCTCCTCGTCGTCCGGATGAAAGTCGTACACATCGTCGAGTATCAGGATCATTGAGTCGCGCCCGTAATTGTACGCCCGCAAGTAGCGGTATTTCCAACTGTCGCGCCTGTACTGCCAGAAATCGGAAGACAACGTAACCATGACGGCGATGGAAACGGCCAATAATGCTTTCCAGAAATGATTCCGGTTGCGTAGCCGCTGATTTCGCAGGACGCTGTTTTCAAAATTCTCGACGGACGTTTTCAACTCGGCGAATCCAGCCAATAATACGCTTT
>NZ_QUDJ01000039.1:0-1534 GCF_003477565.1 Alistipes sp. AF48-12
GATTTAAATTTTTTACAATGGAGAGTTTGATCCTGGCTCAGGATAAACGCTAGCGGCAGGCCTAACACATGCAAGTCGAGGGGCAGCGGAAGAAGTAGCTGCTACTTCTGCCGGCGACCGGCGCACGGGTGCGTAACGCGTATGCAACCTACCTTTAACAGGGGGATAATCCGAAGAAATTTGGTCTAATACCCCATAATATTTCAGAAGGCATCTTTTGAGGTTGAAAACTCCGGTGGTTAAAGATGGGCATGCGTTGTATTAGCTAGATGGTGAGGTAACGGCTCACCATTGCGATGATACATAGGGGGACTGAGAGGTTTTCCCCCCACACTGGTACTGAGACACGGACCAGACTCCTACGGGAGGCAGCAGTGAGGAATATTGGTCAATGGACGCAAGTCTGAACCAGCCATGCCGCGTGCAGGATGAAGGTGCTATGCATTGTAAACTGCTTTTGTACGAGGGTAAATTCAGATACGTGTATCTGTTTGAAAGTATCGTACGAATAAGGATCGGCTAACTCCGTGCCAGCAGCCGCGGTAATACGGAGGATCCGAGCGTTATCCGGATTTATTGGGTTTAAAGGGTGCGTAGGCGGTTTGATAAGTTAGAGGTGAAAGCTCGATGCTCAACATCGAAATTGCCTCTGATACTGTCAGACTAGAGTGTAGTTGCGGAAGGCGGAATGTGTGGTGTAGCGGTGAAATGCTTAGATATCACACAGAACACCGATTGCGAAGGCAGCTTTCCAAGCTATTACTGACGCTGAGGCACGAAAGCGTGGGTAGCGAACAGGATTAGATACCCTGGTAGTCCACGCCGTAAACGATGATAACTCGTTGCCGGCGATATAGTGTCGGTGACTAAGCGAAAGCGATAAGTTATCCACCTGGGGAGTACGTTCGCAAGAATGAAACTCAAAGGAATTGACGGGGGCCCGCACAAGCGGAGGAACATGTGGTTTAATTCGATGATACGCGAGGAACCTTACCCGGGCTTGAAAGTTAGCGACGGATCCTGAAAGGGGTCTTCTCTTCGGAGCGCGAAACTAGGTGCTGCATGGTTGTCGTCAGCTCGTGCCGTGAGGTGTCGGGTTAAGTCCCATAACGAGCGCAACCCCTACTGTTAGTTGCCAGCATGTCAAGATGGGCACTCTAGCAGGACTGCCGGTGTAAGCCGAGAGGAAGGTGGGGATGACGTCAAATCAGCACGGCCCTTACGTCCGGGGCGACACACGTGTTACAATGGTCGGTACAGAGGGTAGCTACCTGGTGACAGGATGCCAATCTCGAAAGCCGATCTCAGTTCGGATTGGAGGCTGAAACTCGCCTCCATGAAGTTGGATTCGCTAGTAATCGCGCATCAGCCATGGCGCGGTGAATACGTTCCCGGGCCTTGTACACACCGCCCGTCAAGCCATGGGAGTTGGGGGTGCCTGAAGTACGTGACCGCAAGGAGCGTCCTAGGGCAAAACCGATGACTGGGGCTAAGTCGTAACAAGGTAGCCGTACCGGAAGGTGCGGCTGGAACA
>NZ_QUDJ01000039.1:1959-5139 GCF_003477565.1 Alistipes sp. AF48-12
AAAAGTTCTTTGACAGATTTAAGGATGAGAAAGGGGGTTGCATAACCGGTCACGAGCCGGGTTATGCGACACGAAAAAGAAAGTAAGCAAGGGCGTACGGGGGATGCCTAGGCTCTTGGAGGCGAAGAAGGACGTGTTAAGCTGCGAAAAGCTGCGGGGATTTGCAAAAAAGACTTGATCCGCAGATGTCCGAATGGGGCAACCCGGCAGGTCGGAGACCTGTCACACCGGCAACGGTGAGCAAACCCTATGAACTGAAACATCTTAGTAATAGGAGGAGGAGAAAGAAACATCGATTTCCCGAGTAGTGGCGAGCGAAAAGGAAAGAGCCCAAACCGGCGTTGTTACGGCAATGCCGGGGTTATAGGACTGCGATATCTTAATACCAACGAACGAGAAATGACTGGAAAGTCGTACCGTAGAGGGTGAAAGTCCCGTATTGGTAAGTTCGGTAAGCGGTAGCAGTATCCTGAGTATGGCGGGACACGAGGAATCCTGTCAGAATTTGCGGGGACCACCCCGTAAGGCTAAATACTCCCAAGAGACCGATAGTGGACCAGTACCGTGAGGGAAAGGTGAAAAGTACCCCGAACAGGGGAGTGAAAAAGAACCTGAAACCGTACGCTTACAACCTGTCGGAGCCGCTTCGTGCGGTGACGGCGTGCCTTTTGGATAATGAACCTACGAGTTACTAATCACTAGCGAGGTTAAGGACTATAAAGTCCGGAGCCGAAGCGAAAGCGAGTCTGAATAGGGCGTATAGTTAGTGGTTGTAGACGCGAAACCTTGCGATCTACCCATGAGCAGGATGAAGGTTGGGTAAAACCAACTGGAGGTCCGCACCGGTAAACGTTGAAAAGTTTTCGGATGACTTGTGGGTAGGGGTGAAAGGCTAATCAAGCTGGGAAATAGCTCGTACTCCCCGAAATGCTTTTAGGAGCAGCGTTGTAATAGTCTACTGGAGGTAGAGCTACTGATTGGATGCGGGGGCTTCACCGCCTACCAAATCCTGACAAACTCCGAATGCCAGTAGAATGATTTGCAGCAGTGAGCCGCTGGGTGCTAATGTCCGGCGACTAAAGAGGAACAACTCAGACCATCAGCTAAGGCCCCCAAACATACACTAAGTTGAACTAACGATGTGCGACTGCAGCGACAGCTAGGATGTTAGCTTGGAAGCAGCTATTCATTTAAAGAGTGCGTAACAGCTCACTAGTCGAGCGGTTGTGCGTGGATAATAACCGGGCATCAAGTGTATTGCCGAAGCTATGGACTCTACGGAGTGGTAGGGGAGCATTCCATCGACGTCGAAGCCGATTCGTGAGGATCGGTGGAGTTTATGGAAAAGCAAATGTAGGTATAAGTAACGATAAGGCGGGAGAGTAACCCGCCCACCGCAAGACCAAGGTTTCCTGATCAACGTTAATCGGATCAGGGTCAGTCGGGGCCTAAGGGTAAGCCGCATGGTGATCTCGATGGACAATCGGTTAATATTCCGATACTGATATGAACTGCGACGGAGGGACGGAGAAGCGTAAGCTACGCCAACAGACGGAATTGTTGGTTAAAGGGTGTAGGTATATGATTCGGTTAATAGCTGATTCATGCTGAAACCTGACAGTACCGAGCGGCTACGGCCAATCGGATAGTTAGCCCAAGCAAGCTTCCGAGAAAAACTTCTAAGCTTCAGGTTCATATCACCCGTACCGTAAACCGACACAGGTGGTCGAGGAGAGTATCCTCAGGTGCTTGAGTGAATCACGGATAAGGAACTAGGCAAATTGACCCCGTAACTTCGGGAAAAGGGGTCCCTACGCAAGTAGGGCGCAGCGAAGAGGTCCAGGCAACTGTTTAACAAAAACATATGGCTCTGCTAATTCGAGAGAAGAAGTATAGGGCCTGACACCTGCCCGGTGCTGGAAGGTTAAGAGGGGATGTCAGCGCAAGCGAAGCATTGAATCGAAGCCCCAGTAAACGGCGGCCGTAACTATAACGGTCCTAAGGTAGCGAAATTCCTTGTCGGGTAAGTTCCGACCTGCACGAATGGTGTAATGATCTGGACACTGTCTCGTCCGTGAGCTCAGTGAAATTGTAGTCCCGGTGAAGATGCCGGGTACCCGCAACGGGACGAAAAGACCCCGTGAACCTTTACTGCAACTTAACGCTGAATTTGGGTGCATAATGTGTAGGATAGGCAGGAGACTGCGAAGCGGTGCCGCTAGGTATCGTGGAGTCAACGTTGAAATACTGCCCTTTGTGTATTTGAATTCTAACCCCGCAAGGGAGACACCGTTTGGTGGGTAGTTTGACTGGGGTGGTCGCCTCCAAAAGCGTAACGGAGGCTTCCCAAGGTACCCTCAGCACGAATGGTAACCGTGCGCAGAGTGCAATGGCACAAGGGTGCTTGACTGTGAGACCAACAAGTCGACCAGGTGCGAAAGCAGGGCATAGTGATCCGGTGGTTCTGTGTGGACTGGCCATCGCTCAAAGGATAAAAGGTACTCCGGGGATAACAGGCTGATCGCCGCCAAGAGCTCATATCGACGCGGCGGTTTGGCACCTCGATGTCGGCTCGTCACATCCTGGGGCTGGAGAAGGTCCCAAGGGTTCGGCTGTTCGCCGATTAAAGTGGCACGCGAGCTGGGTTCAGAACGTCGTGAGACAGTTCGGTCTCTATCTGTTGCGGGCGTAGGAAATTTGAGGGGTCCTGACTTTAGTACGAGAGGACCGAGTTGGACGAACCTCTGGTTTATCAGTTATGCCGCCAGGTGTATCGCTGAGTATCCATGTTCGGATTGGATAAGTGCTGAAAGCATCTAAGCACGAAGCCAACCCCAAGATAAGATTTCCCTTGAGGGCCGTAGGAGACTACTACGTTGATAGGCCGCAGGTGTAAAGGCAGTGATGTCAAAGCCGAGCGGTACTAATAGCCCGAATGACTTTCTTTACAGAGGGCCCTTTTCTCATCCTCGAATCGTCAAATACTCGAAAGAAGGTGTTTGAGTCAAAAGAACTTTACGATATCATGTTGTTAGCTATAACAATGTAGATTTAGGTGGTTATAGCAGCGGGGTTCCACCTCTTCCCATTCCGAACAGAGAAGTTAAGCCCGTTCACGCCGATGGTACTGCAGTAACATGTGGGAGAGTAGGTAGCCGCCTCCTTAGAGTCCTCCGAGCA
>NZ_QUDJ01000004.1:0-192342 GCF_003477565.1 Alistipes sp. AF48-12
CTTATGATCTAAAAGAGTATTTGAAAGGAATACATTATTCCTTGTCGTTGAAATGATATAAACGACAAATATTACACTGTTTTTTTATTAACTTAAAATCTGAAAAGGAATGAGAGAATTAAAAAAAGCTCACCCTGAATGAAGCAACAACAATCCCCAAAGAAAAATTGAAGCATCTTCTTGGAGGTTTTTCGGATGATATAATGCTAGCAGACTATCAATGCGATGGGGCTTCGCCCTGTCAAGATGGATGTAAAGAGGGGTGCAAAGACAATTGTAAGAAAAATTGTCAGACAGGGAAAAAGTAATAAATTAAACTCTTTATTGAGGATATGTTGCTATTGTGACATATCCTCTTCTTAATAAAACTTCAGTATGATAAGAAATGTTAAAATTCTAAAAATTTGTTTTCTACTCATTGCTTTTTTTGTGACATTCAATTGTTTTTCACAAAAAAGCGCACTGAAACCTTATATAGATTTTCTTCAATGTCAAAATACATCAGCTGTAGACTATGTATTTGAACTTTTTGAAAAATATGATATTATAATTTTGGGAGAAAGAGATCATCGTGACATGTCTCAATATCAATTTGTCTCCGAAATTATTTCGGATCGGCGTTTCATTCAAAATGTGGGTCACATTTTTACTGAAATTGGAGCAACTAATCAAACAGAAAGAGCGAATAATATACTTGGGAGTGAATACGAGAGTTATCTGGATTTTGAAAAAGATTTAATGGAGTTATACAGAGATTTGAGCTCGAGTTATATATGGGAAAAATATAATTATTGGTATTTACTTTCAGCAATATACAGGATCAACACTTCATTGAATGACAATCAAAATCTTACCCTCCATTTTACCGATATAAATTTCGATTGGAATAACTACTTCGATATAAATGCTTATACGGATATATATAGCCGAGACAGTATCATGGGGTGCAATTTCATCAATGAATTCGACAAAATATTGCAAAACCAAGATGAACCAAGAAAGAAGGCTTTAGTCATTTTTAACAGTCGCCACAGTTTCAGGGATCATTCCAAAGCTACTTGGCGGAAATCAGCAGCTTCGGTTCTTTTTGAACACTATCCCGAACGAGTTGCCAATGTTATGATTAATACCACAAACTTCACTGATGTTATCGACGGCCCAGATTATCTAATCGAACAGGGCCAATGGGACGCTGCATTTAAACACGTGGGCAATCCCAGAATCGGGTTTGACATGATTGATTCACCGTTTGGAGAGGCAATATTGGAGTATTACGATTCACCTCATGAAATCAGGTATAAAGATGTTTTTACAGGATTTATCTTTTATAAGCCGATATCGGAATGGATACTCATGACCGGAATACCCGGATTTGTAGATGAGGATTTTAAGTCAGAGTATATACGACGTTACAAACTTCAATTCCCAAACGCTGAAGTGAGAAATATTTTAAGATTCGACATACCTTATTGCAATACTCTTAAAATAAGAGATAATTATGAGGGAAATGACCTTTCCCGTGAACAGGTTGAAAAATGGATAAACTATTGGCTTGAATAAATTTACTTTCAAACTTTTAATGTGATGAAAAGACAATATGTAATGAATCCTGGATACATGCTTGTACCTGATGGAACTAGAGTTTTATTCGTAAGTCAGGATAATGTTGATCCTGGAGTTAAACATGATGATAATTGGACTAGTTACATTCATCCATTTAATGCACAATTACTTGCATTTTTTAATGGGAAGAATACATTAGAAGAGGTTATTGTGAAAGCATCCGATTTTTTTGGACTTACGATTAATGAAATAGAAAAAATAGTGACTGGATATATTGAGAACGAAAAATCATTTGCCATATCCTATAACACAAATTACATGCATTTTCCCGTCAATGTGCTGGTAAATAAAACTAAAATCCAAAATAAATACAAAACATACTGCGTGGAAGATTTTATTTTGAATGGAGAAGCTGATCTAACTACCCGAAGAACTTCATTTCCGTTATCTATTAATCTAGAGCTAACAATGAAATGCCATACGGATTGTATTTATTGTTATGCAAATAGAAAAATGCACAACAAAGAAATGCCACTGGAAATGGTGCTTTCTATAATAAGACAGGCTAAAAAAATAGGTGTCGTAAATTTTGACATTAGCGGAGGAGAGGTATTATTACATCCGCATTATAAGGAAGTTATATCTGAGTTGCTTATAAATGGTTATACTCCATTTATTTCTACTAAAGTTCCTGTTAAAAAGGATAAATTACAGACATTGAAAAATATAGGTGTAAAAGAAATACAAATTTCATTAGACTCAATAAATCCTGAAACGCTTTCCAAAATTCTAAATGTATCTTCAAATTATGCAGATGCAATAAAAGATACCGTCAGATTTACAGAAGAGGTAGGACTGGAACTTAGAGTGCATTCTATAATAAATTCTCACAATTGTTCTGATGAAGAGATTGAAACTCTTGTAAATTTTCTTTCTAACTTTTCAAATTTGAAAAGTTTGCAGTTTACACCAGCAGGATATTCATTATACAAAGAAGGGCTATACGAGCAATTTCGTCCTCCTAAGGTATTTATGGAACGAATATCTAAAAAAATAGAGGAGTTTCGTGAACAACATCCCAAAATCACATTTAACCTCAGCGAAGCAGATTTTCCAGAAGATTACCATTATGAATGTCGTAAAAAGAATTTTCCGGAACGTGCTACTTGTACAGGAAATATGCATAGTATGGTGATTCTTCCCGATGGGCGCGTTACTATATGCGAAGAATTATATGATCATCCTGATTTTATAATTGGTGACTTAACAAAAAACACAATCAATGAGGTTTGGAATTCGGATAAAGCAAAAAATCTTTTTTTCTTGTCCAAACAATTTATAAGTGAAGAAAGTGCATGTAAAAAATGTGATCAATTTGATAATTGTCGTCAAGGACGCGGAGTTTGTTGGAAAATGGTAATGTATGCTTATGGGAAACAAAACTGGGATTATCCTGATCCTCGATGCCCCGAAGCTCCCAAAATGTTCAATGATATATGTATTATATAAACTCAAGAGAAAAAAGGTTTTGTATAAATGAAGTTTCCTCATTATTTGCAGCTGGATGCAATGGATTGCGGTCCTACGTGCCTCAGAATGATTGCCAAATTTTATGGTAAAAATTATTCATTGAGGTCATTACGTACTAAATGCCACATTACCCGTGCCGGAGTATCCATGCTGGGGATAAGTGATGCAGCGGAGTCATTAGGTTTCAGAACAAAAGGCGTTAAGATTACATGGGAACAATTGCGCGATGAAGTTCCTTTACCTTGTGTAGTCCATTGGAATCAGCAGCATTTCGTTGTTGTGTATGATATTAAAAAGAAAAAATGGAGAAACAACGAAGAGTTAATTTATGTATCCGATCCTGCACAAAGTAATCTTGTTTATCGCCGAGAAGAATTTCTAAAATGCTGGTATTCCACTGAGTCAAAAGAGGGTTCCCAAAAACAAGGAACGGCTTTGTTATTTGAACCGACTCCCAAATTTTATAATAACGAGGAGGAGAAAGAACCGGGACTCCGATTAAAGTATTTGCTTGGTTATTTACGGCCTTACAGGCGTTTTATTTTTCAGCTATTTTTAGCCATGCTGACAGGTAGTGTCATCAGCCTGATTTTCCCTTTTATCACGCAATCCGTCGTCGATTTCGGTATCAATAACAGCAACCTGAATTTCATTATCGCGGCTTTGATCGCTCAGGTCGTACTGACTTTTGGACAAACCGCGAATGGCTTGGTGCAAAGCTGGTTATCCCTTCATGTCACGACCCGGATAAGTATTGCATTTATTTCCGATTTTTTAAGCAAACTTATGCGACTGCCCATTTCATTTTTTGATGTGAAGATGTTGGGAGATATCATGCAGCGAATCGGAGATAACGGTCGAATACAGTCTTTTTTAACAGGGACTTTAATCAGCATGGTCTTCTCTGTTTTCACATTTGTGATATATTCTGTTATTATGGCAGGTTATCATGCAGGCATACTGGCTATATTTCTTACCGGAAGTTTGTTGTATGCTTGTTGGGTACTAGTCTTTTTGAAACAGCGTCGAAAATTGGATTATAAACGTTTCCAGCAGGCGGCGGACAACCAAAGCAGTATCGTACAGATGATCAATGGAATGCAGGAGATCAAACTCAATAACTGCGAAAAGCAAAAGCGCTGGGAATGGGAACGGATTCAGGCTAAACTTTATAAAATATCCATTCAATCGATGACTTTAGGACAAACCCAGCAGGTCGGAGGATTATTCATCGACCAGACAAAAAATGTTTTCGTTTCGTTTTTGGCTGCCAAAGCGGTAGTTGACGGAAACATGACGTTAGGTATGATGATGGCCATGCAATACATATTGGGGCAGTTGAACGGTCCCATTTCTCAGTTTATCGGATTCATTCAGGAGGCGCAGGATGCAAAAATCAGTACGGAACGATTGAACGAGATCAACGACATGGATGACGAAGAACCCGCTGACGAAGATAAAATACAGAATATTCCCCCTCACAAAAATATCGTATTGAAAGATGTAATGTTTCAATACGAAGGTCCCCATTCTGAAAAAGTGTTGGACGGTATCAATCTGACCATAGAAGCGAATAAAGTGACTGCGATAGTAGGGATAAGCGGTAGCGGGAAAACGACTCTGTTAAAATTGATGTTAGGCTTTTACCAACCGGTCGAAGGCGAAATTACTTTGGATGGCATTCCGATCAAACGGTACAGCGATTCGAAGTGGAGGCGTAACTGCGGTGTCGTTATGCAGGAAGGATATATTTTTTCCGATTCTTTAGAATGCAATATTGGAGTCGTTGATGAAATCCCGGACCTCGGAAAAGTTCAGAATGCAGTAAAAACAGCCAATATCGAAGATTATGTGGAAGGTCTTCCATTGAGATATAACACCAAAATCGGAGCAGACGGCCAAGGTTTAAGCACGGGCCAAAAACAACGTCTACTGATAGCCCGTGCAGTTTATAAAGACCCTGCATATATATTTTTCGACGAAGCGACCAATTCTTTGGATGCCAACAATGAGAAAACGATTATGAATAATATGAAACTGTTTTTTAAAGATAGAACCGTAGTCGTCGTGGCCCATCGTTTAAGCACAGTAAAAAATGCCGATACAATCGTTGTGCTGGAAAAAGGGAAAATCGTGGAGCAAGGTAATCATACAGAACTGATAGCAAAAAAAGGGGCTTATTTTAATCTGGTAAAAGACCAGTTAGAATTAGGAAATTAAAAAACAAAGAAATTATGCCAAGACCTATATACAGCGACGAAGTGCAGGAAATCATGGGGCGTATTCCCGGATGGGTCGTCCGATGGGGACTATCAGTGATTTTTTCTATATTCATTGTACTACTTGGCGTCACTTATTTTTTTAAATATCCGAAAGTCGTCACATCTTCTATTGTGCTGACCACGACGAATCCTCCAACCGATCTGATCGCTCGTTCGACAGGGAAGGTGGAACATATATTAGTCGAGAACGGCCAGTTTGTTCTGCCGAACGAATTAATCGCCGTATTGTTCAATACGGCCGATTACCGATCTGTCCTTCAATTGGAAAAGATATTGTCTGATTCCTTGTTTTCTTTGGTTACAGGAAACGCGTATTTCGAAAATGAAACAAATCAATTAGGTGAATTACAACCCTATTACACAGCGTTGGAAAAGACCTGTAAATCTTATGACCATTATACGCAAACAGGAGCGATCCCCCAACAAAAAAATCAGATCGAACAACAAATAAAAATGCTGTATGCAGGTTTACAGGCACAGGAAAAACAGTTGGCGATTCTTCAAAGAGACCTCCGGTTCGAACAAAACAATCAAAAGCGGGATTCCGTATTATTCCATTCACATGCATTGACGGAAGCTGATTACGATGCGAGCCTTCAGAAACTGCTTCAAAAGGAATTATCCGTTACATCTCAACAAAATTCCATTATTTCAACAAAAACGAATATTCTGAGTCAACAAAAACTATTGACGGACCTAACCATCCAATATGACAACGAGCAAAATGAATTCCAACTACAATTCGATGAACAACACGCTCAGTTATTGGCCCAAATCAAATTATGGAAAGACAAATATATATTGGAGACTCCAATCGCAGGGAAAATCACATTTACAAAATATTGGGCCGAAAATCAAAATATTACCACAGGAGATCGCTTGGCAACAATTGTACCCAAGGATTCTACGCAGATTATCGGAAGGATAACCATTCCGTCTTCAGGGCTCGGTAAAGTCGAAATCGGACAACAGGTCAATGTCAAGCTGAACGGATTTCCGTATATGGAGTACGGCTTGCTGAAAGGACGTTTGATTTCCATATCTTCTGTCCCGGAAACGATCAATCAAACGGAAATAGGTTATATAGGCGAAGTCGCATTTCCCCAGGGGATGGTATCCAGCTATAAAAATAAATTCCGTTTTATTCAGCAAATGGATGGAACGGCAGAAATTATCACAAAAGATACCCGTTTAATCGAACGGTTTGTCCAACCCATAGAATCTTTATTTAACAATCAGTAAATACAATATCATTATGCGTCTTTCTGTTGCTATGTGCACTTATAACGGAGAACAATATATCTGGGAGCAATTGATGTCTATTCGAAATCAAACGTTACAAGTCGATGAAATCATCATTTGTGACGATTGTTCTAAAGATGATACCGTTGAAATAATCGAGAATTTAATTTGTCAGTACAACTTGCCGATTCAATTACATATCAATACATGGAATCACGGTTATCGAAGAAATTTCGAACAGGCTATTTGTCGTTGTTCTGGCGATATTATCTTTTTGTCGGATCAGGACGATATTTGGTTGCCTACAAAGGTCGAAACTATTATCAGCTATTTTAACAGTAACCCGGATAAGGAATTCGTTTTTACCAATGCCGTACTTGTTAATACGGCAGGAATACCGAGTTATAATCAAACGCTTTTCGATGTGTTGGGTTTGGACAAGAAAACTCTCGATTTATTCGATAAAGGGTATGCGCTCGAAATGTTAAGTGTGTATTGCCGTGTAACTGGGGCTACATGCGCCTTACGCGCTTCCGCAATGCCCTATTGCATTCCTTTATCCAATATCGTCGCTCATGACGAAATGATTGCTATGACATCTGCTTTTCGAAATAAGATAGCATATATCAATCAATGTTTGATCAAATACAGACAGCACGGAAAACAAACCATCGGTTTGAGAATGGCAATCAGACATCCCGGAGAAAAATGGGAATATACTTCGAATATTATGATGTGGCATGATGCCTTAATAGAAAAGAATGACGAGAATGCCCACGGACACTTACATTTTATTTACCGACGTTTTTGGACCCTGCGTTCATCTTGGGCGTTGCTTAGAATTATCCGGATGTATCTGTCCGGTTGGTATAAAAAATATTATACTAATGCGGAAGCCGTATTTTGGTGGGATGTCAGAACTGTGTTTTTTAGAATGAAGCGTAAAATAAAATTCATTGGATAATTTAAAAGTGCTTCAGCTTAATTTAAAACGAACATGAAAATATGGCAAATTCATCTATACTTGAAATAATTTCTGAACATACTTATGTTCCGTTAACCCAAGCAGGGAAAAATAGGTATGAGTTTTTTTTGACAGATATAAGTACTTTGCCTCTCCGGATCAAACGGAAGCATTGGGATGTAGATCAATGTGTATTAACGTTCGATTATAAATGCACTTCTTTTATTTCCCATATCGGAATTCAGATAAGATCTAAAGAGATAATAGTCCGTAATATCGAGGTGGCTCGAAATTGGAAAACCTTTTCATTCGATTTAACGGATTATAAAGACTGGTTCTTGCAGTATATATTGACTTTAAAGACATCTTTACAAATAACTATAGCTCCGATAATAGCTTCTGAAGCTATTGTGTTTCAGATTAAAAATATACGATTACGTGCCAGAACTCCCGAAGAGCAGAAAAAAGCGGCAGACAAGGAAGCTTCTAAAAAGCAATCTGATAAAAAAAAGATTCAACAAAAACGTTATTTATATGATTTTGTCTTTCCTAACGAGATCGACCGGATCGAAACAAATGAAAAAGAAATCAGGATACAGGGGCAGATCGTTGCAAATCCATCTCTGGCTGTTTTTTTATGCGAATTGCCTATTTTCAAAGATTTGGCAATATGCAATATGACAGAAATCATTGAACTCAAACCGGAAAATGGACAATTCGAAATATTAGTTCCTCGCATTGCAAAATATAACGAAACGTTTTACGATCGAATCTATTCCCGTTGGTTTTTGGCTTATCGCAGTAACGACGAACTTTATATGTGTTCATACGGTCGATATGTCACAAAAACTTACATAGGACACCATTTCCCTCCACTCACTCCCCAAACGAAAAAAGGGCTGGGCGATTTTAAATACAACCATTTATATACGGATCTGAAAGACCTCGGGATATCCTATATTTCATTCAATATCCGGATCAATAATTTTTTGCGTCTTACTTCCTCCCCTGATCATATTCCGTTCGAATATAATGGCAAAACATACTATGCAGATAAACGAAAAATCGAGAAATACGACAGAACGATTCGTTGTGCTGCCGAACATGGTATCAATGTATCTGCAATTATTTTGGTTTACCCGGAACTATGGAGTCGGGATTCTCAGGTAGGACGTATATTGGAACATCCGGAATATAAACGTTGCGGAGCTTATACCATGCCGAATTTGACTAATATTGACTCAGTTAATTTGTATGCCGCCGCTTTGGATTTTTTAGCAGCCCGTTATAATCGTCCGGATGGAAAGTATGGTCGAATTCATAGATGGATCGTACATAATGAAGTCAACTCCGGAAACGTATGGACGAACGCCGGTAACAAAAAACTTGTCGAATTTATGGATATTTACGTCAAGTCCATGCGGATGGTTTATTATACGGCTCGGAAATACGATGCGGATGCTGAAGTCTTTATCTCGTTGGACCATTGCTGGAATGAAGAGTATGTAGAGCCGAATTGTTATCCGGGAGCTAAAGTTATGGATACATTAATGGCTTACTGTAAAGCAGAAGGAGATTTTAAATGGGGAGTAGCGATTCACCCTTATCCGGAAAATTTGCTCGACCCCAAAGCATGGCTGGATAAAAAAGCCACTTATGCGACTGATACGCCTTATATCACGTTTAAAAATCTGGAAGTATTGGATGACTGGATCAAGCATACGGCCTCTACCTATGAAGGGAAAAAACGGACATTGTTATTGTCGGAACAGAATCCCAATTCAATGGACTATACAGATGAGGCATTACAGGAACAAGCCGCAGGATTGGCTTATGCATGGAAAAAAATGGAGGTTTGCGACGGAATCGATGCCTACTTCGCGCATAGTTGGATCGATGCCCATTTTGAAGGTGGGTTGAAAACCGGGTTGAGAAAATATCCCGATGACCCCGATGATCCATATGGGATAAAACTCTCTTGGAAAGTTTTTCGGGATGCCGGAACCGAAAACGAGAAGCAAACTTTTGAATTTGCTAAGGAAATAATCAGAATCTCGTCTTGGTCCGAAATAACCCATCCTGTGGAAAACATAAAACGAATATCCGATGAATAAGACACTAATATTTACCGAAGCGAATCAAAAAAATATTTGGCAGAAGATAGACGAGATAGCTCTCGTGTTGATGAGATTTGATCAGGATTATGATCCGTTTTTGATGTGCGGCGAAGCGGCATCCAGTTGTTTTTATTTCATCGCTGTTTTGAACTGGATGATGAAGAAAATTATGTGAAAATTTCAGATAGATATGGTCAGCGAATTGATAATATTCATAAGAAAACTTTATATATAAACGATCCTCAAAAATGCAATGCCGGTTTAGCCGGTGGATTGAGCGGTATAGGATGGATGCTCGATTATATGATTCGGTATCCTATGATCGATGCCGACCTTTTTGAGGTGATGGGAAGTGCCGATCCGAAAGTATTTCGGCGAATGATTTACGATGTGCAGGAAGATCGATACGATCTGCTGCAAGGTGCTGTAGGTATCGCATTGTATTGCGTGAACCGCAACGAAAGATTCTCCCGTGAATATTTAAATAGATTCGTTGCGGAACTGTATAAAAGAATGACGCTCGGCAAATTGAACGATATTCAGGATTATAGTATCCCATCCGGCTTATCGGGACTTTATTTGCTGGTTCGGAAAATACGGCTGAAATATCCGGATATGGATTATATAGCAGAGCTTGCGGACAATCTCGAAAATCAGTTGAAATGTCAGGCTATCTCACTGGAAAATACGTTGAATACGCTTCCCGGTTGGAGCCAGTCGGAAGTCGGCGTACTATGGAGCCTTTTACACATTCCGGAAACAAGAGATAGGGCGCTGGAACAATGGGTACAATATGGAAAATTGCATCATGAGCACGATCATGAATATCTGGAAGCCGGATTGTACGGAGGCTGTTTCAGTCTCGGCCATCTGTTTAACCGAATATATCGTTTGTCTGGTTGTTCGGAATTTCGGGAATTATCGTCCGATTTTTTGTGCCGAGGATTAAGTCATGCGAATTATACGGACAAAAAGACGGGTTATAGGTTATGGTACACGGGAATCAATGGCGTATATGGAGTGCATTATGGATTGCTGGGTGGTCTGGCTGGAATCGGCTTGGCACTTCTGGCGGCGGTTTCCGAAAAAGAATCCGCTTGGGATGAATCGTTACTATTGTCATAGACTATGTTCATTATGAGAAAAATAATTGTTTGCATATGCGGATTTTTGTTCCTGTGTATAAAATGTCCTGCACAGGAAAAATGGTCGCTTCAGCAATGTATCGATTATGCTCTGCGAAATAACGTGTCTATCAAAAAGGCCGAATTCAACAGCCAACTATCCGAATTGGACCTTAATACGGCTAAAAACAGCCGTTTGCCATCCGTGTCCGGGAGTTTAGGGCATACGAACTATTTCGGACGGGGACCTTCCCGTGACGGGACATATCAAGATAACAACCAAATGTCTACGAGCGGGAGCATTTCAGGAAGCATGACAATTTTCAACGGAATGCGTATAAAACACCAGATCAAAAGTCTGGCAGCCGGTTTCGAGGCGACATTGGAAGATCTTCAAAAAGCAAAGAACGATGTAATATTGAATATTACGGCTTATTACCTGCAAGTTCTCCAATACAAGGAGTTGGTTCGGATAGCAGCTTCTCAGGTAGAACTGAGCCGCTTGCAGGTGGACAGAAGCCAGCTATTCGTAGATAACGGGAAAATGCTGGAGTCGGAATTGTTGGAAAGCAAGGCTTTATGGGCGCAGGATAAATTGAACCTGACTCAAAACAATAACAACTTGTCAACGGCTCTTTTGGAGTTAAGCCAGGCATTAAACAGAACATCATCGGTGGGTTTCGATGTTATAGAACCATCCGGCGATGAACTGTTAAAAACCGCACTGCATAGCTTACAGGCATACGATACGACTTTGCTGTTTTCACGAATAGACAATCGTCCTGAAATTCGCTCCGCATCGTTAAACCTTCAAAGCAGTTGGCATAACCTTCGCATTGCTCAAGCGGCCAGATATCCATCGGTATCTTTATCCGGAGGTTATAGTAACAGTTACTACTATTCGTTTGTTACAGGGTATAATAACGCGGCATTCCGGCAACAACTTAAAAATAACGGAAGTGAGTATGTGGGTATAAATCTTTCCATACCGATATTTAATGGACTAGCAACACGGAATCAGATTCGGGCCTCACGTATCAATATCAAGTTCCAGGAGGTGGTCTTGGATGAAACTAAAATGGCTTTGCGTAAAGAGATCGAAACCGCTTTACAGAATGCAGAAAATGCCTATCAAAAATATTTGTCTGCACAGGAGTCTTACAAAGCCGCTTCGGAATCGTTCCGATATGAAAATGAAAAAATGAAAGTCGGGAGATCTACCATGCTGGATTATAATAACGTTAAAACTAAAATGGAAAAATCCGAATCCGATATGGTACAGGCAAAATATGAAGTTATATTCAATTGTAAGATTTTGGATTTTTACGCACAAGAAAGATTTGCAAACAATTAATTAATAAGATTTTGGCAACACGCTTAGATATAATCAATTATCTGATAAAAGCCCGTCATTACACCTCCTATCTTGAGATAGGAATGGATAACCCGGCTGTCAATTTTCAGAAGGTTCGATGCGCGGAGAAAGAATCGGTCGATCCGTATGATCCGAATAGCAGGTATTGTACAGACTGGACACAGGAAAAGTTAAAAGAGTATCTTCCTTTTCTAACATATCGTATGACTTCGGACCAGTTTTTTGAAGTTTATCCTCAGAAAAAATACGATGTGATATTTATCGATGGGTTACATCTCGAAAATCAGGTAGATAGGGATATATTCAATGCTTTAAAACATCTGAATCCGGGTGGAGTGGTTATTGTACACGATTGTCTTCCTACAACTCCGCAATCTCAATCGGAAGAAAACCCGACAGGAGACTGGGTCGGAACGGTTTGGCGTTCTATCGTAAAATATACATTATATACACCTTGTAATGTCAAGGTAATCGATACGGATTGGGGAGTAGGAATTATTGAATATACGGACGACACGGATTTTGTCGTCCCGGAACGGCTTGATATGGACTATGCTCATTTTTTATTTCACAGAGATGAGTTTATGCATATTTACAATTGGACACAGATATCTGATGTTATCGACGCCTCAGACCGAACCGTATTTTTTTATCCGGAACGATTGCAAAAGATTACGAATGTTTTGCTTCGCAATTTGGATGCATTGACCGATTTAGGATTGGCTAATGGCAAAATGGGGGTGGCTCTTTATTTGTATCGGTTGAATAAAGTAGTCAATGATCAATATTTGGAAAATGTTGCAGATGAATTATTCAATACTGTTATAGATAGTATTGCCAAAGAAAATATATCCTGGGATTTTACGCAAGGATTGAGCGGAATCGGATGGGCGATAAATCGGCTGATTTTAGATGGCGGCATTCGATGTTCGGATAAAAGTATTCTGAAAGATATGGATAAAATCGCCATCCGTATTCTCAGATTACAAAGTTATAATTTTGATATAATTGTAGGTTATTTACTTTATGGAATTGGACGCATTAATCCATCTGTGAAACATATACGTCAGAAAACCAAAATGGCTTTAATCGAGTCCATTCAATTACAAGTGTATAATCTTTTGTTATTGAGTAACAAACATCATTTTTCGATTAAACAAGATGGTCTAAAGGATTTCGATATTACATGGTATTTCCCTTGGTTACTATGGGGCCTAATTCAATTGAAACAATTAGATGTTGCTCACAGTTTATCTGAAAAATTAATTTCGTCGTTTTTACCGCAAGTTGAACTTATACAACAAAATAGAGAAATACATTTCTGCAATCGCTTTTTTCTGTATTTAGTGTTGCTTAACGGAGGATATCATGTATCGTTTGATCTGCCCCCGCGAATGTGGGAATTGATCAATAACCCTTCTCTGAAAAACGGAGTTGCAGGTATCCTATTTATACTAAAACTGCTAACCTCCTCCTGCGACTTTCTGGAGCTAAAACAAAAATTGTTTTTCAGATTGACTGAGTTTGAAAGTTCCGAAAATTCGACAGGGGATCGTCAGGGGACTATCGTTCCCGCCAATTGTTTCGGATTGCTGGAAGGAATTGCCGGCGTTGGAATATGTAATATTTATTAAAAAGCATAATTTTTGGTATACCACATTCAATTTTTGAAAAAAAATAATTTAAACCCCAAATTTATTCTTACCTTTAAAAGTTATTGATAACGATTGACTAAAAATAATATTATGTCACGAACAAAACTTCCTGAAAATCTGAGTGATTTTACAGCGATCTATATCCAGAAGCCAATCAGTTCGATTATTGAAGAACTTTTTGCTACGAGAAACGAATTGAAAGCGATAAAAATAAATACAAAAAAACAAGCAAAATATGATATCAATTTAATGAAGGAGGAACTAAAGCGCCTTAAAGCGATTGAAAAAAAATACAATCAAATCCTTCAATTTGCAGTATCCGATGACCAAGCTCCTGTCCCTCCTCTGCAAGCTAATACAAACAAAAGGAGAGGTCGCCCCCGAAAAACAGACAGCAATCCTCAATGATATTAGAAATCATCTGATTTTCTAGTTCCCAAATTTCAAACCATCAGAACATCAGTGACCAATAAAATTTTTGTGTTATCCATAAATATTCATCATTGAAGATTTAAATGTAACACTTTCGTAATGAAATAGAAATCTTTTCCGTCCGTTCTTGGCCAAGTACCTGCATAATTCAGGATTTTCAAGAAGGTTAATATTAGGCAATTCCTGCCAATCTTATTGTTTTATTTACGATAAAGAATTCAACAGATAAAGACTCAGTAATTTGACTCTCTGGCGATCCTGAACCGGTTATAAGTATCGATCGTTTCTTTGTATTTCAGTTCGATTTCATCTTTTCGTGGAAGCATTCCGGGATTGTACTCCCAAAATTCTTCTACCGCGCGGGTGTGCAACGTATCCGAAATACCTTTCCCGATTTTCCCGAGCCATTCTTCGAAACTTTTGGTGAAATAGTGGTTGAGTTGAATCGTTTCGTTCGAAAAGTCGCAGAAAGCCTGGGGAACGTATCTGAATTTTTCATTGACGGCGTAATATTCTTCGTCATAGCGTGGATAGTGTGAACTATCGACTGTATTCACATAATCAGGACGGACGATACTTTTCACATGACGGTTCGCCGGAAAATCATAGGGTAGCGGTTCCGTATAATTCTGCATGACCGGTCCTTCGGGTTTTTCGATATGGCCGTTGGCCGTATGGATCACCCAGTTCATGCAGACTCCCGCATATTCGTCGTAATCGGCCAGAAAAGCGTGGATGTCCCGGTGCTTTTTCAGGATAATGAATTCATCGAGATCGATATAGGCAATCCATTTCGTTCGGCCGTGCATGTTATATAAACAATGCGTATATGCCTTCAATTGCGGGGTATTGGTTATCGGACAGTCGATAACCTCCACGACTCCTTTCCGGACATACGCTTCGAGGGTTTGTTTGGCAGGGATCACGCTGTTGTTGTCGTACAGGACGAAATGCTCGACCCCGATGCCGAGGTGATGCTCCACCCATTCGACCAGATAAGGCGTTTCGTCTTTCAGGATGGCGCAGATGATAATATTGTATTTCATTTTGAATAGGATTGGTTATACACCCTAAATATAACGATAAAATATTAAAACACAAAGAACTAAATATTTAAAGCAATAATGGCGGAAGAATTTTCTTCCGCCATTCGACAGTTTCCCTGCACTTGCTTTTATTCCGTCTGCGGTTCTTTCCGCCCGATGTCGAAACTCACGGCCAGCTCGGTCTGCTGTCCGAAATTGTCCCGGACGATGAACCGTACTTCGGCGTTTTTGTCCGACAGGCTGCGGTACCACAGGGTGAACACCTGCCGCATCGGATCGCTCCGGTCGATCCCGGCCATATCGTTCAGCGCATGGAGCTCGCGGTTTACCAGCAGCGTCCCCTCGTCGTCCGTCACTTCGCCTTTGCCTTTCATCTGGATGTACCCGATGTAATACTCCGCATCGTGGAAATCTCCCTCCCTTGTCAGTGTCAGGCGGATCTCCACGTTTTCCCCTTCGGCGATTTCTTCGGGCAGATGCCACGAGGTCAGCCGGAAGGGATAAGCCTGCTTCACGTCGATTTTATCGTTGCAGGCCCAAAGTGCCAGCGCGGTCAGCAAGACCGTACAGCCGGCCGCTATCGTCTTTACCATAACGGTTTCCATATTTTTCGTTTTTAATAAATCATAATCCTAAGTCCCACACCCAACAACGTATGGAAACAAGAAACGGATGATCCACCCATTATCCGCTCTCTTAGCATCAACAGCAACACCGCCCGATCACACAGATACGCTTCGCCGCTCAAAGTGATTTCTCCGCCATAAATGAAATTGTTCCTATTTTTCAATGCAGCTCCATCATAGAGTCGCTTTTCGCCCCGATTGACCGTTTCATATCCCAATAGCCCGGAAACTCCCGTCATTGCCATAAAATTATCCCGGCGGTCATGCACAATAGGAACAAAATATCCTGCCCCAGCCGTAAACTGCTCTTTAGGCAGCATCGCTTCCCGGTACGGGTAGTCCTTTCTCAGATACCCGACTCCGAACTCCCAGTAACGTGTTTTCCGGACATAGCGGACTACCGACAGTTCCGCATGAAAGCTCCACGCTCCGTATCCGTCACGCAGCAGGAAACCGCCGCAAGCGCCCCCGCCGAGCTGAACGCCCGTCTGTCCGGGCAGACACCGCTGTGCGGAGAGTTCGGTCGCCGGCCCCTGCAGTCCCGCTGCGGCCAGCAAAATGAATAACATCTTTCGTATCATCTATTCGATTTTCAGTTCATCCATTTCTCGTGCTCCGACCAAACGACTGTTTTCGATTTCGAAACGCTGATGCCGTCCGCCATTCCGCTCATAAACTTCCATGACCAACACTTTATCATCCGGAATCGTAAACTTGCGGAATACAAATACGTTTCGTATCATGGCTTCCGCATCCACGCGCATAATCTCGTCGAATACCCGTACCGGATTTACAAAAGTTTCCTGTACGGCTGTACGGCGTGCGGTTTTCTTGTCGCAAATCTTAAAACGTATGTAATCGATGTCGAAAGCCACCTTCGAACGATTCCGCATCGACACGTGCAAATAGAACAGATCGCCGTGTACATAAACTCCGCGCAACAGAACTTCTATGCCGAAACGGTTACTGCCGACACTTTTGATATCCCGGACGTTCCGCCTGAGAATCGTGTACATGATCCGGTTGACCGTAAGGGGCGTCTCCCCGGATAATTCATCGAGACGTATATACATTTGCCGGTTCGCAAAATCCGAGTAGGGATCTTTGTGCAACCAGTCTTCCATCTCGATATTGAGTCGGGACGGATTCTCGGAGTAGACTGCCGTGAAAGAGTAAAAGCATCCATCGGCTGTAATGACCGAAAAGTTCGTCTCTCCCTCGAAGCCCTGTTTCGCGGCTTTGACGCGCACGACGTTCCGCGCCCCGTCCGCCTTGTCCGCGATCAGGTCGAGACTCCCCAGATCGACATAAACCGCCTCCGAGGGGAAAAGGATGTGGAGCGTTTTGCTGAAAGCGACCTCTACCCGGCAGGGCTCCACGACCTGCCGCTGTGAAAACGTGCGGACGGTATCCTGTGCCTGTGCTTCCGCAAAGGAGAGGAGTGCCAGCGCCGCTGCAAACGATAGATGTTTCATAATATCGATTCAGTTTACTGTTCGGAAATCAGAAGAACGCCGTACCCGGCTTTGACCGATACTTTCGCTTCCCGCATCTTCGAGGCGAGGTACTGCGATCCGCCGCTCATCACGCCGCGCACGACGTCCATTGCGACCTGCTGTCCCGCGCTGCGGGCGAAGGATATGCTCGTGCCCAGACCGGCCCCGATACTGGCGGCTCCCTCCTTGAGCGCCGTGCGTTCCGCCGTATTGGGAATATAGAGCCCGGCCTGCCCGTCCGTATCGTAGGCCGTAAGAGCGACCGGAATGATGCTGCCCCCGTATTCGATCGAGGTGACGACGACCGACAGGCGCTGCCCGTCGATCCTTCCTGCGGCATAAAGTACCGTGTTTTCCGGCACTTCCGTTTCTCCGGCCATCAGGGGTTCGAGCAGCCGCAGTTTCAGCCGCGCGTCTCCGTTTACGGTCTGGTCCTCGGCGATGCAGGTCCGAATGGCGTTCGCAGGCAAGGCGTCCGAAGCGCCTACCGGGGTGTGGAATCCGGTATTATGCGGCGGGGTGTTCTCTGCGGCGGCCGCGGAATCCTCCGAAGGACGGGCCAGCGTCGATACGATCCGACTCGGGGGACGCCGCACTTTCGTGACCGGAACCCGATCGCCTCTTGCCGCCGGCATTTCCGTCCGCGCCTTTTCGGGCGTCTCGAAATACTTCGTGGCCAAAGCGTACTGCCTTTCGACCAGTTCCATCGGATCGGGGCGGGCAAGGCTCTCGGCGGCCTCTTTCGCGGCCAACTCTCCGCGCAGCCGTTCGAGCTCCCGCTCCAGATCTGCGGTGCGCGGCGCCGGAGCCGGATCGCTGTAAAACGATTCGATCTGCCGGGCCATCTCCCGATGGGCGTCCTGCGAACGGTCGATACCGCCCGCAGGCAGCGACGTCGTTATCCGTAACGCGCTGTCCGGTTCGGGAAGCGATACCGCCTCTCCGAGAGACTGTATCTTATTCCCGGCGAGCGCCTCGGCTTCCACCTTTTCGGCGGCTTTCTGCCGGCTGGCTTCGATCCGCTGCACCTTCCCGTCCGGAATCGTCGTATTGATCCCGCCCGTGCCGGGTTCCTCCCCGGCGTCCGTGCCTCCGAAGATCAGGTACATGAAAGCGCAAAAGGGAATGAGCATCAGCAGGGCGGCCACGGCGGTTCTCTTTTGCGCCTGCCGCTGCGGATCGGTGCGCTTTCGCTCTTTATTTTCCGTCCCGGCCGTCTGCGTGCGGCTCTCGGGACGTTCTTCCGTTTTCTCGTTCATCATTCGATATTTTCAAAGGTTATCTTACCGTTTCGATTGCCGTGCCCATAGAAGGAGTCCCGGCCTCCGGCTCCGTTCCGCCCAAGAACATGGACAGGCAGAGTCCGGCCAATACGAGTATCATCGCTGCGGCTGCGGCCGTACGTTTCCGGGGCGAAAGCTCTTCGAGCAGGGAGGCGCACTTTCCTATGGCATGATCCCGAAGCGCACGCGGCACTTTCATCCATTCTTTAGCGGTCATAGGTGCGGAGGTCTTTGTTTTCGACGACCGTCAGGTTTCCGATCAGGAATCCCTGCGGATTGGCGTCCGAACGCACGGCGTCGATCAGCGTACAAGTAGTTACGAGCGACCGTTCGGTAACGGTGCTCTCGCGCACGATCTTCTGCGTGGCATAGGCGCGGGCCCGGTAGGGATACGCATTCATGTCGCACACTACGCTGTCTACCTGCGTGGTCTGGAGAATGCCTCCCGCGATCAGGCGGTTGAAATAGCCTTTCTCCATCAGTACCTTGTAGTAGTTCATCGCGCTGCGGTCGGCCATCAGCAGGGCGCGGTTGACGTTGCCTTCGATCGCCGACTTTTCGGGACCGTAGGTGAAGAAAAGCTCGTGAAAGCGGCGCACATGCTCGCGGGCTTCGACGGGCCGGTTTTGCCGGAGATCCTGCGAAAGGGCCAGCATCAGGCTCTTGCCCTGATCCAGCACGTAGATCTTCTCGCGCTGGGCCTCGGCATAGCGGTACGACATCCATACGGCGCAAAGGGTTACGGCCGCACACAGCGCGAGGAAGACCAGCGTGAACAGGCGGATCTGCCGGAACCCGGTTTCGATGTTTTTCAGACTTTTGAATTCCATAAATTTAAGATTTTCGGGAGGCGGCGGACGGGGGCTTGGCCGTCATGGATTTCCACAGATGAGCCGTCTTGCCCCATGCGTATCCGGCGGTTCCCGTAACGAGGTTCTTGGCTTTCATGCCGGCGGCGTTGAGCTTGCGGTTGTAGGCTCCGAAGCCGGAAGCCTGTACGACCCATCCCGCCACCGAAGGAATGGTGAAGTAGCCGATGATCCCCACGACCATGAACAGAATGTAGATCGAGTTGTTGGAGTCCACGAAATAGAAAGGATCGACGAGCATACGGTCCATATCCTGTTGCAGCGAAAGCGTCTGGATACGGGCCAGCACCGCGCCGAAAATATCGGCGACGGGCAGCCAGAGATATACGCTGACGTACTTGGCGAACCAGTGTACCAGCGAGTCCCGGAAGCCGTCGAAGACCGATACGGCGAACACCAGCGGTCCGAGAATCGAAAGCACGATCAGGTAGAACGTCCGGATAATATCGACGATGACCGACGCGATCTCGAACAGTTGTTCGAGCAGCCAGCGGAATGCGCTTACGCATAGCGAGCGCAGGCTGAAAGAGGCGCGTTCTTCGTACATATTCTCCATCGCGTTCAGGTCTTCGGGAGACCATCCCAGTTCTCCGATCTGCCGGTCGAACTCCTCGTCGGAGACGTAATAGGCCGTAGAGGGATTTCGCGCGAGGCTTTCCCGTTCCAGATCGTCCTTTTGCCGCTGGTATCGCCGCATGTCGAGCGTGCGGTCGGTCAGCAACTGGTGCGCTCCCGTCACGACGGGGCTGAGTATTCCGTTCAGTCCGCCCAGCACGAGCGGCTGAAAGAGCATGATGCACAGCCCCAGCGCGAAGGGCCTCAGCAGCGGAAAAAGGTCGATGGCTTCGCCCCGGGCCATCGACTGCCAGACGCGGTAGGAGATGTAGAGCAGAGCGCCGAGTCCGGCGATCGCCGAGGCGATGCGGGTCATGTGACCGCACAGAGGCATCATATCGTCGTAAAGCATCCGCAACAAGGCATGCATATTGTCGGGAATCGAAAGCGGTAAAAGCATATCCGTTCGTTATCAAGCGTTCTTACCAATACTTTTCTCCTTCGCTGCCTCCGTAAAGGGCCATGATACGCTCCGTATTATCCTTTTTGCGCGAGCGCAGCAGGGATACCGAGATGTTTTTGCGCGTATAGTAGGCCGTGAGGCTCCGGCAGCGCAGCAGCCCGGCATGAACCCGTTCGATGACGTCGAGGCGGTCCTTGTCGGTCATACTCATCTCCGTTGGATTGACAATCTCCTTCAGATCCTGCAAGGCATGGGTGCTCTCCTGCAACAGCCGGGTGTATCCGTAGGCGATCGCCGAAAGTTCCTTCTGCGAAAAGTTATCGTCGGAGAGCATCCGTCGGTAGCCGTCCATGTAGATGTCTGATATCTCACCGACCAGCAGAACGCACTGCTGTGCCTTGCGGGCGTTTTTGACCAGGTTGCTGACGCTTTTGAGTTTGTCGTAATATTGCTTGCCCTGTTGGTAAATGCGGGCGGTCTCCTCGAAGTTCTTAAGCATCGTGGCCGCCGTAGAGGAGGTCTCGACCATCTCGTTGGTCGAGTTGATGATGCTCTGCACCAGATTAGACGGGTCGAATACGGTCCATTGGGCGCTCGCCTTCGTGCCGCACAGCAGAACGAAAAGGCAGAGGAGCACGCGTTCGGTTCTCTTTTTCATGGTTATCCGTTTTGTCGTTTGAATGTGCCGTATCCCTCGATCTGCATCCGGTCTTCGTCCCGGTCGAGCAGCAGGGCGCTTTCACGAAAGTCGTCTAAGAAGAGGTTTCCTTCGGCGTCCTGCATGATTTCGATACTTCGCGTACGCCGATGTCCATTGAGCGGATTGCCGCTGCGCCTCACCCAGTAAAAACGGCCCTGCTGTTCGCATACCTGACTCACGGAACCCTCTTCGGTCTGTTTCCACACGCCGCACAGGGCCTCCCGATCGGAGGCTTCCATTCGCACGAACTCGTGCCGGGGAGTGCTCAACATACTGAGCATCGAGTCGATGGCATGAAGGATCTGGCCGTATTTCTTAGATTTCGTCATAGGAGAATCGGTTAAAATCGGTTTCACATGCCGCGCGGCGCAATACCTCGTCCTCGGCTTCGAACAGGCCGAGCGTACCGGCTCTCAGCAGCCCGGTGTGGGAATCGTAACAGAACTGTTCGCTGCCCGGGGAACCGTCGTCGGCGAGCACTGTCAGACGGCCGCGCCGGAAGACGACGTATAGCTCCCGCTCGATCTGCTTGTAACAGCGCGAGGTGTCGCACAGCAGGGCCGTATAGCCCGCCCCCTGCTTGCGGATCAACAGACCGCGGTTGCCCTCGCGGGCGATCCAACTGCCGCAGATCCGGTCGTTCTGCGTCTCGTCGCACAGGGAAGCCGCCGTATCGACGAACAAATTTCCGAAGTCTATGCCCCGACGCATCAGGGCCAACAGTCCGGGAAACTCCCCGGCTTCGTTTTTTCTTTTTGCCATGGATTATAAGGGTTTTAAGGGTTCGTTTCGAGAGACAGGCGACGGTAACTGCCGCCGGGAATCATCAGCAGCGCATCCTTGCGGGGCGTAGTGAACAGATCGACGCGCCGGCCCGAGGCGTTTCGATAACCGATACAGCCCCGGTAGAAAAGTTCGTGACACGCTTCCCGGATACGGCCGCGTCCGTCGAGGCGTTTTACGACGATCAGGTGCTTGCGTCCGTACCGCTCGATCCGGAGGGTGGAACGGTTATCCGCGGCGATCCATACCCCGCATACCGCATCGAGGCGTTCGGTCTTCCGGTATTCCCGCACGAGGAACACGACGGCCGCTGCAAACGCGCACAGGCAGAGCGCATAGAGAGTTATACGAACGGTTCTCATAGCGGATCGGATTTCATTCGGCGTTTTCGGGCCAACTGACGGATCGCAGCCTCCAGATTGCCGTCCAGCTTTTCGGCCAAAGCGAACACCTCGGCCTTTTCGCTCTCTTCAGTGGTGTAACATAAGTATTCTTCGTCCGAGACCTCGGTGGCATAGACGGCCGACTGTACGCCTCCCAATCCGATCCACACCTCCTTGTAGTGTCGGGAAGGGTCGTTCGAAAGGTTGATCGAGAGTATTTGCGCCTTCTCCTTCTCCGTCAGGCCCAGCAAGGTCTGAATCTGATCGAATTTGTTGATGTATTTGCGCTGGTCCAGCAGGATCTTGCAGTCGGCGTTGTTGATGATCGTCTCCTTGACGATGGGCGACGAGATGATGTCGTCCACTTCCTGCGTAACGATGACCGCCTCGCCGAAATACTTACGGACGGTTTTATAGAGGTAGCGAATATACTCGCTCATATTGGCCGAGGTGAGGGCTTTCCAGCACTCTTCGATCAGAATCACCTTACGCACGCCTTTGAGCCTCCGCATCTTGCCGATATAAGTTTCCATGATGATGATCGTCACGATCGGAAGCAGGATTTTGTGATCTTTGATATTATCCAACTCGAAGACGATGAATCGTTTATGAAGCAAATCCAGCTCCTTGTCCGAGTTGAGCAGGTAGTCGTACTCTCCGCCTTCGTAGTAAGGTTCGAGCACCGTCAGGAAGTTGTCGATGTCGAAATCCTTTTCCCGGACGTTTTTCTGGCGCAGCAGGCGGCGGTAGTCCCGTCCTACGAATCGGTAGAAACCGTTGAAGGAGGGCTTGTGTTCGGGGTGTCGGCCGATATGCTCCAGATAGAGGTTTACGGCATTCGACAGGGCGACTTCCTCGGAACGCGACGGCGGTTCGTCGTCCCGTTTCCACAAGGTCAGGATCAGCGTCTTGATGCTCTCCCGCTTCTCGATGTCGAACACCCCGTCGTTGGTATAAAAGGGATTGAAACAGATCGGTTCTTCGTCCGTGTAGGTGAAATAGATCCCGTCCCGGCCTCCCGTCTTCTTGTTGACCAGCTCGCAGAGACCCTTGTAGGAATTTCCCACATCGACGATCACCATATGGGCACCCTGCTCGTAATACTGACGAACTATATGATTGAGGATGAAACTCTTACCGCTGCCCGACGGTCCGAGACAGAATTTATTCCGATTCGTCGTAACGCCCTGTTTCATAGGCAAATCTGAAATATCCAGATGAATGGGTACCCCCGTCAGGCGGTCCACCATCTTGATGCCGAATGGTGAGGGGCTGCTGCGGTAGTTCGTTTCGGCCGTAAAGAAGCAAAGGGCCTGTTCGAGGAAGGTGTGGAACGATTCTTCGGCCGGGAAATCCGCCTCGTTGCCCGGAATCGCAGCCCAGAACAGCGTAGGCACGTCCACCGTATTGTGATGCGGCGTACAGCCCATCAGGGCGAGCTGGGCCCCGACCTCGTTGCGGACGCGCTTGAGTTCCTCCGCACTTTCCGACCACGACAGCACATGGCAATGACAGCGTACTGGGAGCAGGCTCTCGTCGTGCGCCTCGTTCAGAAAGGCGTCGATCCACTCCTTGTTGAGCGCATTGGCCCGGCTGTAACGCGACAGGGAGTTCATGTTGCGGGCCGTCCGCTCGAAACGGCGGAGGGTCTCGTCCGCATCGTCCAGAAACACGAACTGGTTATAGATATGATTGCATCCGAGCAACAGCCCTACAGGTGCGGCGAACGAGAGCCGGCAGTCCGACCGGTCGGTGGAAAGCCGCTCGTAGCGGACGTCCGTATCGACGCCTTGAGGCAAATCGTCCAGATCGCTCAGCGTATGCAGGCAGAGGCGCTTGTCGCCCACGCGCATCTCTCCCGGATCGAGGCGCATGTCTTCGAGTACGGCCCGCGGGCTCCGGCTCAGGGCCAGGTAGCGGCCGAGAAGGCCCGTACATTGCGGAGTTCCTGCGATCTCGTCGGTCGTGAGACGCTCCAGATGGAACAGGCCGCTCTCGTTCAGAATACCGACGGCCTGACTTACGGCGTCGAGAAAGCGGGTTACGGTTTCCGGGTCGCGGACCTCTTTGGGAACGAGGAATCCCCGGCAGAGCGTCGAGAAGTCGCTCCGGGTACGCATCCGCTCGCGCGTGGTCTTCGTAACGAAAAGATAGCAGTCGTGGTGCAGATAGGGACGTTCGAAAAAGTGCCGTTCGAAGCTGCGCGAAAGAAAGCTCTCCGGCATGTCGTCCGACTCCGCGCGGTAACGCTCCCCGATGAACCAATCCTGCTTGTGTACGACGGTGTGCGGCGGCAGAATCTTCAGCGCCTTGACCCAGCAGGAGTGCATCGCCTCGTATTCGGCGGACGTGACCGTAAAGAGCTCCGGGAGCGTTATCCGGAAGGCGACCGTAACGTCGGCCTCCTTGCTGAGGATGCACCCCTTCTCGACGGAGAGGATCGGGAATTTGTTCTCCAATGTTGCGGTTTTCAGTATGCTTCGCATCGTAAGTCCGGAAATTAAAGGTGAAACGGAACGGAAGGGCGGACAAGCAGCCGGCGTACATCCCTGCGGTGGACGATCCGTCGGGGCCTGCGTCTGCGGGCCGCCTCCTTGAGCAGTCCGAAGCTGCCGTAACGGGCATTGAGCCGGAAGGTGAGCGCCACGAGCGCAGCGCCCAGCGCGACGCCGAGCAGGATGCAGAACAACTGACCGACGTTCATCATGTAGAGCACGATCACCAGCAGAAAATCCCCGAGCAGTCCACCCGCGAAGTAGAACAGGTACTGGGCCTTCAGGCGTAGGCTAAGAACCCGGTGCCTTGCCGTATTTCTACGGTAGGTTTCCAAGAACTCGCCTCCGAACCGTGCTTGCACCTCTCGGCGCACACGGCTCTCCACTAACATATTCAGTCTATTATCCCGTGATGTATCTTGTTGTGACAGGGAATACATACAGCTAACGTCTTTCTCTGACGTCCAATCATTTGGATTTTCCATGGCTCTTTGCCTTTTAAGTCTTTGAGTCTTTTGACGTGGTGTATTTCAATGTTTTCCGTTGCGCCACACAATTCACACTTACCCGCTTTTAACCTTTGTATAAGGCTTGATACAGTGGTATTGAAAATCGTGTTGGCTACATAATCACAACTCGCGTCCATCGCGGTTGTTTTACGCTTAAAGCTCCCGTTGAAGAATACCCGCATCTTCTTTCCTCCTTTCTTGTCCTCATAGAAAACCGCAAAATCTTTGTGATGTCGATACTTTGCGATAATCTTTCGGGCTGTCGTACTGTACTTTCGTGCAAAAGTCTTATACAGACTGTATTGCATGATGTACTTGAAAGAATTCAGGTGTGAACTGTTATTTGCGATAGAAAAATAGTTTGCAAAACCTCGGATTTCTCTGTTATAGGCATCCAGTATTTCGAGGTCGTCCAGATGTAGCAACTTTGTCCGGCTTGTGGGTTTCCATTTCGCTTTACCCTCGAATTGATGAATTTCCATCGCCTCGTAGTAGAGAAGTTTATCCCGCATTGTGAACATTGGCACTTCCAACACTACCTTTTTGCCGTAAGCCTTAATAAGTACTCCCGATTTCTCGCCTCTTAACGTCTTATCCGTGAATGGTCGGACATAGATTTCATAGCCGAGGAATTTTGCCTTTCTATTGCCGTGCGTGATTAAGGTCTTTTCTTCGGAGAGCGTCAATTTCAGTTTCTCGCCGAGGAAATTCTTAATATCCTCTTTGATGGCCTCACAGTCCGATTTACTGCCAATCACTCCGATAATAAAATCATCGGCATACCTCACATACTTAATCCGTCTATATCCCTCGTCCATTTCATCGACAGAGGGTAAGTGCATCCTGTTTTTCTGATGTTGCTTAATCGCGTCAATCAGTTCCTTCCGAGTATCTTTATCCTTGGTTTGCTTCAGCTTTGTGCCGAGCCACCAAATTTTCCTGGAATACCGTTTGTACTCAAGGTTCATTGCCCGTCTGTCGCCTCTATCGAATTGACAGGCATACTCTTTCATGTACTTATCCAGCTTGTCGAGATAGATATTAGCCAGTATCGGGCTAATGATGCCACCTTGCGGTGTTCCGCTGTATGTTCTATGAAATGTCCAATCTTCGATGTAGCCAGCTTTCAAAAATTTCCACATTAGCCGGATAAAGCGGTCGTCTGCGATACGTTCTTTCAAGATTCCGATAAGTACATCATGGTTGATGTTATCGAAGAATCCTTCAATGTCGCCCTCGATAAACCACTTGGCCGCAGTAAAATTCTTCTGCACCTGTATCAGTGCGGTGTGGCAGCTGCGTTTGGGTCGGAAGCCGTGCGAGGTGTTCTCAAAACTACCTTCATAAATTGCTTCCAACAGCATTCGCAATACCTCCTGCACTAATTTGTCGTCGATAGACGGTATGCCGAGAGGTCGCATGTTCCCGTTTTTCTTCGGGATGTACATCCTTCTTGCCGGTTTTGGTTGGTACGACTCATCTTTGAGCGCATCAATCAAATTTTCAATCCGTTTCAGGCTCATTCCGTCGATAGTTTTACCGTCGGAACCTTCCGTCATATTTCCCTGCCTACCTTGTATATTATGGTAGGCGAGGAGAAACATCTCCGAATTGAATAGAACCCTGTAGAGCCGTTCAAACTTGTAGCTCGAAACTTTGCTGTGCTCTGACAGACTGTTTAATACTCTCTCTGGATTTCTCATAATGTCTCACACATTATCCGTTAATTTGTATTAAAAATGTTAGCTGCCACCCTTCGCCATGTACGAGGCTTTCCCTCGCTCGGACTACTACGGTGGCTCCGTTGCCATACCGGATTTTCATAGGTCTGAAACCTAATAGCTTTCGGCATTCCGGGTTAGGCAATCCACGTTTAATTCTTCGGCAACATAGCTTTGATAGATTGTCGGATACGACTTTCGCCCGTTTCTGCTTATCGCAGTTGTGCTGTAACCTGTTCTGCACCCAACCCTCCAAGGTCGAATCGAGTGTGTTACAGTATGGCGTCTGTAGTTACCTTCCGCCACAGTTTCGAGTTGTGCCACTTGGACTATCGTTCAATCAATCCAGACTTTATCCTCGTATCTATCTTTCATCTCCTGATTCAGTCGCATACTTGGTAACTGTATGACTTATCAGTTTATCGGCAGGCTATACTCCCCGTCCGGTTTCCCTTTCGGATAAGCCGATCGATGATAGGCTATCGAACACTTGCCTAACGTCTTGCTATCGACGCATTTGCCAAAGAACCATTACGTGCGCGCCATGGAACTCGACCTCGCGGCCGATGCCTTTGTTGATGTTGTAAGCCGTCATAGTTTTACAGGAAAAAGGAGCGCAGGACGGTTCCCGCGATAACGAGGAAGATGCAGGCTCCGAACCACGAAGCCGCTGTCTTTGACGTATCCGGATCTCCCGAGCTGAACTTCTGGTACACTTTTATGCCGCCGATCAGTCCCACGACGGCCCCTACGGCATAGATCAGCTTGGTCAGCGGATCGAAGTAGGACGACACCATCGAAGTGGCCTGCATGATGCCGGAAGTGCCGTTCCCCTGCGCCAGACACAGGCAGGCGTACGACACGAAAAAATACAGCGCGGCGAGCCGCTTGAAAACAACTTGTTTTTGCATTGGAGCAAAAATTTGAAGGTTTGACATGCCGTCCTCAGGCCGAAGGCCGGACGGATCGGATTGCTGTAATCGAATAAGGGAATGAATGGGAAAGAATAAGGAAATAAAAGAGAAGAAAAAGTGCGGGCAGAATAGAAAACAGTAGAGATAGCAGCGTACAGGAAATTGGAAAAGGTCGGCGGCGGATGATGAAAAGAGGAAAACTATCAGTGTATAAGCTATGGCATGCTTTCTTTCGGAGCATTTGCAGAAACGGGGTCCGTATCGGGCGGTTCAGGCATGAACTCCTGTTCGAACAGAGCGTCCAGCGTCCGGGATACCTCCTCCTTTACGGACTGCGATCCCGCCAGCGAGATTTTTCGCTGTTCGATCTCCTCGCCCGTTTCGGGGTCGAACGTGCCGACGATCATCTCGTCCGTACCTTCGGGACGCTTCGTGCGAAGACGCTGCTTGGACGGCATCTTCCACTCCGTGCGTTCGTGGTACGGAGGTTCGGACCCGACCGCATAGCTTACATGCGGAACCAGAGAACCGGAGTCAGGGAGAAGCTTAGGGCAATCGCGGCACGTTAACTGTGTCTGCTTCTCCCTTCTTCCGGCCGGAAGCCGTAACGCCCTGCTCAGGGCGTCCCATCCGTTACGGAGCAGTCGCCGCCATCCCTGAACGAACAGCCGTCCGAGACTACCCCGGAACAGGAAACGTTCCAGAAACAGATAACCGAACAACAGGATCAGCATGGCTTTCATGACTCGTGTCGGAGGGCGAAATCCGTTCTGTCCGTTCGTTCGGATAGACGGATCGCCGGCTCCGCTGACAAAGAAACAACCTTTCGGAGGATTTGGTACACCCCGGCCGGGGTAGGCCGTCTATGGCCGGAAAAAGATTATATAGTCAGATTAAATGTCCTCGAAGGAAAAGGCGCAATGGTTCGGAACAGCAAAAGAGACTGAATTCCGCCCGCCGGCGGCTATTTTACTTATTCACATATAGATTATCGTCAGGAATATCTGGATTATATTGAATGTCATTCGATAATGCTGCTATGTGCGATGCTATTGCATTTGTCAAAACATCTTTTGTTGCGTTCTGAATGTAGAATCTATGCTTTATGACATTCGTAATATCCTTTGCCCCGATAGCAATTTTGGCAATAATATTATGCTATTTTGCCTTTTAAGAGAATCACTTGCAGTCCGACCCGGAGAAGTCGAATATGTGATTATATAATCTTTTGTAACATTAATAGGAACAAGACTAATATCCCCTCACCTCTGTCATCATCTTCAAAAGGATTATTCCTGCAAGCATCTAAAATATGTTTGTTTTTACATTCAACTTATTGTGAAATTGAATATTAATAATTATATTTATTGCACAACAAGTAGCTTTTAGTTATGGCAGACGAACAAATTATTTTACGGCCTGAGAAGGATATTCACGAGCAAGTCTTCACAGAAAAGAATGTGGTACATCGGGCGGAGTTCCGGCAGGTATGGGCTTGATAGATCGATTCACAGAAGAAGTTAAACAAGAAAACAAATCAGAGTCAACGCCCAAGACAGAGCCTGCAATCGACAAACGACGGGTTCATCATACCATAACGTTGTCCGGTAGTCGAGGAAGTGGAAAAACATCTTTTTTAAAGACTTTAATCGCTGAAATTGAAAATAACTCGGATTCCAAAATCGCAGTTTTGGAGATCGTCGATCCGACGTTGATCGAGGAAAAAGGACATATATTTCTCAATATTGTAGCTCGTGTCAAGGAGCGTATCGATGCGTTGGTGGACAAAAAGATTCAAGATAAAGAGACCTCTTTCAGGCAGAGTGCGGAGTATAAACAATGGGAAGAAAGCCTGAACAGTCTGGCTGCAGGTCTTCCTATGTTGGACGGCATCAACGGAGGACTGGATCCAAGCGACTGGAACGATACCACATTCGTGATGCGCGACGGATTAAGGCGGGTCAGCGGGGCGAATCGGTTGGAAGAATATTTTCGGAAATATATTACTTACTCTCTACAATTACTCGAAAAGCGTTTTTTGCTAATAGCTTTCGATGATGTTGATACGGATTTTGCCAAAGGATGGCCTGTATTGGAAACTCTACGCAAATATCTGACAGCTCCCAATATACTGACATTCATCAGCGGCGATTTGGACTTGTATTCTTTTCTGGTTCGGAAAAAACAGTGGAAAAATTTCGGGAAAGCATTGCTCAAAAACGAATATGACAAGCCGGAAAACATCTATGCCGTTAAATATCCGGAATTGGTAGAGCAGTTGGAGAGCCAGTATATGATGAAACTTCTGAAGCCGGAATACCGCATTACCTTATCGACTTTGGCTTCAAAACTGGCGACTAAAAGAATTCAGATTTATATCGACAGTGTCGATGCTGATAATGAACTGGAAAAATATTATTCGAAGCAACTGGAAGACATATGGGGAATTTCAGGTAACACCACCCAATTATCATATGTGCGATTTTTTACCAGCCTGCCATTACGTACACAATTATCGCTCTTGCAGCTTTTCTCCCCGGCCCAAAATCAGGAACAAGATCTCAGAATAAAATTGCAGAACCTGGCAAAAGGAATATCCGATGTGTTTTATAATGAACTTCGCTACACTAAGGTAGATATCTGGGGGCTTCTGAACGAATACGGATTAGCCAATATTTATCTTTTACGCTTCCTGCTGGATAATAATGTACTCGACGAAGCCAGTCAATTCTTCCCCAAACTGAACAACCCTTCACTGGACGGAGCCGTAGTCGCTTTGGGAGCGGTGTTGTCTGAGAAACTGACACTCGATCCCTATGAGTTGTTCGACCACATCGTACGCGTCTCCAATGTCGTTACTAAAGCGACAAGGTGGCCGATGGTCGGCACATCTCCCAATATACAGGATTTCGTGAAGCACAGCCGTAGCCTGTTCGATTATGGATTGAAAAAGATAGCTTCCTTACAAAGTGCCTATATCATGTCGTTCGATGATGAGGATGCAGCACATAACGGATTGATTCCGCTCAGATCGTTGCGGAGCAGATCCAAAGAAAGACGTGACGAGAACGATCTTGCTCTGGATGAGGTTTTTAATCGAAATAACGAGCGTGAAATCGTCCGGCTATTAGGCCTGCTTCCGGCTTTCGGGGCGCAGGATCCATTGGGGCGTAATCGTCTTTTCTATTCTTTTTACAATCTTATCGGAGCTATCGGTGAGATTATCCAGTGTGAGAATGAGCAGGATATGCAAAACGAATTGATCCGTCTGGCCCAATTACGGGAATTTCCCATGGCTCACAATCAGAATAATCGCGACGACATTACGGATGATGGAGATTACGATGACCCTGAGCATATGGGCAGAGACAATACAATCGGGGAATTTGTATCTCTGATAAGCCGGTGGAAAGGGAATTGGCATAGTCGTGAAAAAAATATTTTGCCGCCCTATTTGCTGGGTAGAATCATGGTCAGAACCGCTTATTCCTTTATGCGCATCCAACCCCAGTCCAATCAGAAAGTCGCTGAACTATTTCACAGATTACTGGTCGTTTTCCTTAATGCCGTATTGGTGGAAGAAGTCATGGAACGAGATGCGACAACCCACATAACACTGACTAACCCTACCGGGTCAGACAAGATATTCTTTGACAACTATATTGAAACAACGACATCCTGTCCGTTGTTTGAGTTTATGTTGGCTTGCCCCTTCATCCAAGCCTATCTCGATCCTGCTTTATTGGAACAAATAGGAATACAACCGGCATATTCCGTATATAACGACCTTCAACAACTCAATATTTTAGGTGTCAGCGAAACCAAGAAAACCAAGAACACCATTAGGATTGAGACCCGTGTTCGGGCTAATAATCAGGGACATATCGACGCTTTAATACAATATTTCCAACATACAGGATTAACCAAAGACCAGCTGGATTTCGAACAGACAAAAAGGGCTATCAAAAAGATTTTCACAAATAAGATGGTATACGACCGGGTCGTTACGGATGTGTTGAATGCAGTAAAAAACAGTAACAAATGGTAGATTTGTGTTTACGACAGATCCTGATGGATAAGTTGACTCTCCGTGACTACGAGGAACGGTCTTCTGTGTCATGGGCGGATATTCGTCGTCGTTTGCTGCTGAATGAACGTGAAGTCAATCCGACATTGCCTGATCATCTGTATCGGGCTGCGCTCGATGCACAGTTGGATGAGCGCGGGATCGACTCGCTTCCCAAACTGTTGACCCAAGGACTCGGCAATCTTGCGTCCATTTATATACAGGAAAAAAACTCTAAAATGTATATCGCAAGCGAGTGTTTCGGCCAATGGCAGGAGTTGCTCACCTTTTGTCCGCCTTTACCGTTAATTGCAGCCTTCCTTTGGAACAAATATAAAGGTATAGCTATTCCGTCTTCTTGTTTCCAAAATGTCAAATATACAGCTTTACTATCGCCGGACATATCGGAATTACGCGAGCAAAAGAAACGGTCGGGAGGATTCAATGACTTGCATATTCATCTGAACGGATCGACGGAAACGGATATCGTCTGGCAAGATGCTCTGAATGATCCTCACGCTTTTCGAAAACATTATAAGCAATCGCTTAAACATGTGCTTGTCAAAGAGCAAAATGAGCAGGAATCCGTATTCAGGAATGCAGATGAATTATCGCAACTGTTAAGGCAGGCCCGGGCATTGCGTTATTATTTCACCCAAATTATCGCTCACCACGATCATAAAGCTACCAGAAAGCCGTCTCATCCTGATTCTGATATTCGGATCGAACAATACGAATCGAACCTTATTCGAGGACAACACCCATTGGCGCCATGTAGGGATACACAGTATACGGATACAGAATACGAATGTCAGTTGTATGTCCGAATACTGAATCTGTTAGCTAATAAACAGAGTGCAGAAAAATATCCGCAACTGGCACAGGGTTTTCATCATTATCTGCTGATTTTAGGCACCATGAACCGTTTTCTGGTACAGCAGATCCGGCAAAACGGATTCCAGCAATTTCAAAAAATTGCAGACAACGACTTACGGAAACTTTCGGAATCGGATTATCGTCAACGATTTTTCCAACTATGCGGCAATCGTCTCGGGGAACCTCATTTCAAGATTCTGGAAGGACGTTTCGCTCCGAAAAAGACTCCTAAAGAGATCAATCGGTTGATCGGGAAAATCAGAACGGGATGGCAGCTATTCACGCAGGACGGGAAGATAGAAAGGGCTCACAATCCTGAATTGCGTTTGGTGGCACATTTTATTAAAAAACCGATAAATAAAGACGATTCGTTTTACCACGAATCTTTGCGAAACAAATTATGGAGACAAACCCAAGCTCTATTGAGCCTTTGGAAGGATTCAATATGGCAACGATGCCCGGTTTGCGAACATTCAGGAGAATCTTTAGATCAATCATTATACTTGCAGAAGTTGGTAGGCATCGATGCTGCCGCCAGTGAATTTGATGCTCCGCCGGAAGTATTCGCGTCTGCATATGGAAAAATTTGCAGAACATTGCCTGATAAATGCCATTTTACATTCCATGCCGGAGAGGATTTTTCCCATATTATCAGTGGCTTGCGAGCCATTTATGAAGCCATTCAATTTTTAACATTAAACGATAAAGACCGGATCGGACATGCGGTGGCGTTGGGTGTGGATTATGCCTTATGGCGCGAACGTATAGGCAACCAAATATGGATAAAACAGGGAGAATGGTTGGATAATCTGCTATTTATTTATCATTTATACCGAGAAGACCATCGGGAAATACCAGCCAATATCGCAACAGACTTAAACAAATATTTCTCGAAAGTCTATCCCCGAAGAAAACTCAATATAGACGATGCCGTTGCAGCATGGTTGAATCGGAAATGGAACCCCATTTTTATTCAAAATTCTTCGTTTAGCGACCTATCTGGAAAAGAGACTTTCGATGCGGATGAATGGGAGAATTTCCAAAATGCGAACATTCCCCCTACTGTCACAGATATCATGGAGGACTATTGGATACAGCGGGAGAGTCGTTCGGGAAGCAATTATTATGACAAACATATCCTCGTAGATTTGGACGAGGGCTTTTACGGGATTGTCGATTTTATACAGAACAGCCTTAAACAGATCGTTAGGGATCGGAAGATAGCATTGGAGACACTCCCTACCAGCAACGTACGGATCGGCATCTATAAAAATCATGCTGAGCACCATTTACGAAAATGGCTTGATGAGGGTCTGGACGTTATTATCGGAAGTGACGATGCGGGCATTTTTGCAACGAACATATACAACGAATACGCACATGCATGGCTGAGCCAATCCATCAGAAAAAAACAATTAGAACGTTTAACCGCAAATGCCGAACACTACAGTTTTTAATAAAGCGTTCTAAAATAATAATTTTAACAGAACATTTTGACTTGTTAAATATGTCAATAATTTCTTTAACTTAAAAAATAATGTGTGCAGTTACTCCGATCTCGGCCGCTAACGGACAGTCCGCAGGCGCAATATAATTTCATTATTTCCTATTATTAAAGCATGTACGTTCATATCGAATTTATACTGAAATCTGATAATACAAAAATAATTAATTTACAACGTAATTTCGAATCTGCCTTAACCTTGCACTGTTCATGATGTCATTCGATTGACCAACGTTTCCGTTATCTAATCTTGTATCACCTTTTCTACAGAAGATCGTCTTTGTTTATTTCCCTGTGCAGCCGGTTGATCTCCTCTTTGTAAAGTTCCAGATGGTTGCGGAGGATGTTTTCCACATATCCGATTACGGACACTCTGCCCGTGCCGATCTTCCGTGCCACCTCCGAGATCTTGCAGCGCGTCTCTTCGCTGATATACAGTGCTGACCGGACTTTTACCCGGACCGGTTTCAGAAACGTCGCTTCGTAATCGGGCAGGGTCATTCTCCGCCTGCGAATCGCAGGAAGCTCCGGCTGTTCCTCATTCCCGGCAGGTATTCGCTCCGCTATCTCCAGCATGGAGCCTTCGGCGCTCTGTCCGCCGACCGCTTCCCGCAGCATATCTTCGTCTATGACGGGAAAATTCCTATTTCTTTTCCTGCTTTCCATGTGCGCTATGTTCTGATAGTTCGACGATTTCATGGGTCAGGCTGTCGAGACAGCATTCCCGGATAAAGCTTTTCTCAGGGAGCAGGATCGTCGAACGGAAGACGGGTCCTTCCTCCGCCGAGAGCTCCTTGCTGAACCGGCTTCTGTAGGGAATATGGGTCTCCATCCGGTGCAGTCCGAGTTTCTCCAACGCCTTGTCATAAAGGTCGTACAGCGGAGTCCGCTCCCTTCGGTCGATCATCGTCCAAAACAGGTGGACGCCTGCGGTCTGCACGTCCGAATTGCGGACCAGATGGTCATTGACCGATTTGGCGAACGCGAGCGTGCTTTCCATCACGTAGCGGTCCGCCTTCATCGGCACGAATATCCGGTCGATGGCGGAGAGCGTCCGCAGGACGCCCGGGGTGCCGACCGTACCCGGAAGGTCGAACAGTACGAAATCGACCGGCTCTCTCAGCATACCGAGCTGCCTGTCCACATCCGTAAGAGCCCTTTCCGAGGCGGAGGCGATCACCGGCCAGATCTCTCTGTGTGTCACTCCGAACTGACGGACAAGCAACGATTTGTAACGAGGGCTTCGGTCGAGCAGGGCCAGTTCCCTTTTGCGCTGGTCGAAAATGCTTTTCTGAGGATAGTCGCAGTCGGCTACCAATACGCGGTATCCTTCCATGTAATGCAAGATGTCGGCGAGCAGTACCGTAAAGGTCGATTTGCCGATTCCGCCTTTCTGATTGCAGACGGAGATAAAAACAGGTTTCCGTTCCATAACTATGATCGGTTAAAAGAATGTCGTTTCCTTCTCCGGCAGTTCTGCCATCCGTGCCGGAAACAGCAGATATGCCAATAATACCATCCATACCGGATACGCCGTTTATGCCGGAGGTGTTGTTTCTGCCATCCATAGCATCTATGCCACCAATACCATATTCGGCATAGACGCCTTCGCTGCCACGCATACCATCTATACCGTGGCAGCCATGTATTCCATGACCGCACTGCATACCATGACTGTCATGCATACCATGACTGGCAGTTATGGCATCCGTGCCATGCACGCGAAGAAAACGGAAATCCCGAAAGGTTCTTCGTAGAGGCCGTTGCAGGCCGTCTATGGCCGGATCGGAATCCTTGTCCGGCTCCGATAATCTGCCTAACATTGCACGGGTCGAACCTACTGCCGCTTTCGTGGAAGCGAGACTGTCGGTCTCGCGCGGGCAAATCCGCCATCCGGCGGATTTTATCGGCGCCTGCCGATAGCAAGGTGTGTTTCGGTATGCCGGAAAATCCGGCCCCCGAAACCTCCGCCCTTTCTACGAGGCCGGGATGGGTTCGACTCCGAAGTCGTCAAACCTCAAAATCAAAAATGCGATGGCAAAGAAGATCAAAGGACGGCCCCGCAGTGCCGATCCATGCAGGTATCACTACAATTTCAAGCTCAACGAGGCACAGAACAAACGGTTTCTGGACATGCTGGAGCGGTCGGGATGTACGGACAACAAATCCAGATTCATCCTCTCCCGGCTTTTCGGGTGAGAGCTCCGGGTCGTAAAGACCGATCCCGCGACGCAGGATTTCTGCGCCCGGCTGGGCGATCTGCATTTCCAAATCCGTAAAGTCGGGCTCAATTACAATCAGGTCGTGAAGGCCATCCATCACAACTACGATGCCGCTTCTGCGGCCCGTATGCTGTGGCGGCTGGAGCAGGAAACAAGGAAAATGACGGAGTTACAGCAGCAAATTCTGACACTCGCCGAAGAGTTCGAGAAACGATGGTCGGACGAATAACATCCGGAAAATCGCTTTACGGCGTACTGGCGTACAACCGTCTCAAGATAGACGGAGGGCGGGCCCGCGTGATCTTCTGCAACCGGATGCTTCCGCCGGGAGGAGACCCCGCCCGGCTTACCGCCGCACATTGCAGACGGGTCATGCAGACATGGCTCGATGCGAAAAAGAACAGCCGTTTCGTGGAGACGATCTTCCACGCTTCGCTGAACCCGCATCCCGAGGACCGGCTTTCGGAACAGCAGTTGGCCGACATCGCCGAGGAGTACATGCAGCGGATGGGCTACGGCGACCAGCCCTATGTGGTTTACCTGCACCGGGACATCGCACGGGCCCACCTGCATATCGTATCGGTGCGCGTCGGGCCGGACGGACAGAAGATCGACGACGGCAACGAGCGGTATCGCTCGAAAGCGATTACCCGTTCCATCGAAAAGGAATACGGGCTGCGTCGTGCTACGAAGCGGCAGGAACGGGAAGGAACCGTACCGCTGAGAAAAGTGGAGTACCGGCGCAGCGGCCTGAAGGCCCAGATCGCATCCGTCGTCCGCAACGTTACGGACCGCTATAAGTTTTGCACTCTGAAGGAGTACAACAATATATTGCAATTATTTCGAGTCGAAGCGGAGGAAGTGCGCGGCGAGATCGGCGGCCGTCCGTATGCCGGAATGCTTTACAGCGCGTTGGACGAGAACGGCGACAAAGTCGGAGTACCGATCAAATCGAGCGCGATCGGACGCGATACGGGAATCGGGTCTATCGAAAAACACTATGCGAAAAGCGCCGAATGGCTCAAAAAGAATACGGACGGGATGGAAGGACTGCGCGGGATCGTCCGGGACGCCATGCGACAATCCCGGAGCCTGCCGGAATTTGCGGCGGCGCTATCGGCCGAGGGCGTACAGGTCATCGTCCGGCAAAATACGCAAGGGCATATCTACGGGATTACGTTCATCGACACAACGGGGGATTGATCGTTAACGGCTCCAAACTGGGACGGAACAAAGAGTTCGCTGCAAACCGTTTCCATGAACTGTTCGGGGCGCATACGGCCGATGAACTGGAACGGGAAGTATCCGGACAAAACGACGAACGGCCCGTTGCAGACAGCGAATCTTCGGAGTCTTCTGCAACCGATTCGCCGACGGAAATACCGAAACCGAATCCGATGGATACGGAGGCCGAATCCCGGCTGATCGGGCAGGCTGTCGATACGTTGGATATTTTCTCTACGGCGTTGGAGGAAGGGCAATATCCGGAACCTTATGAGGAAGATTTCCGTCCGGAGAGAAAGCGCCGGAAAAAACGAAGATCTCTATGATCCTCGTTTTGTAGATTATAGACGCGGACCGATGCTATCGCTGGCTGCGCTCGGTCAGTGCCGCTTTGAGTTGATCGAGAAAACCGGTAAGACGAATTTTACGGTTGACGGCTGCGTTTTTGAAACGCTCATAATTCTTTATCCGGATATGCAGCACCTCTTCGAAGGTGTGGATAACGACCGAGAACTCGATCCGCGAACCGTCGCTTTTACGAAAAGCCCCGATCAGGTGCAAAGCGTACAGCAGTTCGACCAGATCCGTAACGGTCAAGTCTTTCGACAAATACAACGGGGACTCGATTTTCACTTCCGGCACGATGCCGGATTGAGGGTATCGCAGACGGAGATGAAGCAACCGGACTTCCGTGTCGATCAGAAACAAGGTTCTTACCATATAGTCGGTTAGTAAAGATTCGGAAATTCTGTTTTTTCGTTTTTCGAGCAGGGAAACCTGCCCGAGTGTAAAACTCATGCAACGCAAACGCTCGATAATGCTTCTGCGGTCATCGGAAGAATAAGCTGTAAGTTCTTGGATAAATTCTTCGAACAGTTCCGAGAGATGCGCTTCGGAAACGGTTCCGGTCGGCAGGTCACTTTCACGAAAGAACAGCAACAAGCCTGTCTTCAGTAATGTGTACATAGCAGTTGGTTTTAGATTAAATAAAAAGTCCGGAGCCATTAAAGTTCCGGATGGTTAATGCTGTATAAACATGATTTATATATTATAAGATATTGAATGATAATATGTAAAGAGATGAATATCCGGAAAAGTTATCCTCAAAATATAAACAACCGAAAAAGAGGTGAGAAAACTGATTTTCCCGATAGTTGTCAGCGAGATGAAATAATTGAGTATATTTGAATGAAAATATGAACGATACGAAATATTCGAAACATATAAATTACAAGCGATATGACGAAAGCAGAACTCGTTAGTCGGATCTCTGAGCAGACCGGCATAGATAAGAGCACCGCTCTTGAAGTAGTGGAGAATTTCATGGAACAGGTCAGGAACTCCCTGATAGAAGGGGAATCCGTTTATTTGAGAGGATTCGGAACTTTTTTACTTAAACAACGGGCAGAAAAGACCGCACGTAATATTTCGGCCAACACGACCCTTATCGTCCCCGCCCACAAAATTCCGGCTTTCAAACCTTCCAAAAGTTTCTCTGCCCAGGTTAAGTAAAAAAACAGGCAAAACAAAATCGTCCTGCAAGTAAATATGATTTTTGCAGGACGATTTTATTTAGGCTCTTTTGGGGGGAATAGAAGTATGCAGCTTTTTATTTTTTCAATAATTTTTTGATGTATGTCTCAATCTCTTCCGGGGTAACGGTATAGACCGGCTCCAACTGATCGAAATTACGATCCTCGCCGAAACGCCTGTGATCGGTTAGCATAGCAAGAATATTTTTACTTTTAAGCAGATGTCCGGAATAATCTCCGGCCGCTTTGACAAATTTCATGACGTCGCCATCGTTCCGGAAGATACAATACAGATCGTAATAGTCCCGGAACTTACTGCGCCGCAGCATCACTTCCATTTTCATGGCCGCAATCGATCCCATATCCGCCAATACGATATGGTTCATAAACGGAATCGTCCTCATAACAGGGGCTTTGCTTTCCCGGGCATAAAAAGAAAGTTTCACGCCCGATACGACGAACTCGACATGATTATGATCGAGAATATCCATCGACTGTATCTCTCCGACCGTTTCCAACTGTCTGCGAATTACCGGCCAATCCACATCCATACGCTCATTTTTATAGGTTTGCCAGCGCATGAAATCCAAGTCCTCGCTCAGCCTGTGACCCAGTTGAACCGCAAGAGCAGTGCCTCCGGCCAGTACCCAACCGTTCAGGCAGTCGAGACGGGAAACAGGCCCGATGATCGCTTCCGTATGTCGTGCGATTCCTTTCATGCGTTCAGTCGGGAAAGATGGCGTGTTACCATTGACTTAAGATAGCGATCGGGACAGCGGATGTCGAAATAATACCATGCGAAAAACCGGTTCAGGGAGTAGTAATAGTCTCCCTGTACGACCATCGATTTCAACCAGACACTCTTTATTTTCCGGACAGAAAAGATCTCGAAAAGCCGGTCTATGTCGTCGAGATCCAGTTTTATGAGCGTGGCTTCGATCAACTGGTCATCCGAAACAGCCCGGCGGACGGATCGTTCGTCGTATGACCAAAACCCGCCGGCCTTTATCAGTTTGTCTATTATTTGATTCCGGACATCCATATTACAAAAGTAGCAAATTTCTTATAAAGAACGGTTTGCTAATCCACATAATTGTCCGATGCGCGCAATTTGCGGGCCGGTTCCATTCTTTATTTATAAAAGAGGAACCAACGGAGAACATTTTTCTTTACTGACAACTTTATCGCGCATGGCGGCTTTGTCGTTGAAATTACGCGAAAGGTTTCGGATCAGATCGGTGTAATCGTCCGTACCGTCCTCACGCTGGTGGTAATAGACTTTTACGGAAATGCAGTTCGGATGCTCAAATAGCGTATTGAGCAGGGTACGGTCCGAGTTCCCGCACGAATGTCCCATCGTAATTACCTGATACGGATCGGATTCGATAAAATCCAATAACTTTTTATAATTGCTCGTTTCGTGATAACGGACGGATTTGATGTTCTCTAAAAAATCGTTATCCTGCAATTTTTCGATCCGTTTATAGTCTTCGTCCAGCTCATCGCCATAGCCGAAAATGATCGGATTACGGGGGTTATCGAGCTCTCCGTGGATGTTGATTATCTCATCCTTTTTTCTGGCATAGAGTTTTTCTGCCGTTCGTGTGTAATTGAAATTCAGTATTAGGGTATGGACCGGTGTGCAATGGTCACGTCTTAAATAATCGTCCTTCAATCGTTTTAGGACATAAAGTCTGTTTTCTTCTTCTTTTGAACGACAGAATAAATAGTCCGGATCTTCTTTTTTATCTTCGGAAACAACGTCTGTTTTAACTATGCCATCATCTCCTTTTCCTAACTGAATTATACCGCTGATGATGGAGTCGATAAAAAGTCGTTGTTTTCCGCAAGCGACCTCTATGGGCTGTATTTGACTGGAAAAAACGTCTTGTATCGAAGGGAAAGGCTTTAATTCTATTTCAGGGACGATCTCCGACAAATAACTCACGAGCCGTTTCTTTACAGCATCGAAATCGAGGTTCAATTTCCGGACCTTTTCATGGCGGAGCATCGCATTGTTCTCTGCAAGCAATTCCTTCAACTGAGCGTAATACTCATTCTCGATATCTAACCAGTTCATTAAGGAACATCGCTCGGATATATGTTTGAAAAATTCGTTTTTAAAAGTTACATGGAGGGTGTTCCCCGTAAGGTTATTGCTATTGAATTTGATAACGAAATCGCATAAATCGCTGTACGAATCATTGCCATAGGGACGCTCGATTTGTTCTTGACAACCTTTTTCAGAGGTTCTCGAATAAGTCACATACGATTTAACAAATTCATCTTCATAGGGAGCAGGATCGTTCCATACGCCCCATTGTTGTAATAAGTGTAGTTTATACCCATTGTATATGCTCAAAGCGACCTGATCCCAATAACCATCGATAAAATCCCTGTAGCCGGTTTTCAGACCATGTGCTTTATCGAAGCCGTTGCCTATGACGATAACCCTGTTCATTGAATTTATTTATTTTCAACGATAAAATTACGGATTTCTATTATCTGAACCCAAAGATACTTTGAAAATCTCAATCGATACGGATTTTCTTGAAGTTGACGATCATATTGTTTTTTCGAAAAATCGGCTCATTGCGCTCTTTTTTCCGGCCATACCCGGCCCCGGACGGCCGCACCGACATATCCCGCAGGATTTTCCGTTGGACGGACGAACGTAAACCCGGAAAACCATGCAACAGGAAGACGACCTGCGGGGTCTCGCCAAAGTCATGCAGTTCATGCGGGCGCTCAGCCTGCTGTTCGCGCTCATTCATTTTTACTGGTACGCCTATTCGTGGATTACGGCCGTAGGTTGGAACACGGCCCTCGTCGATAAGATCCTGATGAACTTCCAGCGGACGTCGGGACTCTTCTCGTCGCCCCTTTACACCAAACTGTTCTGTCTGTTGTTTCTGGCCCTCTCGTGCCTCGGTACGCGAAGCGTCCGCAGCGAGAAGATCTCCCGCCGCCGGATCGCGCTTTGCGGAGCCGCCGGCATACTGCTGTTCTTTTGCGGCGGCTGGCTGCTGCGCCTTCCCCTGCCGGTACGAACTCTCGGCCCGCTCTACGGTCTGACGCTGCTGGCCGGCTATTGCCTGATGCTGGCCGCCGGGGTCTGGCTCGGACGGCTGATCAAAGAGCGCGTCTTCGAGGACCCGTTCAACGACGAAAACGAATCCTTCATGCAGGAGACCCGCCTGATGACCAACGACTACTCGGTAAACTTACCTACGCTGTTCTATTACAAAAGACAATGGCATCCGGGTTGGATCAACGTCGTCAATCCCTTCCGCGCGACGGTCGTGCTGGGAACGCCCGGTTCGGGAAAATCCTATGCCGTAGTCAATCAGTTCATCAAGCAGCAGATCGAGAAGGGATTTTCGATGTATATCTACGACTTCAAGTTCGACGACCTCTCCGTCATCGCCTACAACCACCTGCGTACCCACATGCAGGGCTATAAGGTTCCGCCTAAATTCTACGTCATCAACTTCGACGACCCGCGCCGCTCGCATCGCTGCAACCCGATCCACCGGGATTTTATGACCGACATCTCGGACGCTTACGAGTCCGCTTATACGATCATGCTAAACCTCAATAAGACGTGGATCACCAAACAGGGCGATTTCTTCGTAGAAAGTCCCATCATCCTGCTGGCCGCGATCATCTGGTTCCTGAAGATCTACGACGGAGGCCGCTACTGCACCTTTCCGCACGCCATCGAGCTGCTAAATAAAAGATATGCCGACGTCTTCGTCATCCTGACCTCCCACCCGGAGCTCGAAAACTACCTCAGTCCCTTTATGGACGCATGGAAAGGCGGGGCGCAGGACCAGTTGCAGGGACAGATCGCCTCGGCCAAGATTCCCCTTTCGCGCATGATCTCCCCGCAGCTCTACTGGGTGATGACCGGGGACGACTTCACCCTCGACATCAACAACCCCGATGCGCCCAAGATCCTCTGCGTGGGGAACAACCCCGACCGGCAGAACATCTACTCGGCAGCCCTCGGGCTCTACAACTCCCGCATCGTGCGCCTGATAAACAAGAAGGGCAAGCTCAAATCGGCGGTCATCATCGACGAACTGCCCACGATCTACTTCCGCGGACTGGACAACCTGATCGCCACGGCCCGCTCGAACAAGGTGGCCGTCTGCCTCGGCTTTCAGGACTTCAGCCAACTGACGCGGGACTACGGAGATAAGGAAAGCAAGGTGATCCAGAATACCGTAGGCAATATCTTTTCCGGACAGGTCGTAGGCGACACGGCCGAGACGCTTTCCAAACGCTTCGGCAAGATTCTCCAACAGCGCAAATCCGTATCGTTCGCTCAGGGAAGCACGACCCTTTCGACCAATACGCAGATGGATTCGCTGATCCCGCCATCGAAGATCGGCAACCTCTCTCAGGGTATGTTCGTGGGGGCCGTAGCCGACAACTTCGATGAAAAAATAGAGCAGAAGATCTTCCATGCCCAGATCGTCGTGGACAACGAACGGGTAAAGCGCGAAACGGCCGCCTACGTTCCGATTCCCGAAATATCCTCCTTTATGGGAGCGGACGGACAAGATCACATGAAAGAGATCATTCAGGCCAATTACGAACGGATCAGAGCCGACGTGGAGCGGATCGTCAAAACGGAGATGAAACGCATCGAGGACGATCCGGAACTACGCAAGCTGATCCCAAAACCTAAGCAGCAGGCTGCGAAATAGCTCCGTTTCACTGCTTACTGACGGCCATACCCGGCCCCGGACGGCCGTGCGGTATCATCCGCTCCGAAGCCGGGTATCTTAGCCTGCGGATAGTTAAATACCGGAGAATATGCAAGAAAGAAAAAAGGAAGGCGCGAGCCTGTACGTTACCTACGACAGCATGAAACGCCCGGTGCATATCAGCATCAAAGAGAGCGGGCTGTCCGGCTTTCTCGCCTTTATGCGGGAAGATACGGCCGAAGTGCTGCGACAGGGCTACGATCCGAACCTGTGGATGTGCCATTACCGATTTCCGGACCGCAGGCAGATTCCCGAAATCCGTCCGCAGAGCAACGACGACTATCTGGAACGCCTTTCCCGTGCGGCACGTTCCGCCGGCATACGGGCCGAGCACCAGATCGCCATGACTGATATGCTCTACTGCCTGCGGCACAGCATCGTTCCGCTGACGCCCGAGGCCGATCCCGCAAAGCTGGCCCTGCGGACGGACTACCCCGATCCGCTCGGCACCTCGGCGTGGAACTGCCCTCTCCGGGGATCGACATTCCGGAATACAGGGCCTATACCGCTGTCGAGACGGCTCCCGGCGTCGTATTTTTCAGCGATACGCAGCACGGGAAGATGCAGTTCGAAAAATACATGGACTACCATGCGTCGAACTTTTTCAATCCGGAGCAGCGGACGCCCTCGCTGAAGATCTACGACGTGATCGCCCGGCCTGCGGATATGGTCCCGATAACGGACCGGTGCTTTGCCGAAGCGGAGGACGGACAGGAGCGCAGAAACCGTTTCGCGGAGGCGTACGCCGACCGGGAACTACTCCGGCAGGGAAACCTCCGCCGGGAGTTCGACATGCGCCGCTCGACGGAAAACTATTACGCCTTTTTGCTGCGGGACGAACCGGCCGGGGAAAAGAAAAAGAGACTTGCCGACCGCTCCTTCCGGGAACTGTGGGAGCGGTTCCGGGAGGGCGGGAGACCGAAGGAACCGGCCGGTCCCGAATGCGTGGAAAGCCGCTCTTTTATGGGCGACAGCGAAGAGAGAACGCTCCGGATACGAAAACGATAAACGCCTATGAATACACATCCCATTCCGGCGACGGTCCTGCTGACCCTCGCTCCGGACCAGACGGCGAGCCGCGTGCAGATCTACACGGACGGTTTTACCCGGAAGGATTTCGACCGGTATGCCGCCGCCGATATTTCCGACGCGCGAAACGATCCCGACGGACCTCAGGACGCATGGATCGTGCGTTACGACTTTGCTGACCAGCGGAAGATTCCCCGGATCGGGGAGAACCGCACGGAAGATTATGCACGCTCGCTTCTGCGCCGGGCGCATGAAAGCCGCATCCGTCCCTGTTGTATCATACCGCTGCGCGATCTGATGTTCTGCGCGGAGTCCGGGATCGATCCGCTCTCCCCGCAGGGGACGCACGAGCGGCTGATCCGGCTCGACGGGTACGGACCGTACTGCGCGGCTCAGGGATTCGGAAGACCCGGCGGCCCCGATGCGTTCCGCAGCGTCCGTGCCGTAGAACTGCCCGACGGGGTACTGCTATTCGATACGGAACGCCTTCTCGGAGGGGACGCTTTCAAGGCTTTGATGCAGCACTGCTGCGACCGCTTTTACGATCCGGGGCTCTCCCTCGATCGGCTCGGCGTGTACGACATTCCCCGGCTCAGCGCGGAGTTCCTGCTCGAAGGCCGGGCCGGGGCGCTGAACTTCCACTGCGGCTACCGCAACCGGGATTTTCTTATCACCTCCCTTCCCGGAGCGTATATCCTCGACCGCTCTTCGATTCTCGAAGGAGTTCCCCTGCGGAGCTACGACATGCGTCCGACGGCGGACAACTACCTGCGCTTTTGCGGGCGGGAGGAGCTGCACCCGGAGGCGTGGTCGCCCAATTACGACATGACCGTTCTGCTGCGGATCGCAGGACAAGGCTATCCGGTGAAAGATGTCCCCGAAATGTGGAAACGGAAAGCGGGGAGCCTCAGGGACTTCGCCGACATAGCGGCCCGGTACGATCCCCGGAGGCCGGATGTATTATTGGAGCGTGAAGCGCGGCGGCGGGCCCGGGCCCTGCTCGAAAGCCGCTATCCCGACCGCAGGAAGCCCTCCGCCGAAGATACGGCGCCGCGGCAGTCGCTCCGCGCGGAGCGTCTTTCCGATACGCTACCGGTACGGTCCGTAAAACGTCATTCGATATAACCGAATCAACATAAATCCTTTCCATGAAAATCGAACGAACCTTCCGGGGCAGCGTATATCTGACGCTGACGCCCGCGATGCAGATCCGCCACATCTGCATCGACATTCCGACCGATCCGCAGGGATTTTTACGGTTCCTGCACAACAATTACGACGATCTGGACGACTCCAAAAGCGTACCGGACAACTACATGATCCGCTACGACTTTCCGGACGCCTCGAAAATTCCCCCTCTGAGGCGGGACGACAACTCGGCCTACCTGCACGAACTGACGGCCGTGACGACCGAACAACAGGCGTATCCGAAGAAAATCGTATCGCTGCTCGATGTGGCGTACTGCAAACGGAACCGCATCGGTCTGCTTACGAAAGAATCGGAACACGAAAACCTTTGCAAAACCATAGGATACATTCCGCAGATTTACCGGCTGCGGAGACTCAATCCTTCTTTCCCGAAGATAACGGGCTTTGAAACGGACCGCGGGGTACTGCTGTTCAGCAATACGGAAAAAGGACGAACGGCACAGGCCGATTACCTCCAGTACCAGGCAGATCAGTTTTTCAAGGCGCAGAACGGGACGACCTTTCTGCGAGTGCACAGTCTGCTTCATTTACCCGAAATTCCCTCTCGGCAGATCGACCGTTTTGCTGAAATGAATTATGAACATCATACGGACTGCAACGATTTTCAGCCCGTACCTGCCGAAATATATTGCCCGCCGGAGACGACCCGTTACGGATTTTGCAACGAGCGTTACGATATGCATCCGACGCTGGAGAATTTCGACAGATTCGTTCATCTCGACTATTGGAACAGCCCGACCTTATCGGACGAAAATTACGACATCGCCGCGCTGCTTCTCATTCGACAAAACGGCTGCCCTCGCGGAGGATTCTACGCCGATCTGTCTCGACCGTTTTTCCGTCAGGAAGAATTCGACCGGCTCGATGCCGCCAAAGCGGGCAAGAGCCCGGAACAGTGCGCCGGAATCGACGAAAAGATGAAGACCCTTGCGGGAGAAATCCTCGATCATGCATTTTCCGGATACCGGGGCGTTTCGAACGGGCGGAACCCGTCGCTGTCCGAAGAGCCCGGTCTGCCGAAGCAGCGAGCCGGCATGAAACGGTAGAACATCCCGATCCACCGTAAAAACGCCGCTGTCCACAGCGTATCGCCGGCCATGCGCGGCCTGCGGCGGCCGCCCGGTATCAGGCGTCGAACGGCTCTGTATATTCGTCCTGTAATCATTGTTCAACTTCTTAATTCTATTTCAATTATGGCAAAAAAAGAGAATGCGGGAACGGAAGCGTACCGCCCCGACCCCAACCGTGAAACCATTCTGATGGCCGACAAAGCCAACGGCCGGCTGGACGTTATCAGCGAGTTCCGGCGCGACCCGAACGACAACAACCGGATTTCGGTAGTTACCGTCACGCCCGAAACCAAAAACCGCGCGTCCTACTATACGCTGATGTTCGGCAGCGATGCGGCCAAAGCGATCTCCGATCTGCGCTATCAGGATTTCGTGACCCACCGCGACAATCCCGAGACGCCGGCCGTGGAGCGTGAGTTTTTCCTCTGTCCGGTGGAGCGCGTTCCCGAGGTCGTGAATGCCTACTATGCGCTTCGCAACGATCCCAAAGACGAGATCAGCGCCGCCATCCTCGCCGAGTGCCGCACCGGTTCCAACCAGCTCGACCGGCTCCGCTATAACCTGTACGACATTCCGTGGGGCGAACTCGCTTCGATCGGGATCGACCGCAACCAGCTCTCCGCGCAGGATATTCAGCGGCTCCGCGAAGGAGGAGAGACCCCTGCGCTGTTCGACGTCGTTTACAAAGTAGGACAGGACACGCAAATCTCGGCGGACAAATGCTCGCTGCAAATGTACCGCGATCTGGACGACCGTCCCCGGCTCGACGTCAAAGGCCCTCTGCCGCATCCGGAGTACAAGGACGAAAAGTACAAGATGCACATCAGCGCCGACGACGAGGCCCGGATCGCCTACGGCCGGGCTCTGCCCCGCGCCATTATGGTCGATAACCACGGCAAGCAGGAGTGGTGCTACGCAGGATTCCGCACCGACACCAACCGGATGATTACCGTACCCGTGCGGGCCGTCGCCAAACCCGAGTTCATCTACGGCAACCGGATCAGTCAGACCCAGCAGAACGAACTGGCGCTGGGCCGCGGTATCCGGCTCGAACACTGCAAGCTCAGGGACAAGGACAACGAGTTCAGCTCCGTGTTCCAGTTCGACGTCACGCGGATGGATTTCGTGCCGATCAATCCCAGTTATGCCAAGCCGTACATTCCGCCCCGGATCGCCGAGCAGTTGACCGAACAGCAGATCGAAGCGTTGAAGCGTTACGAGGAGATCGACGCCCGCAACGTCAAATCCTCTACCGGCCGCAGCCTTTCGATCATGGGAATCGACCGTTCGACCAATGCGCCCTATTACTCCCGCATCAACCGTTCTCAGGAGCAGAATAAGGAGCAGGAACAGGCCAAAGCGCAGGAGCAGACGGCGGAACGCCAGCAGGCCGTATTCGAGGAAAAGACCCGATCGCAGGGGATGAGCGTCTAACGATGGCTGCCAGAAAGAAGATTCCCGATCCGGCGTACTTCGCCCGAAGGCTCGGGGCATTCCTGCGGGAACATCACCCCCTGCTCGAAAAGACCGAGGAAATGGTCCGTGAGCGGAGCCGCAGGGCGTGGGTCTCGGCATGGGACGCCCTGCAATCGGGCGACAGCGTGCGCACGGCCCTGCAAAAAGCGGACAGCGTGCTTTATAAAGGACTGCTCTTCTCCGGGTACGATACGCTCAGGTGCGTTCTCGCCGCGGAGTTTCCCGAAGTTCCCGAATCCGAACGGCATGAGTGCGTGGTGCGGCTGCTCCCTCTGTGCAAGGAGACGTTCATGCGCTACGACCTCGGCGACAGCCTGCTCGCGAGCCCGGAATACAACCACCTGATTCTCGATCTGATCGGGGTCGTCCGCAGGCATATCGGGGAATGCCTGTATTAAAATGATCGACACTGCCTGCAAAGGCATAATCCATTAAAATTTATCACGATGAAAACATTGTTTTTTACGGCTGCCGCCGCAGCCCTGCTTTGCTCTTGCGACAAAGACAATTTCCAGACCGTAGAACCGGAGGGGCCGGTTACAGAGAATACATCCGCCGTCGTTCTCTCGTTCGGAGAAGCGAAAACGCAGGATGCGACCAAAACCTTTTTCGACCCGACAGCCACTGCCGAAGCATGGGAGAAATCGTTAACCTCGGTAAGCGCCCTTGTTTTTAATGCGGACGGCGGATTGCTCGTACAACGGGATTTTACCCCGTCGGAACTGTCGGCCAAAAAAGCCACGTTCGCCATACCCAATTCACTGGCGGGAAATACTTGCGAATTTTATGTGGTAGCCAACAGACCGGTTACGGGAATCGACACCAAAACGCAGCTTTTGAATCTGCTGGAAAACTCGCCTGCGGATTATAACGGCACCTTCGCCAGGTATCCGCTTCGGCCCGTCGTTCCGGAGGTTTCGTCATGACGGGTTCGGCTACCAAAGCCATCGCCGCGCAGGGGCAGCGAACGGACGTCTCCGTAACGCTCAAACGCACTGTCGCCAAAATCGCCGTGCAGACGTCCGCTACGGCCGAATTTTCCCAGCGTTATCAGGGGAAGATACGGATTAACACAGCCGTGCTCTCGAAAGCCGCCTCCCGGAGCAACCTGATCGCACAGCAGGCCCCGAACACGGGGCCCATGACCTTTACCCATACGCAGGCGGCATCGGAAACGTCGGGAAAATTCGATAATCTGTTTTACGGATTCGAGAACGGGAATCTCACTTCGGGCAGCAGGGTGTTGCTGACGCTCAAGGGCACCTACGACCGGGACGGGAATTTTGCCACGGAATCCGATCAGGCGGAAGTAACCTACGAGATCGAACTCAGCGGCGGCGGATCGGGACAGATCCTCCGTAACGGATATTACCGCATTCAGGTGGGGCTAGACGGTCTGACCGGAAGCGACGCTTCGGTCAGCGTATCGGTCGCCGATTGGGAAACACCCCTTACGCAAAGCGTAAATCTCGGAGCGTAGCCTGTCGGTGCAGCGGTGTTACGGGCAGGACCGATCCGCCTGCCTGTAATGCTTCTGCAAGGCATTCTCTGTTTCATTTATTCTGCAAAAATTCATTATGAAACGTTTTTTGATTCACACCGCAATTGTCGGGCTCGTGTGTTTCGGCTCCTGCATCGCTCCCGTAAAGGAACGGGAGGCGACGGGCGGAAACAGTCAAGGCGAATACATAGTATCCCTGCACGTAACCTGTCCCGAAATGGAACTGCGTACCCGGGCGCTCGATCCCTCGCAGGAGAAGCGCATCGCCGACCTCAATATCTATTTTTATCACAAGACGCTCGACATCGCCCGGCATATTTACAGCAAAGGCTCGACCGATCAGGTCGTGGTGTCGCTCTTTTCCGGAGACTACGATTTGTATGCGTTGGCCAATGCGGGGCGCGATCTGGGCGAACAGGACAAAACCGATCTCGAAAAGTACCGTTTTACATTCTCGGCAACGGAAGCGGAAAATCCAGAAAACCATCTGCCTATGTCCGCTTCGCAAAGCATATCGGTACGGGGTAATACGGACATCCGGATCGGACTGATCCGCTGCGTGGCACGAATCGATCTGAATCTTTCGGTCGATGCCGGGTTTTCGGACCGTTTTACGCTCGAATCCTTACAACTCATAAACGCGCCCGCTTCGGTTAGCGCCTTTTCCGAAAACCGGCCTGCAACGGAGGCTCTGTGCAATTATTCCCGAACCGGTATTACGGGAAATGCCCTCTCTTACAGTTTTTATACGGCGGAAAACATGCAGGGCGTGAACGGTTCCATTACCGATCCGAAAGACAAAAACCGGCAGAACGCGCCTAAAGCCGCCACATACCTGCATGTGCAGGGTTCCGGACTGAACGGCAAGGCGGACTATTTTATCTACCTGGGAGAAAATACCACCTCGGATTTCAACGTCCGCCGCAACGGACGCTACATTATGGACGTCCGGATCATGGGCGACAACGATGTGGATACCCGGGTATCGACCGTCGAGATGGAACTGACTCCGTTCCCCGAGACGGAATACGAAGTCTCCGCCCCGGCATATACGGAACTCAAAGTCACAGCGACGAACGATCCGGATAATCTGCTGTATCTGACCCCAAGCGTTCCCGAAGGGGGCGGGACGCTGCAAATCGACGGAATAACGTACCCCGAAGGCACACCGATCCTGTTCTGTACGGGAAACGAAAGCCGTACGGCCCGCGTGGCTTTATTGCAGGATGATCCCGGACAGGGACGGATACGTTTTACGCTCGGCGACAGCTACGGATATTCGCTTTCGCGCGAGGCGACCGCGCTCTTTGTGGAAAAGAGTTATCCGGTCATAACCTCCTATTCCGAACAACCGTGGGACAGAGAGGCCCACACGCCGCTCGAATTCTCCATCCATGCCGCACAGCAGGACAATACCGCAGGTTTTACCGTCCGTTACGAACTGCTGCAAGGCTCCGCAGAGATGTTTTACGACGGGACGCCGGTCGCGCCGGGAACGACCATCCGCACCGGAGCGAGCGATCCCGACACCGGCCGGGAATGTCCGTTCCGTTTTACGCCGACAGACATCGGTACCGCACGCATTCGCCTGACCTTCATCGGAACCGACGGACAAACCTCCGTCGTTGAAAAAGAAATCGACCGCATTATACCGTATCAAGTATTCCTGACACCGGATTTCGCCGAAATTCGTCCGGCTGGAACGATCGTTTCATCCGACGGGTATTCGGGCATCTATTACAAAAATTTCACACTTCGACTGCTCGTCTCCGCAAACAGGGAACTCGTAAAGCCGGTTACTCTTGGCATTACTTTGCAATACCGGCTCGGTCGGTACGAAACTTCGCCGGTTCCTACAGTGTCCACACGTACCGAAACAGGCGACGTAACTATTGAAATTGGAAACCGGACAGGAAGCGCCGATCTTACGACTTATCCGGCAAGCTGTATCGGTTACAATGCGGGCATGGGTTCCAAGATCATTTATCCGGGTTATTATGTGCTCCGGAAAAATAATTACGGTCCGAACGAACACGAGCAGGATGCTGCAATCACCACATGCCGGATTACGAGCGATACGGACCGTTCCATCGAATACATTATAAATGATCCTCCCAAATAAATAAGCAAGCGTGTTTATTGATCGCGACCATTTGGTAAAACAAAGGGAATCGGATTTCCAAGGGAGGTGTTCCCTGTAATAAAAAACATTACATAGACTATGAACCGGATTATTATATTTTTTGCCGTACTGCTCGCGTCTTCGACGACGCCCCTTTCGGCCCAATTTCAGGCCGTGCGGATCGATGCCTTAGCCCTGATGACCGGAACGCTTCACGCAGGCGTGGACTTTACGCTCGATAAAAAGCTCTCGCTGGATGCCTCCCTCTATTGGAATCCGATGAAATTCGACGCCTTCCGCTCCAAGCTGCTGATCGGTCAGGCCGGTGTGCGTTTCTGGCGTTTCGAACCCCACGCCGGACCGTTCTTCGGCGCTTACGCCGCAGCCGGACGCTACGATATGGGAAACCGTCGCCGGCATCACAAAGGCATTCTGGCCGGAGCAGGCGCATCCTACGGATATAGTTGGATGCTCGGCAGGCGCTGGAGCCTGATCGCCGAGATCGGAGCAGGGCTCTATTACGTGAGGGATACCCGCAGGGAATACTTCACCCCGTGGAGCGAGGACGAGATCATCCGCCGCAGCCGGCGACTGATGCTTCTGCCCTCGAAAGCCGAAATTGGTTTTTCCTGTCTGTTTTAAAAACGTTACGTTATGAAAATCCGTAATATATTATTTCTGACCGTGCTGTCGGTCTCGGCGCTCTCCTGCACGCTGACCCGCAGGATGGAGCGCCGGGGAGCGGCGGCGGGAATCGCACTGATCCGTAAAAGCGCCGATACGACTCTGTCCGAACCGTACAAGCCGAATTACCAGTGGGTCAAACGTCCCGCTCATGGAGACTCCGTATGCTGGGGCGAAACCGTGACCGACGATCGGGGCAAACGAATCATGTCGATCGATTTGCAGGAGGTCGAGGTCGTGGCACGCAGCAAAGTCGTGGTAGAACGTATGGGAAAGGTGACGATAGATTTCCAAATCACAGTACCCGAGCAACTTCAGGGGAATTGTCTGGGTATCGTCATAACGCCCTGGCTGGAGAATAACGGAAAAACGACAGCCCTTGAGGATATGGTTATCCGGGGCGGATTCTACAGCAGGGTACAGGACCGGGATTTATGGCAATACGACAGATTCCGGGAGCGCATGACGGCCCTGATGCAAAATATGCCGGACTCCGTTCGTGAATCCGTGCTCGGCAGGGCTTACCGCCGGATCATCCGCTTTCCACATACCTCCGGGGCGCGGCTGGATTCCATCGTTAAAAACAAAGAACGGTTGATCTACTATTATACGCAGGATGTGAATACGGAAGAAAGCGGCAAACGATTGAACGTAACGCTTCGGGGAAGGGTGCAGGCGCTCGACGGGAGCAGTTACGAACTGCCGGCCTCGGATACGATCGGATATACGATCTCTTCGATGCTGACATTCGTCGATACGACCACCCGGTATATGGTTAAGGTGATCGACAAATTCGTCGAGGTCAAAGACCGGAATTACATCCGTTTCAAAGTGAACGGCACGGCTATTATCGACACTCTGGGCGACAACCGCCGGCAGTTGGAACGGATTACCGGACTGATGGACAGCCTTTTGAATCAGAATGAATTTTACATCGACAGCATCGCCCTGTGCGCCGGAGCTTCTCCCGAGGGGCGGTTCTCGCTGAACGATCGCCTATCACGGGGACGGGCCCATGCCCTGAGCGACTATCTGGAGAGTCGTTTCGGACGGGGGATCGATACGATGCTCCATGTACGATGGATTGCGGAAAGATGGAGCGAACTCTCGGGACTGGTGGCCGAAGAGGATAGCATCGGAAACCGGGAAGCCATCATCGAGACGATCGGGCAAATGCGAGATCCCGACCGGACGGAAACCCGGATCAGGGAGCGTTATCCGGAAGACTATGCACTGATGCGCCGCAAACTGTATCCGTTGCTCCGCACGGTGGATTTCACCTATTCGCTCCGTAGGGTGGGAATGATAAAAGATACCGTACATACATTGGAACCCGACACGCTCTATGCCCGCGGATTGGAATTGCTGAAAAACAGACGCTACTCGAAGGCGCTCTATTATCTGGATGAATACAAGGACCGTAACAGCGCGATCGCTCTGCTTTCGCTCGGATACGACACGTTGGCTTACGAAACGCTGAAACATCTGCCCGAAGGGGCGGAAAACGATTACCTGCGTGCCGTATCCGCACTGCGTCTGGGAAAACGGGAAGAAGCGGACAGGTACTACCGCCGGGCCGCGGCGGCCGAACCCAGAATGAAGTACAGAGCGAAACTCGATCCCGAGTTCGCAGGAATGTTTAACGACGACTAACGCTCTTATACTATGAAGAAAATGCTGATAATGCCCCTGTTGGGGTTTATGGTGTGCGGCTGTTCGCTGAAAGAGGATACCGACATCGAGATCAATCCCAAACCGACCCTCGTGGTGGAATACCGGTACACCGATAAAAAGGGAAATAACACGACGCATGAAGAGGTCGGGCATACGGCCTCCCTGCTGTTCGACCCTGCGGGAGTGTTTCTGCGGGAAATAACCGCTTTCGGGGAACGCTTTACAGACTCGATGACCCTGCTCAGCGGCGTTCCCGCCGGAGAATATACGGTCGTGTCGTTCGCCAACGCGGACGGCATGGAACGTCCCGTACTAACGCCCGGAGTGTCGGGAATTACGGAGTTGCTGTGCAAAAAGAAAGACACGGGGGACAACCGCACCGCCGTGCGTCTTTTCCACGCTCTCACGCGCTTTACCGTACAGCGGGGCCGGCCGCAGGTGCGCCGGATAGATCTTAACAAGAAATATTTCCGTATCGAACTGAGCGTAACCGGCGCCGATAAGCTCTCCGGAAGCGCGGACGATTTCCGGGTGCTGTTCGACGGAATCCCTGCGGGGATCGACTACCGGGGAGAACCTTTGCAGGAAACGATACGGTTCACGCCGCTGCTGGAAAAGGACGAAACGGGAACGATGAAAGGCATATTCGACGTATTCTGTTTCGGACGGCAGAACAAGGTGCGGATGACCCTGCGATCGAAAGAAGAGACTGTCGGAGAAATTTCTTTGTCCGACTACCTGGCCCGGTACGGCGAACGGATCGATTATCTCTGCGGTAAAGAGGTGATAATTCCGATCCACATCGACGTCACATCCTCCGAAATTACCGTTACGGTCAGCGACTGGGACGAAGCAAAGGTGCAGATTCCCGTGTTGGGGGAGTAAAACTAAGGTAAATGTTACTGCTGTGACAATCACAGACCAACTCGTAGGCATCATCGAGGTGGAAGCCACATAGGTGGACAATTCTGCTTGCATATGTTGAGCAATATTAATGGCACACGGGAGATCGATTTCCCATGTGCCATTTTATTTGAGACAAACTGTTATAAGTAGTTTAGATAGTCGGCAGGTGTTAAGACACAAAAGTTAGGATGTACCTGTTTTATTACCTTTGTCATTCTTTTGTCGGATGTTACTAATATAGAAGAATGCAAATCAGATCGTTTACAACGTTGAATCAGTAGTCACGAATTTAAAATTATGGATCGTTTATTTGCCTACAGCGACCGGTGTGCAGACAGGTGCATGGACCGAAGCAAATAGTCCATTTCCTTTCCCCGACATGGACTATTTCTGATTCGTGTCTTCCCTTCATATCACGATTTTCCGGTTCCCGCAAAGACGGGTACGGAGTTTTGCGGCCGCCTGTTTGTATGCGGCGCTGTTTCGGCATAAGAGTATGTCATTTACGCGATTTATCCAGTGGCTCAGACCCGTACACTGGATGCGGACTATCCGTTCGAACGGACAAAAAGATGTTGAAAATCTGAAAATAGGACATCTGACCGTTGTTTACGTTTCACTTATTTTCATCTCTTATATCAACACAAAAATGGTAAACGAACAGTTATCATCTAAGAAGACTTTTCCCTTATGCCGTAAGTTCGATTTCCATGTGTTTCGTTTTTTATTTTCTTGTTAATTGTTTCGTGTATTAAAGGTATATTTTCCCATCATTCAGTTTTGTGTGAACCAGTACCGAAACCACACAGCCTATTATCGCGCACATACCATATCCCCATTTGGAGGGTTTATGCCCTGTTTTTTTGCATCCATAATAGTACAATGCCGTAGTAACACCTGCTGTTGCCACCCCTGAAGCAACACTCACAGCCATTGGATGCTTATGCATAACAAATTCAGTTGTGTTTTTTATGCGTACCAACGAAGACTTCTGCCTGGGAATTAGGGTCTTCATTCTGTCGTTGTTCGACGTAAGACTTCCTCCACAATGTTTATTCTCGTCATGTACTTTTTTGTCTGTCAATACCATATTGCAGTCGTCCTTCGGACTATGGTCATGATGCCAAGTACGACCCTCTGGAGTCCTTCCCCTTCGAAGATCGTCGATATCTTTCTGCGAGAGATTGTGATCCTCACACAATTTCGGATCATCCGTACACTTGCTGTATAATTCTCTTGAAGCCATTTCCATCTGCATCCGGTATCCATTATTAGGATATTTTTCCCAGAATTCAGTGCTATTTGCTCCCGACAAATGAATACGAGGCCCCTCAAAATCGGGCGCCTCAGAGAATTCGGCAATCCGACCATCACCATAGTTCCTTACTACAGTTTTCATTTTCACTGTTGGTTGCAACGTACGCAACGACTTTATTTTTGTTGTTTCCATATTTTTCACTTGTTTCTGGCTGCAAATATAATGCTTTATTTATAACTCCGTGTGTTTAAGTGTTGTCGGGAACTATCCAGACATATTTATATTCCCCTGTGATGTGCGACCGGAAGTACGAGCCTGTATCCGGGGACATTACGAATGCGGGTACAATCGGGTCATTAGTAAGTTCCGTGGTGTAAGACTGATGATAAATTCTTGTTCTTACAGTATTATATTATAAAGGATAACGATTTATTCCGTTCCTACGCGAAGGTCGTGAACGGCGACCGCCCCTGACAAGGTTGCCCTGCGGTTCGGGCGAAAAAATCGCACCCTTCGGGTGTATCGCCCGAAACCTTGCATGGGCGGATCGGGACCCGTTCACGGCCCTTGCCTTCGGAACGGAACCAAATCTAATAAAACGTCAAAAAAAGTTTATTGGTTTTTCTGTTCCATAGAATCTAAAAAACATTTGCTATGGAAAAGAAAAAGATCGTGAGGGGGATCGTACTGATTCTCCTTTTGTCGCTGTGCGTCTATTACCGGCAACCGCTGCTGCACCTGCTCGGCTGGTTCCTTCTGGGAACTGGTCTCATCTGCTTTATTCTAAGACTGCTCTGGAGACGGCGCGGCCTGATTCTGGCATCGCCATCGTTTATTTTCTGTTCTGTAACGCTTAACCGTCATTCCCATGCCGAACACCGACCGATATAAGAAAGCGGGGTATGAAACCCGCGAGGATTACCTGAATGACCTGGCCGTGCGATACTGTGTCAATCCGATGATCGTCTCCGGACTGGCCGGGATTCTGGGAGACGAGGAAGACTTCGACGGACTCGTCTCGGCGATCGAAGATATGAGGGATATGATTCCGGCGGACTGATCCCGCACTTCATACGAATAACATGAAGACCGGCCCGAAGCCGGTCTTCGCCATTTCATAACCATTAACAATTAAAAATCATGGCAACAGGAAAAGAGAGAAAACAGGCACGCGCCGACCGCTATCGGGAACGCGCATTACAGGCGAAAGCCGGTTCTACCGCAGCTTACAGGCGTTCGGAAGAACTCACGAAGAACATCCCTTCCGGACAGCCGATACTCGTCGGGCATCACAGCGAAAAAAGACACCGCCGGGTTCTCGAATGTTCATGGAACGCTTTGGGGAAGAGCGTCGAACTGGAGCGGAAGGCGGATTATTACGCGGCGAAAGCCGAGGCTGCCGAGCATAACCGGGCAATCTATGCGGAAGACGATGACGCCGTCGAGAATCTGACGGCGAGAGTCGCAGCGTTGGAATCTCTTCAGGAGCGTATGAAAGCGGCCAACAGGATTATCAAAAACCTGAAACAGACACAGGAAGAGAAGATCGAGGCGCTGTGCAGACTCGGCTTCGAAAGACGGAACGCCGAAGAGCTGTTTGTCCCGAATTGTTTCGGACAGATCGGCTTCGCCGACTTTACGATCCGGAACAACGGGGCCAATATCCGGCGGCTGAAAAAACGGCTCGAAAGCGTCGCCCGTCTGAAGAGTACCCCGACGAAGGAATACACGATCGGGGAGGTACGGATCGTCGAAAATACCGAAGCCAACCGCCTTCAGGTGTTTTTCCCGGAAAAACCGTCCGAAACGGCACGGAAAGAGTTAAAATCCAACGGTTTTCGTTGGGCGTCGATCGCAGCGTGCTGGCAGTCCTATCTGAACGAACGCCAGAAATACCGTATCGAACGAATACTGAAAAATGAAACTGCCAAATCCTGAATTATGCCGCAATTCGATTTTTATCAGGACACGAGAATACGGACCTGGGAACGCTGCCATTTTAAAGTAGAGGCGGAGAGCTACGAAGCGGCGGTCGCTATAATAAAAAATTTCTGCGACTGCGATGTAAACAACCACGAGGAAGAGGTCGAATTCGGGCCCCTCGAAATCCTTTTCGAACATTCCGAAAAGATCGATCCCGGGAAGAACGAAGGGAGAGCCACGATCAGGATCTACGCAGAGGACGATACTCCGATTATCGACAACGCACCTTTCGGAACGGATACATCCGGTGCTGCAAAAGAAACGAAGACAATCGGCAGGCAGGATAATCGGAAAAACCTGCCTGAAGAAAAAACATGGGGCGTATTTCTTTATTCCGAAGAATATTTTCCTTCGGACGTTTCCGACCGGGAGATCGTCGAACGATGGCGACAGACATGCAAAAACGAAACGTCCGCACCTGTGGAAAACCTTACCCCCGACGAATTCGCCCACCGATTGAATGAAGGCGGTCTGATCGCCGGGTACAAAGTTCGGTTCATCCATTATTAATCCATAAAACCATTTCAATCATGTTTTTCGAACAGATCGACCGGATGATGGGACGGGATGCGGACCTGATCCTGACCATCCGCAAAACAGACGACGGCACGCTGACCGTAGCGGCGCACACCCGCATGAACGGAGTGGAGGACGAGGCTCGGCACTACATCGCCCCGTTCACGGCCTCGGGCACTCCGCAGGAGTTGGATACGGGTTTCATTCCCGCACTGGCCGAGCCCGCAGTCAAAACACAGGGTCTTCTGACGAACCTGAAGCAGTACGAGAAGCAGCTCGAAACGGCCCGTGCCAACAGCAAGGCAGAGAAAGAGCGTAAAGACAAGGAAGCGAAAGAGGCGAAGGAGCGTAAGGAAAAGTGCGACAAATACCGGAAGAAGGCCGACGAACAGACCGCCGCGGGCAAATACGCCGACGCGCTGACCAACCTGCGCCAGGCACGCCTTCACGCTACGGAGGAAGAGAAGAAAAAGATCGACGCGCAGATCCGCACCGTACAGGCCAAAGCGAGTCAGGGAACCCTGTTCGGAGCGGCGATGCAGCGGCCGGCACAATCTCCTTTACAACCCCGCCCGCAGCCTGTCCCTGCCGTCCGTCCGGCAGCCTCCGCTCCCTCTTACGTGGAGGAGGACGCCGGCGATCCCTACGGCGAGTTCGTCGATTTCCCGGAAGAATGCCGGGCGAAAGACCCTTGCCAGAATATGGACCGGGACACATTATTCTAAACCTAAACCTTTTATAAAAGACATCGATTATGGCACTTGCTGTTAACGGCCTCGAACGGGCCTTTACGTTCGAAAAAGGAAACGAGACGATCACGCTTTCCGATCCCAATCCTTCCATGACGCCCGAACAGGTGATGAACTTCTATGCGGGAACCTACGCGGAACTGACCACGGCGACCGTACGGGGCCCGGAGATCAGGGGCGACCGAAGCGTTTATACGTTCAAAACGACACTCGGCACGAAAGGATGACGGGTATGAAAAAGAAAACGACAACCGATAAACCGAAACCACCATGCGAACGGGAATTGGACGACCGGCAGAGGTACAGCCTCTGCCGTCTTATTATCGACGAGGCGACCGACCGCGACTACGAAAGGGGAACCGACCGCAAACAGCGGATCGCAGCGCCGGAAGGTTCGGTCATGATTTTCTAAGGACGGAATTTCCCGGACTCACCCCCACGAAGATCGAACGGGAGACGAACGAAGGCTGCGTCGATCTGCTGACCGAAGAGAATTACCGTTACCTGCTGGAATGCGTCCGCCATTACGCGGGGCTTCTGGGAAGGGAGTTGCGGCATACTTCCGGAGAGACTCTGTGCGGAAGCTTCGTCAATTTATACAAGGAGTTGGCTGCCTTGGTTCCGCAAGAGATCAATTTCGAAGTTTACCAAGATCGGCTGACTTTTTGCCTGTACGAGTACCACAGTTGGCCGGAGTGGACTTTCCACTGGCTTCCGGTCTCCTTTATCGACAGGCTGGAGGGACCGCTCAAACGTATCGCCATAACGTTCATCCATGAGTTCGCCCAAAGCAACGGGATGAGCTATCTGGACGAATGGGGCGATCTGGAGTGGGCGTTGGAGTGGATGGACGGATATGCGTCGGGGCCGAACCCCGACAAAGAGGAACGTAAGGAGTACCGCCGCACGATCCGATCCTACTGCAAAGGCCATGCGGTTCATCTGCTGGAGCGCGTACAAAAACGCTGTTACTACAAACGTCTGCGGCAGGCGGTCGAACGGTATCGTCCCGCGGATGAATACGAAAAAGGATTGATCGCCCTGTTTCGGGAGGGATTGCAGTTCATCGGGTCGGATACGCCCTCGATCATGCGCTACTTCTACGACCCGTACGACGATGAAGGAATAGGGGACGGGATTACGGTCGATCCGGACCGGATGATCCGGGTCGTCTTCGATCCGCACGATTTGCTTGCGGACAATCTCTCCGAGATGCTGAACCATGAGATTCAGAACTGCGATTATCTCATCGCTCCCGCCACGACGCTGTTTCTCACTCCCGAACTGACGGAGCCGTTTTCAAAAGACGACTATCCGGAACGCTTCGCCGCATGGGCAGAGAGTTTCGCCGAATATTTAAACGCTTATAAACCCGATCGACCATGAACAGACTGACCGAAGAGTTCCACGAGCTGCTTCGTCCCGAAGCGGCGCTGATCGCATACTGTTGCGAGAAGCCGCAGCGGAAATACTATCTGGAGACGCGCCCGATCTTGGAGAACGGCAAAATGGGCGAAGGCCGGCCCGTATCCCATGAGTTCATGAACCGGCTCCTGAACGCTTACGGCGAATCGCATTCGGGCGCACCTTTCGGTTTTGTGCCGGAACGCCTGCTCTACTGCGACGTCCGCATGGGCCGGGAAAAGTACGTCTGGTTCGATCCGCCCGGCAAAAGAATGATGTACTTCAGCGAAGGACTGGGCATCGAGAATGCCGAATACCACATGCCGGGCGTGGCGTATGTCGTGGAAAACGATACGCTGCGCGTATATGCGTTCCGGGGCGAACGGCCGCAGCCTCAGGAGAAGCTGTTCCTCGGACCGTTCTTCAATACTTTTTCCAGCCATGTATGCCTCGGCACGGCGCGTCTCGACAAGCCTAAAAATCCGACCTATGCGGAGCTTCTGGCATATTGGGAAAAACGGTTCTGGCAGTCGGAATTCTCCCACCTGAGCGGGGAAGGAAACCCGACGAAACACAACCTCGTGCTCGTCACGAAAGCGGCCCGCGACCGGCCGTTCGACCCCGACGAACTGAAACCCTATGATAAAACCCTCGAACAATTATGCCTATGACACGCGCACATTTTTCAGACAGCTACCTGCTCGATCCCCGGCATCCGGTAACGGTGAACGTAATCGGAGCCGGAGGAACCGGCTCGCAGGTCGTCACCTCGCTCGCCCGTATGGATACGGCCTTACGGAAACTCGGCCATCCGGGTCTTTTCGTCCGGGTCTATGATCCGGATACGGTCGGCGAGTCCAATATCGGCCGCCAGCTTTTCAGCGAGGCGGACCTCGGGTTGAACAAGGCGCAATGCCTCGTCACGAGGATCAACCGCTTTTTCGGCAATGACTGGGCGGCCGTGCCGGAACGTTACCGGGAGCCGGAAGATAACCGGTTCGCCAATCTTTTCATCACCTGTACGGACAGCAAAAGCTCCCGGCTGCAACTCTCGAAGCTGCTCGAAGCGCACCGGCCGGGAAACGGTTATACGGACTACAGTACGCCGCTGTACTGGTGCGACTTCGGCAACGCGCAGAAAACAGGCCAAGTTATAATGGGCACGATCCGCAGGAATATCAAACAGCCGGAATCGAAGAAGTTCGAAACCGTGCAGCGGCTGCCGTTCGTAACCGAATACGTGAAAAGCTACGCCCGGATCAGAGAGGAAGAGTCCGGGCCGAGCTGCTCGCTCGCGGAGGCGCTCGGCAAACAGGATCTGTTCGTCAACTCCACGCTGGCGCATCTGGGGTGCAGCCTGCTGTGGAAGATGTTCCGCGAGGGCGTCGTCTTCTGTCACGGATTCTACATGAATCTCGATACGATGCGCGTCAATCCGATCTCCGTATGAATTTATTGTCGAACGACATCTAAAACGAAAAGTTATGCCTTACGATTATTCTCAGCAGAAAGAGCCGATGCGAACCCGCGAGTACGCCTACGTCAAGGAGGTGGAAAACATGCTTAACGGCAGTTCGATTTCGGGCGTTTCGCCGCCTGCCTGCCCGAAATGCACCGTACGCTCCAGCAGCGTTTCTTTCGACTGGTCAAAGAGTGCATCCTGTTTATGGCCGGGCCCGGAAACGTCGCTGTCGACGACCGCAACCGGGCCTCCTACGAAATGTGCCGCGATCTGGCCGAGATCGTTCGTAACCGACCTCTGCCGTTTATCTGATACGCCGCGGAGCGATCGGAAAGTCCGAAGTTGAACAAATCCAGTTAAATAAATATTCGACGAAATGAACACACAAAAACTAACAACCAGCTTTTTCGGCCATAGGGTCGAAGTGACGCTCGTCACTGCCGATGACGGCGACAAACGTTACGCGTCGATACCGAATTCTGTCGTAGACCTCTTTTCAGAACGTATGGAATGCGGAGAACGGGAAGGTTCGTTCGAAAATCTACCGGACGATGAATTGAACAGCGGGGCCGACGGATTCGCCCTTTCCGGACATTGGCGCATAATCGAGATCGACTACCGGAAAATAGTCCGGATACTGACATGGAAGGGCGAATGCGCTTCCCATGAGGCTCTTACCGAAGAGTCGTTCGTCCGCCACTTCGGTAATGCGGCGGGAGATCGTTATTATAAAAAATGGAAAGGTCGCTTTCGGTTCGACCTATGTCGGATGTTGGCCGGTTTCGAAGGCAACGACTCGGACGGTCAACGCTTTTGCGATATGATCGCCGAGGAAGTACGAAAATACGAACAACGCCGGAGTGAAAAACAACCGGATTTATACGGACGCAGGGAATGATACGCTTTTTGGGGAAAGACGTAATAAATCGAAAACCATGTAAACCGAGGGCGGCTCTGATGAGCCGCTCTTTTTTATATCCTTAAAAATCTATCGTTATGGGACAAGAAACAAAAACGGCATCCAAGGAGTTCAAAGTACGCCTGCACCATACGGATCCCGGGCGCTGTCTGGAGGTATGGGAAATGCAGCGGGAAGGCAAGAAAAACATCTACGTCGGGCGGGAGGACTGCGGAGCCCATCTGTGGCAAACGCTGCGCGACGCTCCCGACGGCTTTTGCGAATGCGATTATGTCATCAGCCGCTCCGTAGAGTTTATCATCTGCAAGGGAGACTGGACTCCCGTAGGACGCGACGGCAACGACCGCGAACGTTTCGCGGAACCCTATCCGACGCTGGACGAAGCCTGCCAAAAGGCTTGGGAGCGTATCCGGAAGGACTATCCCCATGTCACACGGGACGGATTCGGGGAGTGGATCGAATCTTTCGCGCCGCGGAAGATGGAAGCGAACGAAAAATGGGAATGGCGCGATGCCTGCAAAGAGACGACCGGCCGCGAAGAGCTCTGCCGGTTCGACTACATCGGCGATGAGATGGTCGTATTCCGCCTCAGCCGGAAACACACGAAATGCGAAGCCCGCTGGAAGGAGTATTTCGCCCAATACGCGAATGTCGATGACCCGGAAAGGTATCTTAGATTTTACGGCTATGAGTACCGGTAGCGAAGACCGGTTCCCGCTGACGGTGGGCGAAGATACCGGAGATACCATCGACGTGAGCCTTTCCCCCGAAACGACTCCCGGAGTCTATGAACGCAGGGTTGCCTGCCTGATGCAGAGCGGCCTTTCGGAAGATGAAGCCCGGAGAGCAACCGCAACCCCGCTCACCCTCGAACTGTTTTACGGCATAGGACAGGGACTCTTCGCCGTCGAGTCCGAACCGCTCGACAGCATTCGGGTTTACAATCCTTACGATGGGACGGAGGTTCCCAACGAGAATCTTATTTATAACCGTTAAATCTTTACTGGAAATGAATGCACAGGAAAAACAACAGGGCCTGAACGAAGTGGTCGTCCGCAAGGAAGAGAAAATGATCACGGCCCGTCAGGAGAACGTGCGCGCCGTAATCGGCCGCCTGCACAGGGAGCAGGAACTGCTCCGCGATTACGTCGTTCCCATAGGAACGGAGCGCCACCGTTTCGACCAAACGCCCGTCGTATCGTTCCGGGACGAGGGAACGGTTACGCTGAACATTCCGCAGGGAGCGTACAGCCTGCACGGACATGCGATCGGACAACTGGCCGCCCGCATGGACATTCCGTCGCGTTACCTGCGCGAGATGGCTGCCGGGGAGCCGTGGCAGCGTGCGCTGGCGGCCGACATGCTGAACCGGCACTCCATACATACGCCCCGAGCCCGGGTACTGCTCCGGACGGTCGGGGCACAAGTGCGGGGCGTGCTGAGCGACAGCTACCGGCGTATCGACAGCCAAAGTACCCTGATCGCCTTTCTGGAGGAGGCGAAACGGCAGGGTGCGGTAATCTGCGACGCTACATGAGCGACACGAAAGTATGGGCCGAGACGATCCTGCCGGCGCCGCTGACTATCCCGACGGCTAAAAACGGCCATGTCGTGATTTTCATGGGCGCGCGCTTCTCCACTTCGGACTACGGGGACGGAGCGCTCGACATGCGGGCGTTCCTGCTCAACGGAGTTTGCCTGAACGGTATGGTACGCGAAAGCGTATGGAAGCAGATCCATCTGGGAGCGAAGCTGCCCGGGAACCTACGGCTGAGCGACCGTACCTACGAGCTCGACACGCAGGCCACGGTGTCGGCCGTACGAGACCTGGCCCGGCAGCTTTACAGCCGCGAGACGATCCGCAAAAAGGCGGTCGAAATTCAGCGGGCCAGCGAAACGGACGTGGATTTCACGGCGGAGCTCCAACGGCTGGTGAAGAACAACCGGCTGCTGAAAAACGAGAGCGAGCAGGTGGAGCAACTGCTGATGCAGAACCGGCCCGAGGACGGACTTCAGGGCGAAGCCACGCTGTGGAGCTGACGCAGGCGCTGACGGCTTTCGCCCGGGATACGGAACCGACTCGCAGCCGGGAAATGCAGGAACTCTCCGGCGAGCTGTTCAAAAAGATCGCCTGAACGGAAACGACACTCACCGGGGGAGGACGACAAAAAATCGTCCTCCCTCGTTTATTCATCTATTCATTCCATATTCGTTATGATCTATGCAAATATCCCTCAAAACATCCCCCAAGAGCAACGCGCCGAGATCAACCGGTCGATTCTCGCATCTCTGAAAACCTCTGCGAAAAAGCTTCCGGCAGAAACGGTCTACAACAGCTATACCGGGCTCGGAGGACTGCACGGACTCGACAGAGAGGATTTCGACTCGTACAACGACTATGCGCGGGCCAAAAAGGAGTTCGAGATGGGACAGTTTTTTACGCCGCACGACCTTTGCGCCCGCATGGTCGCCCTCGCGTCGCCCGATCCTTCGGAGATGGTCCTCGATATGTGCTGCGGAATCGGCAATTTCATGAACCATCTTCCGAATCTCTACAATGCCTACGGTTTCGACGTCGATCCCGATGCGGTGACGGTAGCCCGCTACCTCTATCCGCAGGCCCATATCGAGGAGTGCGACCTGCGGCGCTACGATCCCGGCTTTCTCTTCGACCTGCTGCTCGGCAATCCGCCCTACAACCTCTATTTCGACGGTTGTCTGTCGCAACTCTATTTCTGCCGGAAAGCCTGCGATCTGCTGAATCCGGGAGGATTGATGCTGATCGTCGTTCCGCACTCGTTCATGCTCGACGGGTTCTGGAACAAGCGTCAGATAAACGAGATGGAAACCATGTTCTCGTTCCTCGGCCAGATCCGTCTTCCGGACGATGCGTTCGCCGCGTCGGGCGTCGAAAAGTTCGGTACAAAAATCATGGCTTTCCTGCGGAAGTCGGAGCATATAGAAATGCGGCCGTACGATGCGGAATGCTTCCTCTCGTTCGAAGACTCGGGAAAAAGATCGGAGAGGCGAGGGAGGCGGGAAAAGCCGTCCGGATGAAACTGCGGCGCGAGGCCGATGAGATTACAGGGCGGGCCGAAAGGGAGTTTCAGTACAAAATCGATAAATACCTGTTCGAACTGAAAACTCATCCCCATCTGCGGAAACACTACGATAAGTCCGTCGCGCTCGTTTCCGGATTCCGGAACCAAAAGCCCCCGACGCACTGTACCGTCGCGGAGTATGAGGAGTGGAAACGCCGCAGATTGACTCACGCCAAAGTGCTCGCCGTCTTGCGGCGGCATATCCGCCGTCAGAACGAGGTCCCCCGTAAGGAGATCGCGCTGGTCAAGACCTCTTACGACTACAAGCTCAAAGCCTATGCTCCGCATCTGCTCGATAAGATCGAGCGGCGCGAAGTCTCTTTCCGGGAGTTGATCGCGGCCGGAGAACGGCTGCCCGAACTGCCCCGGATGAACAAAAAGCAAAAGGAACAATACAGGCTGGCCGGAAAACTGATCGCCCGCAAGCGAAAGGAGTTTCTGCGTCAGCAGGCCCCTTTCTCCGAAATGGCTCCCGATCCCCGGATCGACGCCTATATCGACCGGCTGCGATTCCGCAACAAAGAATTGGAAGAGTGCGAGTTCACCCCGCTGCAAAAGCGGGATATGGGCCTGTTGTTCCAGAAACGCTATTCCCTGCTGAACTGGCAGCAGGGATCGGGCAAGACGGCCGTGGCTTACCATTTCGGCTGCTATGCGATGGATAGGCTGCAACAGGTCAAAAACGTGGTCGTGCTGGCTCCGGCCATTGCCGTCAATCTGACATGGGAACCCTTCCTGATCCGTAACGGGACGGAGTATATTCGTATCGACAGTTCCGCGAAACTGTCGGAAGTTCCGGAAGGCGTCTTTCTGCTCGTCTCGCTGTCGATGATCGAAAAACTGCGAAGAGGACTCAAAACCTTTATGAAGCGGCGGTCCGACAAGGTCTGCCTGTTGTTCGACGAGTCGGACGAAATCAGCAATCCGCTTTCGCGCAGAACCCGACTGTCGTTGGCCCTGTTTCGCAGGGCCCGCTACAAAATGCTGGCGACCGGAACGGTCACACGGAATCATGTCAATGAACTCTACCCGCAGTTCGAAATGCTTTACAACAATTCGGTCAACATGATCAATTACTGTTCCGAAGCGTATTTCGAGGATAAGGATCGGGGCATCGTTGCCCGCAGGAACGACCGCTGCGGAATGCCTTTCCCGGCTTACGGCGGGCATAATCTCTTCCGGGCCTGTTTCTCCCCATGCAGGACGACGGTATTCGGGATCGAAAAGCACAATCAGGATGTTTATAACAAGGAAGAACTCCAAAGGCTGATCTCCATGACGGTACTTACGCGCAAATTCCGGGAATTCGCGGGTGAGAAATACGACGTGCACACATGCAACGTCGTACCGAGCGCGGGAGAGAGGGCCGTTTACCGGAAAGTCATGAAGGAGTTCCTGAGGCTGTGCGAACTCTACTTTACCTGTTCGAAAGACCGGAAAAAAGAGGCCCAGATGAGACTGATCCGCCAGATCATGCTGCTGATCCGCGCCTGTTCGGTTCCGCATACGATGCCGGGGTATATCGGCGACCGGTTTCCGCGAAAAACGAAGCAGGTGGTACGGATGATCCGTAGCATACCGGGCAAGGTTACGGTAGGGTGTACGACGCTCGGCGCGGTATTCATGTACGAGCGGCTGTTCCGGGAATTATTCGCAGACAGGCCGCTGTTCGTCATCCGGGGGGACGTCGCCTTCAAACGCAGGGAAAAGATCATCGCGGAGTTCGAGGCTACGGAGAACGGGCTGCTGGTCTGCACGCAGCAAAGCCTGAAAAGTTCGGCCAACATCCCTTCCTGCAACCATGCGATCCTCGAATCGCTCCAGTGGAATATCTCCAAGATGGAGCAGTTCTATTTCCGGTTCATCCGGCTCGATTCGAAAGAGTTCACGCACGTACACTTCGTTCTGTACGAAGATTCGATCGAACAGAACCTGATGGCGCTCGTGCTGACCAAGGAGCGGCTGAACGACTTTATCAAAACGGGGGAGGTCAAAGAGCAATCCGAAATCTTCGATGAGTTCGGTATCTCACCGAACCTGATCGAGAGCCTGCTCCGAAGGGAACGGGACGATCAAGGACATTTTTATATCACTTGGGGAAATCAAATAGTAGGGTAGGAATAGACTAACAATCTTCTGGATGAATGATAATTAGTGTAATATAAATATCATTGAGATTTGGTGCTTTTTTTTGGTGCTTAAAATGAAAGCGGTTATAACCTCCGTTATAACCGCTTGATTTTCAGTGGTGCCACCACGAATCGAACGAGGGACACAAGGATTTTCAGTCCTTTGCTCTACCAACTGAGCTATGGCACCGGTTTATCGTTTGACGGGTGCAAAGATAGAGATAAAATTTAATAAAACAATAGGCAAGTTAAATTTTACTTCTGGACTAAAAGTTTTATCTTTGCGTCATCTACTAAAACTAAAGGCCACAAACGTAATGAAAATAGCTCTCGCCCAGTTAAACTATACAATCGGCGATTTCGATTCAAACCGAAAAAAAATCGTAGAGTGTATCGATTCGGCGAAATCCCAATCCGCGCAACTGATCGTTTTTGCGGAACAGGCCATCAGCGGCGCACCCGCATATGACCTGTTAAACAAAGTTTCGTTTCTGGATCTCTGCGAAGAAACGCTCCGCGACATCGCATCCCACTGCGAAAACATATCGGTGCTGATCGGTCTGCCGGTACAGTGTTCGAACAAGACCATCAGCGTAGCGGCTCTGATCGAGAACAAAAAAAATCAAACGTTACATCGGTAAAAAAACGATTCGTTCGCGGGACGAATCGAGCTACCTGTCTCCTTCCAAAGGTTGCGAATACATAAAAATCGCCGGCAAAAAAGTCGCCGTCGTCGTGGGGGAGGACATCCATACGGAACAGGAATACGGCGAATATGCCGACTTGATCATCAACCTGTGCAACAGCCCGTACTCGCGCGGAATTATCGAGAAAAGATACGATTTTTACCGGCAGTTGGCTTTTATGACCGGCAAAAGCATCGTTTTCGTCAACAACGTCGGCGCGCAAACCGACATCGTTTACGACGGTTCGTCGGGGATCATCAACAGCCGCGGAGAAGCCGTTACGCTGTTGAAAAGTTTTTCGGAGGATTTTCGAATCATCGAACTGGACGCCGACCACGAACCGGTGCGGTTGCCCGAGCAGAATAAAACCGTCAACGTATACCATGCGATCAAACTGGGATTGCAGGATTATTTCGCCAAAAACGGATTTAAAACCGCATGTTTGGGGCTTTCGGGAGGTATTGATTCGGCGGTCGTCGTATCGCTGGCCGCCGAGGCGCTCGGCCCCGAGAACGTGCGGGTACTGCTGATGCCCTCCCAGTTTTCATCGGATCATTCGGTCGAGGACGCGCGGGCGCTGGCCGAAAACCTCGGTATCGAATACCAGGTCGTCCCGATCAACGAAACGTTCGCGGCGCTTACTACGACGCTCGGCCCCGTTTTCGGGGAACTTCCGTTCGATGTGACCGAGGAAAACATGCAATCGCGCATCCGGGGCATGATGATGATGGCGATATCCAATAAATTCGGGAATATCCTGCTGGCGACCTCCAATAAAAGCGAGATCGCAGTCGGTTACGGAACCTTGTACGGCGATACGGTAGGAGCCCTGAGCATCATCGGCGACCTGTACAAAAGCGAAGTTTACGACCTGGCGCGTTACATCAACCGCGACCGGCAGATCATCCCGGTCAGCACGATCGTCAAGGCTCCTTCGGCGGAGCTCCGGCTCGAACAGAAAGATTCCGATTCGCTGCCGCCTTACGATATTCTGGACGCGATCCTGTACCGTATGATCGAAGAGGGACAGAGCCGCGAAGAGATCATCAACGCCGGATTCAACGAGAAAGACGTCTACAAGGTATACAACCTGGTTCTGAAAAGCGAATTCAAACGCTACCAGTCGTGTCCGACGCTGCGGTTGTCGACCTGTACGTTACGCATCAACCGTCGGCTTCCGCTAACCAACAAATACGGTTATTAATCGATCCGGGGAGAAAACGACGTGAACGGGATTATCACACATCCGGCGAAAGTTACGAAGGTCACGGGCGCAACGGTCGAAGTGAAGATTCTGGCCGAAAGCGCATGTGCGTCCTGTCGGGTCAGGAACAAATGCGGAATGGGGGAGAGCCGCGAAAAGTTACTGGTCGTCGAAACCCCCGAAGCCCCTTTTTTCGAAGAGGGGGAAGCTGTCGAAGTACACACCGATCAGGTAATGGGCTTGAAAGCCGTCTTTTTCGCTTACATGCTTCCTTTCCTGCTGGTATTGACCGCTCTGTTGATCCTTTTGCAAACCGGTTCCCGCGAAGTCGTGGCAGGAACGGTTTCGCTTTGCATACTCGGAATATATTACCTGGTTTTGTACCTGTTCAGGTCGAAACTGTCGAAAGAGATTGTTTTTAAAATAAAAAAGCTGAACACTTAACCGACGAAGGCCGCCGTCCGAAGGCGACTTCCGTTCGCCTCGGGGCGGACGCTGTCGGTTGTGTAGATATAATTGATTGTTTATGATAAGCGGAGTTCTGGGATCTACGATCCTGACATTATGCGTCATCGGAGTAATAGCCGCCGTAGTTCTTTATTTTGTGGCGCAAAAATTCAAAGTTCACGAAGACCCGAGAATCGATGCCGTCGAAGGTATGCTGCCGGGAGCCAATTGCGGCGGATGCGGCTATCCGGGTTGTCGGGGCCTGGCCGACGCGCTGGTCAAAAACGACGATATTTCGTCGCTCTATTGCACGGCCGGCGGAACCGACACGATGCAAAAAATCGCAGAGTATCTGGGCAAAGCCGTTGCCGAACAGGAACCGATGGTCGCCGTGGTGCGTTGCAGCGGCTCGTGCGACAAACGCCCGCATACGAACGTTTACAACGGAGCGCCGTCGTGCGCCGTCGAAGCGGCGCTGTACGGCGGAGAAACGGGATGCGCGTACGGATGCCTGGGCAACGGGGACTGTGTGGCGGCCTGTCAGTTCGGGGCCATCGTCGTCAACCCGGAAACGGGCCTGCCCGAAGTGGACGAAACCAAGTGTACGGCCTGCGGCGCCTGCGTAAAAGCCTGTCCGAGGAACATCATCGAACTGCGTAAAAAAGGAGTCAAAGGACGCCGCATTTACGTCGGTTGCGTGAACCGCGACAAAGGGGCCGTCTCACGGAAAGTATGCGCCGTGTCGTGTATCGGCTGCGGCAAGTGCGTCAGGACCTGCCCGTTCGAAGCCATTACCCTGGAAAACAATCTTGCCTACATCGATGCCGAAAAGTGCCGACTGTGCCGCAAATGCGTCGCAGAATGCCCGACCGGAGGAATTAGAGAAATCAATTTCCCGCCCCGGAAAACAGCGGCCGACAATCCGACAACACAAGCTTAAAAAAGGAGTCTGACATGTTAAAAGGATTCAGCAAAGGCGGTATTCACACGCCGGAATATAAAATCAGCAAAGCCGAGGCAATCGCCGATTTCCCGCTGCCGGAAATCGCCGTCGTGCCGTTGTCGCAACATATCGGCGCCCCGGCGGCGGCCTGCGTCAAAAAAGGAGACGCGGTGCGGGTCGGCCAGGTGATCGGCACGGCCGCAGGATTCGTCTCGTCGAACATTCACGCTCCGGTATCGGGTACGGTAGTGGCCGTCGATGCAACTCCGGATACGGGCGGCATTCGCCGTCCCTCGATCTCGATCCGCGCCGAAGGCGATGTTTGGATCGACACGATCGACCGCAGCGACCGCCTGGTAAAAACGTGCGATCTTTCTAAAGAAGAGATCTTCAAAAAAATCACCGAAGCCGGTCTGGTCGGCATGGGGGGAGCTACGTTCCCGACCCATGTCAAGCTGGCCGTTCCGGCCGGCAAAACGGCAGAAATGCTGATCATCAACGGCGTCGAATGCGAACCGTTCCTGACGGCCGACCACCGGCTGATGCTCGAAAAAGGAGCCGAAATACTGGTGGGAGTCGATATTCTCGCAAAAGCGCTCGGCACGCAAAAAGCCTATATCGGAATCGAAAACAACAAGCCGGACGCGATCGAACGTCTAACGCAACTGGCCGTCGAATATCCGCACATCGAAATCGTACCGCTGCGGGTGCGCTATCCGCAGGGAGGCGAAAAACAGCTGATCGAAGCGATCACCGGCCGCGAGGTACCGTCCGGCGGGCTTCCGATCGACGTCGGAGCCGTCGTACAGAACGTGGGCACCGCATTCGCCGTTTACGAAGCGGTACAGAAAAACAAGCCGCTGATCGAACGGATCGTCACCGTGACCGGCCGCTGCCTGGCTCGGCCGTCGAACCTGCGGGTCAGGATCGGCACCCCGATCGCCTCGCTGATCGAATATTGCGGCGGTTTTCCGGAAGACGCAGGCAAAGTGGTCGGCGGAGGGCCGATGATGGGCCGCGCCATCGCTAATCTGGACGCTCCGGTCACCAAAGGTACCTCGGGCATCCTGCTGATCCGCGAAAAAGGAGCCGTACGCAAAATGCCGCAACGGTGTATCAAATGCGCCAAATGCGTCAGCATCTGCACAATGGGGCTCGAACCGTACCTGATGAGCAAGTTGGCAAAAATGGGACGGTTCGACGAACTGGAGGCCGCGCACGTAACCGACTGCATCGAGTGCGGCTCGTGCTCGTACACCTGCCCGGCTATGCTGCCGCTGCTGGATTATATTCGCCTGGGCAAGACGGAAGTCGCCAAACGCGTCCGGGCACGCAAAACACAGGAGAAAAAATAAAACCGAACTGAAAATAAATGGATAAAAAATTAGTCGTATCCCCTTCTCCGCATATCCACGGGGCATTTTCGACCAAACGCCTGATGGGGGACGTGCTGATCGCGCTGATCCCCGCCTTCATCGTATCGGTCATCGTCTACGGTGTCGACGCGCTGGTCGTAACCGGAGTATCCGTCGCCGCCTGCGTCGCATTCGAATATCTGATTCAGAAATACCTGCTAAAAGGCGATTGTACGATCGGCAACTATTCGGCCGTCGTCACCGGCGTGCTGCTCGGCTTCAACCTACCCAGTACGCTACCCGTCTGGATGATCGTCATTGGCGCGCTGGTAGCGATCGGCGTCGGCAAAATGTCGTTCGGCGGCCTGGGCTGCAACCCGTTCAACCCGGCATTGGTCGGACGGGTGTTCCTGTTGATCTCGTTCCCGGTGCAAATGACAGGCTTCGTCACGCCGGCACACGTAGATTCGCTGTCCGGAGCCACGACGACGCAAGTGGAAATCAATGCCGAAACCGCCACCGACGCCGTTTCCGGACCTACGCTGCTGGGATATGTAAAAGAGGCGCTGGCCGGAGGCTCGACCACTGCCGACATCGCCGAAAAACTGTCGTACAACGACATGCTGCTCGGCTTCAAATCCGGATCGGTCGGCGAAATCGCGGCGCTGGCGCTGCTGCTCGGCTTCTTCTACCTGCTGTGCCGGAAAGTAATCACCTGGCATACGCCGGTAGCCGTGCTCGGGTCGATGGCGCTGTTCGGCGGAATCCTGTGGGCGGCCGACCCGTCGCACTACATGAATCCGTTGTTCCACATCCTGACCGGAGGAGCGATGCTCGGAGCTGTTTTTATGGCCACCGATTACGTCACCTCTCCGATGACGCACAAAGGGATGTTGCTGTACGGAGCCGGCATCGGAATCATCACGATGCTGATCCGCACCTGGGGTTCTTATCCGGAAGGCATGTCGTTCGCGATTCTGATTATGAACGCGGTCGTGCCGCTGATCAACAAATACGTAAAACCGAAACGCTTCGGAGTCGTTTCTGCCAAAACCCGTTAAAGCCGTATGGAAAGTTCATTGAAAAATATGGTCGTCACGCTGCTGGTCATCACGCTGGTGTCGGCCTCAGCCGTAGGGTTTGTCTATAAAATCACCGCCGAGCCGATCGCCCGCGCCAAGGCAGCCAAAATCACGGCAGCGATCGCGCTGGTGTTGCCGACTTTCGACAACGATCCCGGAGCGGCCAAAACGGTGCAGACGGTAGACGGGAAAGAAGTCGTCGTCTACACCGCCACGCAGGGGCAGGATACGGTAGGATATGCCGTCGAAACCTTCACGAACACAGGTTTCGGCGGAGAAATCAAACTAATGGTCGGCTTCCTGAAGGACGGCACGATCAACCGCGTTGAAACGCTTTCGCACAACGAAACGCCCGGTCTGGGCAACAAAATCGAACGCAGCAAATCCGACTTTGCCGTGCAGTTCGAAGGCAAAAATCCGGCAGACTTCAAACTGGCGGTGCGCAAGGACGGCGGGGACGTCGACGCCATCACCGCTTCGACGATCTCTTCGCGCGCCTTCAGCGACGCCGTGAGTCGGGCTTACGAAGTTTACAAATCGATCCAAAACAGCGGAAACCATGAATAAACTGCAAATCCTGACCAAAGGTCTGATAAAGGAAAACCCGACGTTCGTGCTGTTGCTGGGAATGTGTCCGACCCTCGGCACCACCACCTCGGCGATCAACGGGCTGGGCATGGGCGTGGCGACCCTGTTCGTACTGACCTGCTCGAACGTCGCCATTTCGTTGATCAAGAACCTGATCCCTGACAAGGTGCGCATTCCGGCGTTTATCGTCGTAATCGCTTCGTTCGTCACCGTCGTGCAACTCTGCATGGAAGCCTACGTACCCGATCTTTACGCGACGCTCGGCGTATTCATCCCGCTGATCGTCGTCAACTGCATCATCCTGGGACGCGCCGAAGCGTTCGCTTCGAAAAACAACGTCGCAGACTCGGCGCTGGACGGGATCGGCATCGGACTCGGCTTCACGCTGTCGCTAACTCTGCTGGGAGCCGTCCGCGAAGCGCTCGGCAACGGCTCGGTGTTCGGCCTGAAATTCATCCAGGGAGACGGAATACTGCTGTTCATCCTCGCCCCGGGAGCCTTCATGGTACTGGCCTACCTGATGGCCATTTTCAAAAAGCTAACGGCTAAAACGAAATAGTCATGGAATACTTCATCATTATCATCAGTTCGATCTTCGTCAACAACGTCGTACTGTCGCAGTTTCTCGGGATCTGCCCGTTCCTGGGCGTATCCAACCGGGTCGGCACGTCGTTGGGCATGGGCGCCGCCGTTACGTTCGTGATGGCCATTTCGTCGATCGTCGCCTACCTGATCCAGTACTACGTGCTCGTCCCGCTCGGCATCCAGTATATGCAGACCATCGTTTTTATTCTGGTAATCGCCGCGCTGGTACAGATGGTCGAGATCATCCTGAAAAAAGTAAGCCCGGCGCTCTACCAGGCGCTCGGCATCTTCCTGCCGCTGATCACGACGAACTGCGCCGTCCTGGGGATCGCCATCCTGCTGGTACAAAAGGAATACAATCTCGGCGAATCCGTCGTTTTCGCGACCGCGACGGCCATCGGCTTTTCGCTGGCGCTGGTGCTTTTTGCCGGACTCCGCGAACGGCTCGAACTGGAAGACGTCCCGGCCGGCATGAAGGGAATGCCGATCGCGCTGCTCACGGCGAGCATTCTGGCAATGGCTTTCATGGGATTCTCGGGACTGGTGCGGTAACCGACCGATCCGGATAAAATACGGGGGCGGGGAAAGAAAATCTTTCCGTCCCCGTATTTTTTTCATCGAATTTACGTTAACTTTAAGGGTTAAGACCGTCGATGTAATGAACGTTAGGATTGCCGTCATATGCGTTACCGTGCTGGTTCTGTCGCTCCGAGCGCAGGGCCGCCCGGACGTTGGCCGGCCTTCCAAGGATACGCTGCCGGCTCGGGAGAAAAAAACAGGACGTTTCTCCCGCCTGCTTTACCAGACAATCTCCGTAACCCCGCGCGACAAGGAAGCCGAAATGCGCGCCGCCAAAGCCGATCAGGAATATTTCGAACAATTCGCCGGGAAGAAGATCGGCGATATCCGGATCGTCCGCGAGAACGTCTTCAATCCCCATTCGAAAGTATGGGGCGAACGCAAGACGAACGCCATGCACCGGATCACGCAGGAGAGCAAGATTCGCCGCGACCTGTTTATCAAACCGGGCGACCGCTTCGATCCGCTACTGGTCACCAACAACCGCCAACTGATCCGCTCTCGCAGCTACATCGCCGACGCAAACATCCGCGTAATCCCCGCGACGCCGGACTCGTCGGTCGTAGACCTGATCGTCACGACCCGCGATCGCTGGACGATCGGCATCGACCTGAATTCGCAAAGCGACGGGAACACCTATTTCGAACTCTACGACGACAACATTCTGGGGTGGGGGAACAAGCTGAGCGTCAAGACCTATTTCAATTGGAAAAACTGGAGCTACGGCGGCAACCTGTTCGAATACGAGAACCCGAATATCCTGGGCAGCTTCGTCGAAGGGCGCATCATCGCCGGCAAAGGATTCAACTACTCCGACTACGGAGCTGAATTCAAAAAAGAGTTCATCCGACCGTCGGACTACACGCTCGGAGGATACGGCTACTACCGCCGGGAACCGATCGACATCGACCCGTTGGATTCGACGATCAACACCTCCCTGGCCAAATGGGGCGTATGGGGCGGTAAATCCTTTTACATAAAAAACCTGAAAAGCAGTTTCTTTATCACGGCGCATTACAATACGGTGCTTCATCGGGAACGGCCGGAAGTATCGCAGTCGCTGAATCCCTATTTCCACAACGAGAACCTCGTGCTGTTCAACACCGGTTTCTACAAAGAGCAGTTCCGTACCTCCAGCCTGATCTACGGGTACGGAGTCAACGAGGATATCCCTTACGGCTACCAGTTCTCGCTGACGGGAGGCCCTTCGTGGGGCGAGTTCGGCAACCGGTGGTACCTGGGCGGCAAGTTCAGCGCCGGTAACTTCACGTCGTTCGGCTACCTGCGGTGGAGTTTCGCCCTTGGCAGCTACCTGAACAACCGCGACGGGCGGTTTTACCGCACCGCCTTGGTATCGAATCTGAACTGGTTTTCGAACCTGATGGGCAAAGGAAGATACCGCGTCCGCCAGTTCATCGACGTGAACCTGACCCGCGGATGGAACCGGATGGACGGATACCGCGAATCGTTCGGATTCGAAGACAATGCCGAACTGCGCGGACTCGGAGAGGAAATTTACGGCAACAACCGGCTCGTGGTCAATTCCGAAACCGTCGTATTTACCCCATGGCACCTGTACCAGTTTCGTTTCGCGTTGTACGGATTCGCCGATCTCGGCATTCTCGGCTACAACGGCAATCTGTTTAAAAACGGATTCTACTCGACCATCGGCATCGGCGTACGCATCAAAAACGAACACCTGATTTTCCGAACGATCAACATCCGGCTCGGTTTCGCCGTAGGACGAACCGGCCTACTGAACGCCAATTACTTCCATATCAATACCGAGGACAAGCGGCAACCGATCCGGTACCGGCCGCAAAAAGCGACCGTCACCGATTACGAGGACAATACCTGGTACGGCTGGGATTAATCCGGGACGACCGGTACGCGAAAAAGACGGCAGGCATCCCGATAAAAGTACGTTACCGGACTTTCGCCCGGTAACGTATTTTGAACGAAACAAACGCCTTCCGGCAGCGACTCCTAATTCGTCTTGAACGGACGCTTGATCTGAGCGAGCTCCCGGTTCGCCTTGCCGATCTTCTGGGCCAACTCGCTTTTGAAAGCGATGAATTTCCGCATCAGCTCCTCGTCGCCCGCAGCCAGGATCTGAACGGCCAGGATCGCGCCGTTGCGGGCCCCGTCCAGCGCCATCGTAGCGACCGGTATCCCGGCAGGCATCTGCAAAATGGAAAGGATGCTGTCCCAGCCGTCGATCGAATTGGACGACTTGATCGGAATCCCGATCACCGGCAGCGGGGTAGTGGCGGCGATCACGCCCGGAAGATGGGCCGCTCCGCCGGCGCCGGCGATAATTACTTTCACGCCGCGGGTATGGGCGTTCTTCGCAAATTCGGCCACCATTTCGGGAACGCGGTGGGCCGACAGCGCATTGATTTCATAAGGAACTTCCATCTGGTCGAGAAACTCGGCAGCGGCCTCCATGATCTTCAGATCCGACGTGCTGCCCATGATGATGCTGACTTTCGGTGTCATTTTATCACGCTTTTTAAATTATTTTTGATTCGCTTCATTATCTTTGCAAAGATAAACAACAAACCTCCGGATCACAGCAACCGGACGTTATTTTTTTCCGTTACCGATCAAAACGAAACAGATGGACACGATACGGCTTCACGACAAGACATTCCGGCGTTCGATCTCCTGCGAACAACTGCAAAAGGCCATCGCGGAGGTGGCCGCACGCATCAACAGCGACTACCGGGAAAAACGAACGCCGCTGTTCGTCGGCGTACTCAACGGATCGTTCATGTTCATGGGCGAACTGCTGCGTCACATCTCGTTCGACTGCGAAGTCTCGTTCGTCAAAATAGCCTCGTACAGCGGAACCGCAACCACCGGCCGCGTCAGGGAGCTCATCGGCCTCTCGCAGGATATTCGGGGCAGGCACGTCATCCTCGTCGAAGACATCGTCGACACCGGAGCCAGCATCGAATACATGACCGGCGTGCTGAAAAAGCAGGGACCGGCCGACATCGCCGTCGCGACGCTGCTTTTCAAACCGGAATGCTACCGGAAACAAACGCCGCCGAAGTACTACGCGCTGTCTATTCCGGACAAGTTCATCGTTGGTTTCGGGCTCGACTACGACCAACTGGGACGCAACTACAAAGACATTTATGAAATCGCCGACGACCATGAATAACCACGACGACCTGTTCTGCGGCGGACGAAAACTGCCGCTCGTCGAAGATTTTTACACCGTTCAGGGAGAAGGTTTCCATACCGGAAAACCGGCCTATTTTATCCGTCTGGGCGGATGCGACGTCGGATGCCGGTGGTGCGATGCGAAAATGACGTGGAATCCCCGGCTTTTCCCGCCCGTGGAAGTCGATTCGATCGTCGAACGCGCCTGCTCTTTCCCGGCGCAGGCGATCGTCATTACCGGCGGCGAACCGTCGCTGTATCCGCTGGATTACCTGACCGAACAACTCGCGGCCCGCGGACTCAAAATATTTCTCGAAACTTCCGGAGCGCATCCGCTGAGCGGCCGGTTCGACTGGATCTGCCTGTCGCCCAAGAAACAGCAACCTCCGGTCGACAGCGTATTCGCCTGCGCCAGCGAACTGAAAATCATCATCGAAACGCCCGACGATTTCCGGTGGGCCGAACAGAACGCCGCGAAAGTAACGCCGGAGTGTATGCTCTACCTGCAACCCGAATGGAGCCGTTACGACCGGATGATCGCCGAGATCGTCGAATACGCCAAAGCGCATCCGCGCTGGAACATCTCCGTGCAGACCCACAAATACATGCGGATACCCTGACCCGACTCCGGATGGGAAAACAGCAAAGGGGCTGCAAAATTCGGATCTCGCAGCCCCCTTGTCGGCATATTGTTTTAGGCCCATGCGACCGGAACCTAATGAATCACCGTACCAGATAGATCGTCTCCTCCTTACGCTTCATCAGATAATGCTCGCGGGCGTACTGCTCCAGGTAACGGTCGTTTTTCAGGTTCTCGAGCACCGTACTGTCCTCGGCGATCTTCTGCCGGTAATAGGTTTCCTGCACCTCCAGCGCATTGATTTTCTGTTTCAGCCGCCACGCTTCGATCAGGTTGTTTTTGTCGAACACGACGATCAGCAGGCCGAACACCACGATGCTGATCAGCCACAGACGCCTGTCTTTAAAAAATTTACCGACAAATTCCACGCGCGCAATTTTTTGTAAAAATAGTTATTCCTCCGGAAATCTACTCCCAAAAACGATAAAAATGGTGTACGGGCCCGTGTCCGTTTCCGAGCCGATACTCCCGGCCGCGGACAATCGCCTCGTGGACATAGTTTTCCGCACACAGCACCGCCTCTTCGAGCGGATAGTCCTGCGCCAGGAAAGCGGCGACGGCCGACGACAGCGTGCATCCGGTGCCGTGCGTATTCGGCGTGTCGGTTCGCGGGTAACGGAAGGTATGGCAACCGTTGCCGTCGAAAAGGTATTCGGTCAGTTCCGTTCCATCCAGATGCCCGGCTTTCAGCAGCACGGCCCCGGCTCCCATATCGCGAAGCGCGACGGCGGCGGCGGGAAAATCGGCCTCGGAACGGATCGGAATCCCCGTAATGTATTCGGCTTCCGGAACATTCGGCGTCACCAGCGTCGCCAACGGAAAAATATGCCGACGGATCGCCTGCGCAGCGGCTTCGCTGATCAGACGGTCGCCCGAGGTAGCCACCATCACCGGGTCCATCACCACGCTGCGCACCCGGTATTTTTTCAGCGATTCCGCGATCGGAACGATCATTTCGTCAGTCGGCAACATGCCGAGTTTTACGGCGTCGGCGCCGATATCCTCCAATACCGCCGCGATCTGTCCGGCGACCACGTCCGCCGGAACGACATGAAAACCCCGTACGCCTACGGTATTCTGAACGGTTACGGCCGTGATCGCCGTCATCGCATAGCAGCCGCAGGCCGATATGGCCTTGATATCGGCCTGAATACCGGCCCCCCCTCCGCTGTCGGAGCCGGCTATCGAAAGTACTTTTTTGTATTTTTTCATTCTGCAAATTTATGAAAAACCCCGCGGATTCGCCTCCGTCACCGTCCCGAAATGTAACCGAATTTCTCAAGGTCTTCCCATTCCCGCACCCGGAAAGTCCGTCCGTCGCGGATCAGATACAACCGACCGCCGACACACAGGACGTCGCGCGGTACCGGCGATCGGTCAAAAATGACGAAATCCCTTCCACTGCGGTCGGACGACCTCCCCGTTGTCCGACCAGATTATATCCGGCGCTCCGGATCGTATCCGACCGATCCCGTACAACGGCTTCCCGAAATGCCGGACGTACTCCGCCGCAATCCGGTCGGCGGCTTCGGCTCCGACGGTCAGCAGCAACTGGTAATCTTCGCCGCCCGTAACGGCCAGCTCGACGGTCGTACGGGTCGGTATCCGCTCGATGGAAATCTCGGCGCCGGTCTCCGACTCTTCCAGAATATGAGGCAGGTCGGAAGCGAGTCCGTCCGAAATATCCATCATCGCATGCACTTCCGGTTGGTTCCCCAGCCAGATCCCTTCGTTGACACACGGATGCGGATCGTGGTGCACGGCGATGAACGGCGAGTCGTATACGCCCGACCGAATATCGAGCAATCCTTGAGCCGAATCTCCTAAATACCCTGTCACATAGACTATATCGTTTTCTCTGGCTCCGCTCCGATATTTGACTTTCGCACGGGCGATACGCCCGATGGCCGTCACGTTGATCGCAATTCGATCCTGCGAAGAGGTGGTATCCCCGCCCAACAGCGGAACCCCGAACTCTTCCGACAGGCTACGGTAACCGTCGGTAAAACGGTCGGCCCAACCGGCGGAGACATCCCCCGGAAGAGCGATCGATAAAAACGATGCGATCGGAACGGCGCCCATCGAAGCGACGTCGCTGAGATTTACGGCAAGCGATTTGCGTCCCAGCAGGTAAGGAGGAATCACCGCACGCAAAAAATGAACGTCTTCGATCAACATATCGGTCGTAACAACCAACGCTTCTCCGTCTCCGCACGGGATTACGGCACAGTCGTCCCCGATTCCGAGACTTTCCCCGGAAGGGACGCCCCGAAACTTTTCGCGGATACCCGCAATCCAACCGAACTCGCCCAATTCTCGCAATTCCATCTGTCTGTGCTTGTTATCAATTCGTTAAATTATTACAAAAATATGCTAAATATTCAAATTACCGTTGTATTTTTGTACCGAATTTGAGAAAATGTTTTTGATCCTATCCGTAAAATTTTTATCCCGATGAAGTTACTAATTATTAACGGCCCGAACCTGAACCTGCTGGGACAACGCGAAAAGGGCATCTACGGAGAACAAACCTTCGAATCTTACCTAGACGAATTGAAAACACGGTTTCCGGACGTCACGCTCGACTATTACCAATCCAATATCGAAGGAGAGTTGGTCGACAAGCTGCACGCGGCGCAGGAGGCCTACGACGGGGTCGTAATGAACGCCGGAGCCTACACCCACACGTCGATCGCCATCGCCGACGCCATCGGAGGAATCCGCATCCCGGTCGTCGAGGTGCACATTTCCTGCATCCTCGCCCGCGAAGAGTTCCGCCACGTTTCGCTGATCGCCCCCAAATGCAAAGGATCGGTGATGGGTTTCGGACTCGACTCTTACCGGCTGGGGATACTCGGCTTCCTGAATTAACGGTCCCCGACGATTCGTTTTCAATATAAAACCAGATTATTTAAGACACCTACTCATGGACAAAAAGACAAAGATCATAGCCACCATCTCGGACAAACATTGCGAACCGGAATTTATCAGAGCCCTGTACGAAGCCGGCATGAACGCCGCGCGGATCAACTCGGCCCACCTGACGCCCGAAGGGGCCACGACGATTGTCGAGAACGTGCGGAAAGTGTCGGAACAGATCGCTATCATCATCGATACGAAAGGGCCCGAGATCCGGATCACGGGCATGGCTCCGGGATTCGAAGCGGGTATTCCCGTTTCGACCGGCGACATCGTCCGGCTCAGGGGCACGTCGGAAGACCTGCCGTCGAACAACGAACTGATCTATCTGAACGACGGACACATCTCCCGGGACGTGCCAGCCGGCTCGGTAATCCTGGTCGACGACGGGGAACTGGAACTGTACGTCCGAGAAAAGCGCGGCGACGAACTGGTCTGCGAAGTGCGCAACGGGGGAGTCATCTACGGTCGTAAAAGCGTAAACATCCCCGGCGTGGCCATCGACTTGCCATCGGTCACCGAACGCGACGCGCGGTTCATCAACTGGGCCATCGACATGGACGTAGATTTCATCGCCCACTCGTTCGTCCGCAAAAAAGAGGACGTGCTGGCCGTCAAGGAGTTGATCAAAAAACGCAACAGTTCGATCAAGATCATCTCCAAAATCGAAAACAAAGAAGGGGTCGACAACATCGACGAAATCCTGGACGAGACCTACGGAATCATGGTCGCCCGCGGCGACCTGGGCGTCGAAATTCCGGCCGAACAGATTCCCGTCGCCCAACGCCTGCTGGTCAGCAAGTGCATCGAAAGTAAAAAACCGGTCATCATTGCGACCCAGATGCTGCATACGATGATCACACACCCGCGTCCAACGCGCGCCGAGATCAGCGACGTGGCCAATGCCATTTACCAGCGCGTGGACGCCGTGATGCTGAGCGGTGAAACAGCCAACGGTCAGTACCCGGTCGAAGCGGTGAAGACGATGGCCCGCGTGGCCCGCGAGATCGAAAAGGATACGGCGCAGAACAGTCCGAACTACGACATGAACCTGGTGCGCATCAACAACGAAATCACCGCGCAGCTTTCGCGTTCGGCCGTGCGCGCCTGCATCAACTTACCGATCCGGGCCATCATCATCGACACGCTTTCGGGACGCACGGGACGTTACCTGGCCGCCTTCCGCGGCGAGAAACCGGTGTACGCCGTCTGCTACCGCAAGAGCGTGATGCGGCAGCTCGGAATCTCCTACGGCATCCACGCCATGTACCGCGAACCGACCATCAACCACGAAAGTTTCCTACTCGGCGTGCTGTACTACCTGGAAGACCGGAAATGGCTTTGTAAGGAGGATATGATCGTCGTGATCGGCGGAAGTTTCGGGGCCGCCAAAGGCGCGTCGTTCCTCGAAATAGGAAACGTTCTAAACTTGGAGCACAAAGCGCTGAATGCACAGAATCTTTAAAGCAAACAAATCTTTCGAGGGAATCTGGCACAAACTCACCTGGATAAAACTCAACTAACAATCAAAAACGAAAACGGAAGGGAACGTTTCCCTTCCGTTTTCGTTTATAAACTTTTCGCCGGAATCCCCGACACCGGCCAAAAGCGAATGACTTCTTATCGCTAAAGGCTTTCGCCGAAATCCTTGCGGAATTTAATCATCAGTTTTTCGGGCCAGTCGCTGGTCGGTTCGAGTCCTCCCATGAAGAAACGCAGTACGGGCGGTTCGTAAACGAACTTCAGGCCGCCGATCATGTCGCGGTTTTCATACAACCAGGCCAGGCGGTCGATCACGTACTTGACCTGCGACAGCGTGAACACGCGGCGCGGCACGGCCAGACGCAACAGTTCCACGTCGGCCAGGATCTCGTCGCCGTTCTCGTCCCGGACGCTCGATATGGTCCCCCGTTCCATTCCGCGGATACCCGAAATCAGGTAAAACGCGGCTGCCAGCGCGCCGGCGGGGTATTCGGTCTGCGGAATGTGCGGACAGAAAGCCATCGCATCCACGTGGGCTCCCAACACGCCCGGAGGGGTCACTACCGGAATACCGAGCTTGTCGAGCGATTCGACTAGGTATTTGATAAACGACGGACTCTGGCTGATCATCGTCTCGTCGAGCGTCTCGCGCAAACCGACGGCCATCGCCTCGATCTCGCGCACCGAAATACCGCCGTAAGTCAGGAATCCTTCGAACAACGGAATCAGCGCCTCCATCTTACCGTACAAATCCTTGCGATTAGTACAGATGCCGCCGCCGCGCGACGAACTGAGCTTGCGGGCCGAGAAGTAAACCAGGTCGGCCAAACCGGTCATCATCTTGATGATATCGGCCATCGAATTTTCCTTCCACTGCTCCTCGCGCTGCTGGATCAGGTAAGCGTTTTCACCGAGCAGACTGGCATCCAGCACCAGCATGATGCCGTATTTGTCCGCAACGCGGCGAACGTCCATCAGGTTGCTCATCGAGAACGGCTGACCGCCGATCAGGTTCGTGGAAGCTTCCATCCGGATGAACGGAATTTTATCGACGCCGTGCTTTTGGATGCAGGCTTCGAGTTTTTCGATATCTATGTTCCCTTTGAACGGATGGTCGGAATGAAGCACCAGCGCATGATCGTGCAGCAATTCCTCGATCTTTCCTCCGTTTTCGAGCACATGCGCCAGCACGGTCGTAAAATGGTAGTTGGTCGGGATAATGTCGCCCTTCTTAATAAAAGCCCGGCAAATGACGTTCTCGGCCGCACGGCCTGGTGAACCGGCAGCAGGTATTTTTTACCCAATACGTCTTCGACCGCCTTTTGAAGTTTGATAAAACTCTGCGAACCGGCATACGCATCGTCGGCCTGCAACATAGAGGCCACCTGATTGTCGCTCATCGCATTGGTTCCGCTGTCGGTCAGCATGTCCAGATATACATCCAGCGTACTCAGACGGAACGTATTGAAACCGGCCTCTTTGATCGCGTCCAGGCGGCGTTCGATCGGAACCAGGTGGAGTTTCTGTACCACGCGCACTTTGTGCAATTCCAAGGGAATGTCTTCCCCCAAATAAAATTTTACTTGGCTCATCGTTTATATAATTTTGGTTAGATTTTTACGGGATACAAAATTAACGTTTTGCCGGGAAATAAAAATCCATTTTCATATTCTGTTATAAAACGATCAATATTCCGACCATCCGTTTTCACCGAACAGCGATTCATTCCGTCCGAAAGCTGTCTCCGACAAGCACGGCGACCGGAATCCGTAAAAACGCGGAGGGAACCGGCGTTTTGCCGGTTCCCTCCGCAGGATGATCATCGAACAACTACCTCGCCGAAAAACCGTAAACGGTCGTTTGGCGATAAGTTTCGCCGGGCGAAGCACGGCCGACGGAAAATCCGGATGATTCGGCGCGTCCGGATAATTCTGGGCTTCCAAAGCGAATGCGGAACGATAGAACGGAGCCGTCTCGTCCTGCTGCACGCGCGATTTCCCGGTAAAGAACTGAATGCCGGGAGTGTCGGTCAGCACAGTCATTACGATACCGGTCGAAGGCTCGTAGACCTCGGCTGCCTCGACCACGTCGGGCGACGAACGGCGGATCACGTAATTGTGGTCGTAACCGTCGCGGTAATTAAACGCGCTGTCAGGGCCCAGCACCCGTTCGCCGATCGTCGTCGGGGTACGGAAATCGAGGGCCGAACCGTCCAGCGAAGCGATCTCGCCGGTCGGAATCAGCGTCGAATCGGTCGGCGTGTACCGGTCGGCGTTGATCGTTACCCGATGGGAGTTCACGCTGGTCTTATGATCGCCGCCATGCAGGTTGAAATAGGCGTGGTTGGTCAGGTTCAGCACCGTCGGAGCGTCGGTCGTAGCCGTATAGTCGATCCGGAGCTGATTATCCACGGTCACGGTATAAACCACTTTCGTAGTCAGCGTACCCGGAAAATTCTCTTCTCCGTCCGGAGAAACATAGATCAGTTCGAGCGCCTGTTCGCCGGCATCGTTGGTAAAGGTGCGGGCGTCCCACACTTTTTTACTGAAACCGACGATCCCCCCGTGCAACGTATTCGGGCCGTTGTTGATAGCCAACGAATACTCTTTGCCGTCGAGCGTGAATTTCCCGTTGGCGATCCGGTTCGCATAACGCCCGGTGATGGCTCCGGCAAACGTATTTTCCGGCACGAAATAATCGGCCAGCTTCGGGTACCCCAGCACGACGTCCTTGAAAGCGCCGTCTTTGGCCGGAACCCATACGTCCACGATAATCCCGCCGTAATTGGTGATCTGCGCTGCCATTCCGTTGGCATTCTTCAGCGTATAGAGCGACACCGCCTTACCGTCGATCGTCGAGTCGAAATCGGCCGCCGAGTAGAGCGCCGGCTCTCCCGGCTGCGTCTTTTTACAACAGGACACAGCGCCCAGCAGCGCCATGCACAAAGGAAAAATCTTCTTCATTCCGTAATAATTTTAAAAGTTAATGATCGGAGCGTGATTCGGTTGCTAAAGTAATAATAATTCGCAGAACCTGCAACGTTACCGATAACGCCGGCCGCTCCGAAGCTTGTTTATATCGGATTTTTTGCCGAGTTTTGTTTAGCCGACTTCCGACCGCTCCGATGAACAAACTGACAATCCTTATTTTCGCCTGCATCCTTCACTGCCGGCCCTTGCACAAACGGCCGGCTGGCCGGAAACCGGCAACCGAACGCGTCCCGGGACGAACGGTCCCGCAGGGACTCAACGGCGCGGTAAAATTGATCCCGGCCCGGATCGACGCCGCATCCGATCCTTAATATCTGAAAGTTACATCTATTTTAACAAATTAATGCGAGCGACCGGCCGTTTTTTGTTTCCGGGAATGTATCTTTGTACAGTATCTGTTTCCCGGACTTATGAACCTGTTGAACGACATCCGCATCCTGCTGACACGGTGGAGCACCGCTTTCGTACTACTCGGGGTCTTGGCCGTCGCGATGGCCGGAGCCACGCTGATCGAGGCCGGAATGAACCTGCAGGCGGCCCGCGGCATCATTTACAACGCCTGGTGGTTCGACCTGCTACTATTACTGCTCTGCGTGAATTTCATGCTGATCGGCCGGAGGCTGAACCTCTGGAGCCGGCGGCGGTGGGGAGCGTTATTGCTGCATTACGGATTCGTCGTCATCCTCGCCGGAGCTTTTATCACGCACATGTGGGGCGAAGAAGGCTACATGCACATCCGCGAGGGAGAAACCGCCCGGCGGATGATGACTCCCGACCGCAAAGTGCAGACGTTGCCGTTTTCGGTTACGCTGAACCGGTTCACACTTCATCGCTACCACGGTTCGCAAAGCCCGTCTTCGTATGAAAGCGACGTGACGATCCGCTACCGGGACGATGTCTCGCACCGGAAAATCTACATGAACAACATCGCGCGGGTAGGGGGATACCGCCTTTACCAATCGTCCTACGACCCGGACGAACAGGGCACGATTCTGTCGGTGAACCACGATCCGGTCGGCACGGCCGTTTCTTACGCCGGCTATTTCCTGCTGATCGCCGGACTGATAGCCGCCTTGTGCCAGAAAGGCTCCCGTTTCAGAACGCTTTACGCGAAACTGGGAAAAGCGACGCTGGTCGTTCTGTTCGCCGGCTCGTCCGTCGTAGCCGTCGCCGCAGCCCGCCCCGCCACTCCCGGCGGCATCGCGCCCGAAACCGCCGAACGGTTCGGACGATTGCTATTGCAATCTTCCGACGGACGCATCGAACCGGTGGACAGTTACGCTTCGGAGATTCTCCGCAAGCTGTATCACCGCGACAGCTACGGAAATCTGAATGCCAACCAGGTGCTGGCCGGCATCCTGACCGACCGGCAGACATGGGGCCGCGAACCGATCCTTTACATCGGACAGAATCCTCTTCCGGAAGAAGCGTGTTTTCCGGACAAATACGTATCGTTCGATGCGATGTTCGACGATCGGGGCGATTACCGGCTGAAGAAACAGGTGGAAACCATTTACGCCAAACCGCCCGCGCACCGCACGAAGCCGGAACAAACGCTGCTGAAACTGGACGAAAAGGTCAATATCCTGTACGCCCTGCTGAACGGGCAGATGTTCCCGATCTTCCCGGTCGCCGGATCGCAGCGGTGGATATCGCCGGGCGACGACCGGACGGAAGCCGACACGGTTCTGACACCGAGGCTGTTCGCGGCATTCCGCAACGCGCTGACCCAAACCGACCCGCAGGCCGCCGGACGGGCGCTCGACGCCATCCGGCAATACCAGCAAGCACGGACGCCGTCGCTGCAACCGCTGCGGATCGAAGCCGAAATCCTGTACAACCGGGCGGATATTTTCCGGATTTCGTTCCGGGCCTACCTGATCCTCGGGGGAATCCTGCTCGTAACGGCCTACGGGGGATGTTCGGAAAGAACAAACGCCGAGCGACGCTCGCCGCCCGGGTCGTTTCGATCGCCATATTCATCGTTTTCGCACTGCATACGTTCGGACTGGGACTGCGCAGCTACATCAGCGGCCACGCCCCCTGGACGAACGCTTACGAATCGATGGTCTACGTCGCTTGGGCAACCGTACTGTCGGGAATCGTTTTCGCCCGCCGGTCGAAACTGGCCCTCGCGCTGGCCGCGCTGCTCGGCGGGGTCGTCCTGTTCGTATCGAACCTGAACTGGCTCGACCCGCAGATCACCCCGCTGGTACCGGTGCTGAAATCCTACTGGTTGATGATCCACGTGTCGGTCATTACCGCCAGCTACGGTTTTTTCGGTATCTGCGCGGCCTGCGGCATCGCTTCGCTGATCGCCACGATCGCAGGAAAGAACCTCGCGGAACTGAGGATCATCAACGAAATGGCGATGCTCGTCGGGCTGGTGCTGCTGACCACCGGCATCTTTTTCGGCGCCGTCTGGGCCAACGAGTCCTGGGGCCGTTACTGGGGCTGGGACCCGAAGGAGACCTGGGCGCTGATCACGATGATCGTTTACGCGGTCACGACGCACCTGCATTTTATTCCGCGGCTGAATACGAACCCGCTGGTCTTCGACGTTATGTCGGTGGTCGGTTTTTCGACGGTGCTGATGACTTTCTTCGGTGTGAATTATTACCTGTCGGGATTGCACTCCTACGGAAAGAGCGAAGCTTTTCGCCGGAAATCGTACTGGCTGCGGGAGCAGGGGTGCTCGTGCTGGTCGCCGTTGCTGCCGTCCGTTATCATAAAAACAAAAAAACAAGCTGATCTCCGTGAAATTCAGATACTTTTACGCACTGCTGTGTTTGATATTGACCGTCTTCACGCTAAACCGGAGCTGTCACGAAAGCGTGCGGAACGTTTACAACCCGATCCCGGAAATCATTCTACCCGAAGGGATCAACCACCTGCTCGACAACTCCAACTCGGAGCTCGAAGAGACCCGGCAGTTCGAGAGGATCGTCGAACGCTTCATGCAACAATGGGAGATCACCGGCGCGTCGATCGCCATTATGAAAGACGGCAAACTACTATACAGCAAGGGATTCGGCTGGGCAGACAAAGAACAGGGCATCCGTACCGACGTCCGGCATATCTTCCGGATCGCATCCCTCTCCAAGCTGATCACGGCGACCGGCATCATGAAACTCTGCGAACAAGGACGGCTTTCGCTCGGCGACCGGGTCTTCGGCGCCGACGGCATCCTGAACGATTCGCTGTTTCGGAATATACGGGACAAACGGATCGAAAAAATAACCGTCGAGCATCTGCTGCGCCACCAGGGAGGCTACTCGATCCGCAGCGGCGATCCGCTGTTCTGCTCGGTGAGCGTCGCAAAACAATTGGGCATCGCTCCGCCGGTGGGATTCGACGACATGGTGCGTTATGCGGCCGAAACCCGCCTGCGCTACGAACCGGGAAGCAGCAACCTCTATTCGAACCTCGGCTACGTGGTACTGACCAAAGTAATCGAAAAAGCGAGTGGACTGCCTTACGAGAGTTTCATCCGGGACAGCATTCTGTCGCCCGCCGGATGCCACGACATGCACATCGGCCGCTCGTCCTACGAACAGAAATTCCCGAACGAAGTCCGCTATTACGAGCCTTCCGACGCCGAGCCGACCGAAGCGTTCGACGGCAGCGGCCGGTTGGTTCCGCGCAGCTACGGCGGCTGCGACATGCAGGTGCTGAGCGGGGCAGGAGGCTGGGTAGCCTCTCCGGCGGAACTGATGAAGTTCATTACGGCGATCGACCCCGGCGATTCGCGGCCGGACATCCTGAAACCGGAAACCATCGCCTACATGACCGAAAAAGACAAATCGAAATACCCGATCGGCTGGATGAGAACCACCGAAAGCGACGACTGGTCGCGCACCGGGTCGCTGTCCGGATCGAGCGCAATGCTCAAACGGCAGCACGACGGTTACACCTGGGTATTCATCACCAACACGAGTTCCTGGTCGGGTTCCCGCTTTCCCCGGAAAATCGCCGCAATGATGAAACAAGCGATGGGCAAAATAAAAAAATGGCCCGACCGCGATCTGTTTTCGGTCGAACAGCCGGCCGATTCCGTCCGGTCGTCCCGACTGTCGCCGGCAAAAAAATAACCGGCAGCGCCGGCTGCCGGTCTTTCGAAACGTCCCGGAAACATCTCTTCGGCACGTTTTATTCGTACTTCTTCGGCATCTCTTCGCCCCGCAATACCCGCAGCGCATTTTCGGCCAGCGCTCCCATCTCGTCTTCACCGGGAATCACCTCGACCGGAGCGATAAAGGAAACGCGTTCGCGGATCGCGTCGCAAACCGTGCCGCTGTACGCGATGCCGCCGGTAATCAGAATCGCATCGACCCGACCGCCGAGTACGGCAGCCATAGCTCCGATCTCCTTGGCCACGTTGTAAGCCATCGCGTAGATGATCCGTTCGCAGGCCCGGTCGCCCTGTTTCGCTCGTTCGAGCAGTTCCTGCACGCTGTTGGAGCCCTCCAACGAAACCAGACCACCGCTGCCGCAGAGCATTCGCCGGATCTGGGCCTCGGTATATTGTCCGCTGAAACAGAGCTTCACCAACTGTCCGGCCGGTAGGGTTCCCGACCGTTCGGGCGAAAAAGCGCCGTCGCCGTCCAACGCGTTATTCACGTCGATCACCCGTCCGCCCCGGTGAGCGCCGACCGAAATACCGCCCCCCAGGTGGGCGACAATCAGGTTCAGTTCATCGTACTTTCTCCCGACCCGCGCGGCATAAATCCGCGATACGGCTTTTTGATTCAAAGCGTGGAAAATAGAGACCCGGCGAAACAGCGCGTGCCCGCAGACGCGGGCTACGTCGTCCAATTCGTCCACGACGACCGGATCGGCGATATAAGCCTTCGCATCCGGAACCCGCGACGCGATTTCGACAGCCAGCAGTCCGCCCAGGTTCGAGGCGTGCTCGCCCTGCGGAGCGTGGATCAAATCCCGACGTAGCGCGTCGTTCACCTCGTACACGCCCGAAGCGATCGGTTTGACCAATCCCCCGCGCCCGATAACCGCAGACAGCGAGTCCAGCGCAATACCTTCCTCCTCCAGAACTTTCAGAATCAGATCCCGGCGAAAACCGAACTGGTCGGTCACGCGGGCGAACGGCCGCAGCTCCTCCGCCGAGTGACGGATCGTCCGGCTCATCGCCTCCGTTTCATCGAGATACACCGCAATTTTCGTAGAAGTCGAACCGGGGTTGATCGCCAATATTCCGTATTGTTTCATCACTTCTTACTTTTTAACGGACAACGCAGCCATTGCGATCGAATAGAGCTTCGACGCCGGAGAATCGCCGCGGGACGTCAGTACGCACGGACATTTGGTGCCGACCACCATCCCGGCCAGCGGTGCGCGGCATAGTTGGTTTGCCGCCTTAAAGAAAGCATTCGCCGCATCCAGCGTCGGGAACAACAGGCAGTCGGCGTCGCCTGCAACCGGACTCGACAGCCCTTTGGTCTGGGCTACCTCCTTCACCAGCGCCACATCCACCGCTAACGGACCGTCGATCAACGCATTTCCGAACTGTCCCCGGTCGCCCATTTTGGACAGGATCGCCGCATCGACCGCCGACTGGATTTTCGGTAGCATCTGCTCGCTCGGAGCGACCACCGCGACCTTGGGTTTCTGAACGCCCAGCGCCCGAGCCGCCTCGATCAGATAGCGGGTGATCCGCACCTTCTGATCCAGGTCGGGGTAGGGGATCACCGCCACATCCGACACCAGCAGCAACTTGTGATACATCGGCAGCTCCAGCACCGCCACATGGCTCAACACCCCTTTGGGCGGAAGCAACCCGAATTCCTTGTCGAGAATCCCGCGCATGTATTTGTCGGTAGAAACCAGCCCTTTCATCAGAATATCGGCCATTCCGTCATGGATCATTTTCACGGCCGTCGCCACGCAGGCGACATCGCTCTTCTGGTCGATCACCGAAAACTTTTCCGGGTCGATCTCGTCCGCCATGCAAACCCGCTCGATCTCGTCGCGGTCGCCGACGAGGATCGCTTCGACGATTCCCATATCCACCGCCGCGCCAACGGCCTCCAGCGTGTGCGAATCCTGCGCATAGGCTACCGCCAGTTTTTTACGCGGCTGCCCCTGGACGGTCTGAATGATTTCTTCCAGTTTCGTTATCATCGTTTCATAATTTAACAATCCTTTGAAACATCAAAAAGTTTTCCGTTTTTTTCATTCCGGAAAACTTTTCGAACATTCGTTTGCATTCGCCGCAACAACCGTATTATTCGGAGCGTTTTTTGGTCAACCGGAACGTATCCGAAGCGATGACCAACTCTTCGTTCGTAGCGATCGTAACGACCTTGACGCGCGAATCCGGCGCAGAGAGCACGACGTCTTTTCCGCGCACGCCCCGGTTCACCTCGGGATCGAATTTCACGCCCATGAATTCGAGCCCTTTGCTGACGCGCTCCCGGGTTCCCGGATCGTTTTCGCCGATTCCCCCGGTAAAGACGATCATATCGATCCCCTCCATCAGCGCGGCATACGCGCCGACGAACTTCTTGATCCGCGCCGCAAACATTTCGATCGCTAGTTCGGCCCGCGGATTCCCACTCTCGGCCGCAGCGCGGATATCGCGCATATCGGACGAAACGCCGGTAATGCCGAGCATTCCGGACTCCTTATTGATCATCACGCTCAGGCGATCCAGATTGATCCCTTCTTTCTCGGCGATATAAATCAGCGCGCCGGGATCGGTGCTGCCGCAACGGGTTCCCATAATCAGGCCGTCGACCGGCGTGAATCCCATCGACGTATCGTAAGACTCCCCGTTCAGGATCGCCGCCACCGACGCTCCGCTACCGATATGACAAGTCACGATTTTCGACCGATTCATATCGATCCCCGTCAACTTGCAAGCCGTCTGGGCCACATATTTGTGACTCGTTCCGTGGAAACCGTAACGGCGCACCCGGTAATCCTCGTAATATTTATAGGGGAGGGCGTACATAAAATTCTTGGCCGGCATCGTCTGGTGGAACGAAGTATCGAATACGGCCACCTGCGGCGTGTTCGGCAGGATGTTTTCCATCGCGAGAATCCCCTTCAGATTGGCCGGATTATGCAACGGAGCCAAGTCGAAGCAAGCTTCGATCTTCTGCTTGACGGACTTGTCCACCAAAGCGCTGTCCTTAAAATACTCTCCGCCGTGAGCCACGCGGTGACCGACCGCCGCGATCTCCGAGATGCTTTCCAGTACGCCGTACTCCGGATCGACCAGCGCGTCCAGGATCAGGCTGATCCCGCTCGTATGATCCGGAATGCTCCGCACCACTTCGTAAACCGGTTTTCCGACCGGCTTATGCGTCAGGATCGCGTCGGACAGACCGATCCGTTCGATAATGCCCTTCACCAACAGCGAATATTCCGTGGCGCTCTTCATGTCGATCACCTGATACTTGATCGACGAACTACCACAGTTTAAAACAAGGATTTTCATAAGTTTATATCACTTTATATTAACCTTCAGATTACTTCATTCCTCCCGCCTGGCATGCCGTAATCGCGACGAGTCCGACGATATCGTCCACCGAGCACCCTCTCGAAAGGTCGTTGATCGGAGCGGCCATTCCCTGCAGGATCGGACCGATCGCCTCGGCATGCGCCATGCGCTGCACCAACTTGTAGGCGATGTTGCCGACTTCGAGCGTCGGGAATACCAGTACGTTCGCTTTGCCGGCGATCTTGCTGCCGGGAGCTTTTTGCGCGCCGATACCCGGAATGATCGCGGCGTCGGCCTGCAACTCCCCGTCGATCATCAACGTCGGATCCAACTCCTTGGCCAATTCGGTCGCGCGCACCACCTTGTCGACCATTTCATGTTTGGCCGAACCTTTCGACGAAAAACTCAGCATCGCGATACGCGGTTCGAAACCGGCGATCACGCGGGTCGTCCGCCCGGTCATCACAGCGATCTGCGCCAACTCTTCGGCCGTAGGATTCGGATGCACCGCACAATCCGCGAACACCATCATCCCGTTCTCCCCGAACATCGGGTCTTTCAGCATCATAATGAACGCTCCGGACACGACGCTGATCCCCGGTATGGTCTTAACATACTGAAAAGCGGGACGCAACACGTCGCCGGTCGCATTGTTCGCGCCGGCTACCTCTCCGTCCGCATCGCCGGCCTTCACCATCACGGCGCCCAAATACAGCGGATCGGCGATCTGCTTTTCGGCCTGTTCGCGGGTCAATCCTTTGGCTGCCCGAAGCTTCAGCATCAGTTCCACGTACTTTTCCTTATCGGGATTGTTTTGCGGATCGACGATCTTCGCCTTCCCGATATTTTCCAGATAGAGTTCCGAAGCCAGATGATGGATCTGATCCGGATTCCCGATCAGGATCAGATCGGCAAACCCTTCGCTGATAATCCGGTCGGCAGCCTTCAGGTTGCGTTCCTCGTAGGCTTCCGGCAGGACGATCGTTTTGATGTTGCTTTTCGCCTTCTGTTTGATTTTATCGACAAATTCCATAATACCAATTATTATTTAAATTGTGTTTTCATCCGAAACGACAACCGGCCGTAAAGAGGTGAGAGCGACCGGATACCCTGCAAAAAAACGCTCTTCTCATCCGTCGAGATAAAAAGAGGACAGCCCGGGGCCGCAACAAAATCACACAAAGGTAGCCATTTACCGACGAAATGAAAATGTATTTTACTTTTTTTTACGTTTATTGCGCCATATCTCGATCACAGCCGGCAAAATGGAAACGACGATGATCACGACGATCAACAGCTTCAGATTTTCCTGCACCACGTCCAGTCCGCCGAACAAAAATCCGGCGTAACAGAAAACGGCCACCCAGGCACACCCGCCGACCACATTGAAAAGGGCGAAATGCCGATAGCTCATGTGCCCCATGCCGGCCACGAACGGAGCGAACGTCCTCACGATCGGAACGAATCGCGCCAGAATAATTGTTTTTCCGCCATATTTTTCATAAAAAGCGTGCGTTTTCTCAAGGTAACTCTGTTTGAAAATCCGGGAATCCGGATTCCTGAACAATTTTTCGCCGAACAAACGGCCGATCGTGTAATTGGCCGCATCTCCCGACACGGCGGCGACAGCCACCGCCAGCACCAGCAAATGGACATTCAACTCGTTGGTCGGCAAAGCGGCCAGCGCGCCGCCTACGAACAGCAGCGAATCTCCGGGCAGAAAAGGCGTTACGACCAGGCCGGTCTCGCAGAAAATGATCGCGAACAGGATCGCGTATACCCATACGCCGTACTGGGCGACCATCTGCGCCAGATGCACGTCGATGTGCAGCAAAAAATCGATCAGAAAATGAACATATTCCATAAAAGTTCGAGTTATCGCAAAATTTGGAAATGCAATTTTAGGCAATTATTGTTAAAAAACAGTTAAGAAGCTCGCTATATATTCCCGCAAAGGGCGTGAATACCGGTAACTTTTTGAACGGGAACTGTGTTTTTTAGGAAAAATCATATACTTTTGTAATTTAAAGCTGCCCGCTGGCAGCGGGACTTTTCTGAATCTAAAAACGTTTGATGATGGTTACCGAAAACAACGAACTGCCTGTTCCCGAGGAACAAGTCAATGCTTCCGGCATTGAGGATACGACGGATACCGCTCCGACTGCCGAACCGGCGGTCGAAAAAGAAAGCAAGAACCGGCAAGACGCACCGGCCGACCCGCAGGCTCCGGCCCCGGAAAACGCCGCCGATCCGGTCGTAGACTTCTCGGACGAAGAGGCGGCCCTGGCGGCCGACGCTCCGGAATTCGATCTGGGAGACGAAGAACCTGCGGAAGAAAACGCCGGCGGGGATCGCGTTTCGGAGACGGTCGACTATTCCGGGAAGAACAAAGAACAATTGCTCGCGATTTTCGAAACGCTGCTGCGGACGAAGCCCGTACAGACGATCCGCGCAGACGTGGAAGCCATCAAAATAGCCTTCTATAAGAATTACCGCAACGAGGTGGATCAGTTGCGCAAGCTGTTCGTCGAATCGGGCGGCAATAGCGAAGATTTCGTTCCGCCCGCAAACGAAGCGGAACAGCAGTTCAAGACGCTATTCGCCGAATACCGCGAGAAACGCAATGAGTTCATCGCCCGGCTGGACGCCGAAAAAGAAGCCAACTACCAGACCAAACTCCAGATCATCGAAGAACTGAAAGAACTGGTCAACAGTAACGAAACGCTCAATCAGACATTCAACACGTTCCGCGAACTGCAACAGCGCTGGAAAGAGACAGGGCTCGTACAGCAGTCGGTCATGAAAGACCTGTGGGAAACTTACAACCTGCACGTCGAGAATTTCTACAATTTCATCAAGATCAACAAGGAACTGCGCGACCTCGACCTGAAAAAGAATTACGAAGCCAAAATCGCCCTGTGCGAAGAGGCGGAAGCGCTGGTGCTGGAGAACTCGGTCATTACCGCGTTCCACAAATTACAGAAGCTGCACGAACAGTGGCGCGAAATAGGCCCTGTGACCAACGAATACAAGGAACAGTTGTGGGACCGTTTCCGCGAAGCCAGTTCGAAAATCAACAAACGGCATCAGGAACATTTCGACCAACTGAAAGAGGAACAAAAGAAAAACCTCGACCTGAAAACCGAGCTTTGCGTCAAGACCGAGGAACTGGTCACCGCTGCGCCGATCTCCCGCAAGGAGTGGAACAAAGCCTCGGAACAACTGATCGAAATCCAGAAAGTATGGAAAACGATCGGTTTCGCCCCGAAAAAAGACAACACCAAAATTTACGAACGCTTCCGCAACGCATGCGATAAATTTTTCGAAAACAAACGGAATTTCTATCTCCAGACGAAAATGGAGATGGAAAGCAACCTGCAACTGAAAAACGAAATATGCGCTGCGGCCGAAGCCGTCCAGGACAGCGAGGAGTGGAAAAAAGCCACCGACGAACTGATTGCGCTACAGAAAAGGTGGAAAGAGATCGGGCCGGTCGCACGCCGCCATTCGGATGCGGTGTGGAAACGGTTCCGCACGGCCTGCGACCGTTTCTTCGAGCGCAAGGCGGCCCACTTCGCAACGATCGACACCCAATACGAAGAGAACCTGACAAAAAAACGCGCGCTGATCGAAGAGATGAAAAACTTCGTCGCGGACGAACAGGAAAAGGCTTTCGACAAACTGAAAGAACTGCAACGCCGCTGGGCCGAAACCGGATTCGTGCCGATCCGGCAAAAAGAAGCTATCCAAAACGAATGGCGTCAGTTGGTCGATGCCGCTTTCGCCAAGTTGCGCGGCAATGAAAAAGAGCGTCATCTGGAACGCTTCAAAGGCAAAATCCAAAACCTGGCGGCAGACAACGCCAACGACCGCCGCCTGCGCCACGAACGCGAACGACTGTACAACAAGATGAAACAACTCGAAGCGGACATCGCGCTGCTGGAAAACAACATCGGCTTCTTCTCGAAAAGCAAGAACGCCGAGGCCATGATCCGTGACGTCAACGAGAAGATCGCCAAGGCGAAAGAGGAAATGGCAACCACGATTGAAAAGATTAACATGATAGATAAGCAGGGAGAGTAAAAACATGGCTGTGAGTAACACGAACAAAACGAAATTTATCTTTGTCACCGGAGGCGTCGCCTCTTCGCTGGGAAAGGGGATTATCTCCGCATCCCTCGCGCGGCTGTTGCAAGCCCGGGGCTATAAAGTAGCGATCCAGAAACTGGATCCGTACATCAACGTCGATCCGGGAACGCTGAATCCCTATGAACACGGAGAATGCTACGTCACCGAAGACGGCGCCGAGACCGACCTCGACCTCGGGCACTACGAACGTTTCACGAACATCCCGACTTCACAGGCCAACAACGTCACCACCGGACGCATCTACCAGAGCGTTATCAACAAAGAACGGCGCGGCGAATTCCTCGGCAAGACCGTGCAGGTCATCCCGCACATCACCGACGAAATCAAACGGCGAATCAAGTTACTGAGCGCCAAGAAAATATACGACGTTATCATCACCGAGATCGGCGGTACGGTCGGCGACATCGAATCGTTGCCGTACATCGAAGCCGTCCGGCAGCTCCGCTACGAACTGGGAGCGAACAACTCGCTGGTCGTGCACCTGACCCTGATTCCGTACATGGCCGCGTCCGGCGAACTCAAGACCAAGCCGACCCAGCATTCGGTCAAGCAGTTGCTCGAAAACGGCCTGCAGCCCGACGCACTGGTACTGCGCACCGAAAAGCACCTGACCAACGACATCCGGCGCAAAGTGGCGCTGTTTTGCAACGTGGACGTCAATGCGGTCGTCGAATCGATCGACGTACCGACGATTTACGAAGTGCCGCTGATGATGCTGAACCAGAAACTCGATCTGGTGGTGCTCGATAAACTACGGCTGCCGGACAACGGAGAGCCCGACCTGAAAGCCTGGATCGAATTCGTCGAAAAGGTCAAGCATCCGCAGAAAAAGGTCAACATCGCGTTAGTCGGCAAATACACCGAACTGCCCGACGCCTACAAATCGATCGTCGAATCGTTCATACACGCCGGGGCCGCAAACCATACGAAGGTGAAACTGCAATACGTAAATTCTGAAAAGATCACCAAAGAGAACATCGCCGCGCAACTGAAAGGCATGTGCGGCATTCTGGTAGCGCCCGGTTTCGGGCACCGCGGCATCGAAGGCAAAATCGAAGCGGTGCGTTACGCCCGCGAACAGAAAATCCCGTTCTTCGGGATCTGCCTTGGAATGCAGTGCAGCGTAATCGAATTCGCCCGCAACGTACTCGGATACGCCGATGCGAATTCGACCGAGATGGACAGCACGACGCATCCGGTGATCGACCTGATGGAAGAACAGAAGGGCGTGACCGAAAAAGGCGGCACGATGCGGCTGGGAGGATACCCTTGCGCCCTGCAAAAAGGCACGAAAGTCTATGCGGCATACGGGAAAGCCGAGATCGTCGAACGCCATCGCCACCGTTACGAATTCAATAACGACTACCTGGACGAGTTCGTCCAAGCAGGCCTCAAACCGGTCGGCGTAAATCCGGATACGAACCTGGTCGAGATCGTCGAACTGGAAAACCATCCGTGGTTTATCGGCGTGCAGTACCACCCCGAATATAAAAGTACGGCACTGCACCCGCATCCGCTATTCGTATCGTTCGTAAAGGCTGCCGAAAAATATTGCGAAAGCAACAGTTGTAAATAAAACAGAAGACGTCAAAACATGGATAAGAAAACGCTACTGGGCCTACTGATCATCGGTGTCATACTCTTCAGTTTTTCGTGGTACAACAGTAAACAGCAGTCGCAGTTCGACGAAGCCAAAACGCTCGTCGATTCGCTGAACGCCGCCAATGCGGCAGCCGTTCAGCAAACGCAGGAACAGGAAAAGATCTCCGCGACGAACTCGCCAGCGGGCGACAGCCTCCGGACGGCGCAAGCCGAACAAGCCCTCGAACGCCACCTCGGGAGCTCTCTTTTTCAAGCGACCAAAGGAACCGAAACTTTCTATACGGTCGAGAACGACCTGATGAAAATCCGCTTTTCGAACAAAGGCGGACGCGTCGCTTCGGTCGAGCTGAAAGATTACAAAACCTACGGGGGACAGCCTCTGGTGCTGTTCGCCGACACGACTTCGGTATTCGATCTGTCATTCTTCATCAAACAGGGATACAACGACGCCCAGATACGAACAGGGGATTACTACTTCACCCCCGCCGAGGCGACCGACCTGACTTTCGGGGCAGGGCAGGAGCAAAAGGAATTCGTCCTGCGGTTGCCGGTAGATTCGGCCGCCTATGTGGATTACGTTTACACGATCCGCAAGGACAACTACATGATCGACTTCGACGTGCGTTTCGTCGGTATGCAGCAAATCTTGTCGCCGAACCAGGGCGACATGGAAATCACGTGGCAGAATGTCGGCCCCCAGAACGAAAAAGGGTTCGAAAACGAGAACCGTTACACGACGATCGCCTATAATTACCCGGGCGACGACGGCATCGAGGAACTCGGCATCTCCAACGAAACGAAAGAGGAGACGATCAATTCCAAGATCAAATGGGTGGCATTCAAGCAGCAGTTCTTCTCGTCGATCCTGATCGCCGGAGACGATTTCCAGAACGGCTCGGTCAAATTCACGACCTTTGCGCCTACCGCCCGCGAGATCAAAACGTTCCATACGCAACTGGCCGTCCCTTATACGCCGCAGACAGACCATTACGATTTCAGTTTCTATTTCGGCCCGAACAAATACTCGACGCTGAAAAAATACGACGACCTGCACCTGCAAAAGTTGGTTCCGCTCGGAGGCTGGATCATCGGTTGGGTGAACCGCTGGCTGGTAATCCCGACGTTCGATTTCCTGGGTAAATACATTTCGAATTACGGATTGATCATCTTGCTGCTGACGATCTTCATCAAAATCATCATCTCGCCGTTGACCTACAAGTCCTACCTTTCGACCGCCAAAATGCGCCTGCTGAAACCGGAAATGGACAAGCTCAACGAGAAGTACCCGAAACAGGAAGACGCGATGAAGAAACAGCAGGCGATGATGGCGCTGTACAAAAGCGCCGGAGTCAACCCGATGGGAGGCTGTATTCCGATGCTGATCCAGTTCCCGATCCTGATCGCCATGTTCCGCTTTTTCCCGGCGTCGATCGAACTGCGCGGAAAATCGTTCCTGTGGGCCGACGACCTTTCGTCGTACGACAGCATCCTGCATCTGCCGTTCAACATTCCGTTCTACGGCGACCATGTCAGCCTGTTCGCGTTGCTGATGGCCGTATCGGTATTCATTTCGTCGAAGATCAACTACGCGCAGACGGCCGGAGCAGGCCCGCAGATGGCCGGCATGAAATTCATGATGCTGTACCTGATGCCGCTGATGCTGCTGTTCTGGTTCAATAACTACTCCAGCGGCCTGAGTTACTACTATCTGGTCAGCAACATCATTACGATCGGGCAAACCTATGCGTTCCGTTACATCGTAAACGAGGACAAACTGCACCACCGGATGAAAGAAAATGCCAAAAAACCGCGCAAGTTGAGCAAGTTCCAGCAACGGTACGAAGAGATGATGAAACAACGGGAACAAATGGCCAGAAAGAGATAACGACTGCAAAACAAGCGATACCCGAAAAACGCCGGCTGAACAGCCGGCGTTTTTTATAGCCGCAAATTACTGTAATGTAACTTTTACGCGGCACGTTCGGGTACGGATTCCGCATAAACCGGATATTTTACTATTTTTGTTACAAACCAACTTAAAAGCACAATCATGATAAACCGAAAACTGAGAATGGGCATGATCGGCGGCGGGAAAGGCGCTTTTATCGGTGCGATCCACCGGGCCGCCGCGCTGATGGACAACCAGATCGAACTGGTTTGCGGATGCTTCAGCAGCAAACCGGAAGTTTCACTGGCTTCCGGCCGGGAATATTTCTTACCGGACGACCGGATATACACTTCTTACCAACAGATGATCGAGCGCGAAGCCGCGCTGCCGGAAGAACGGCGCATGGATTTCGTATCGATCGTCACTCCGAACCAACTGCATTTCGGGCCGGCCGCGATGGCTATGGAACATGGCTTCGACGTCGTACTCGACAAACCGATCACCTTTTCGCTCGAAGAAGCTTACCGGCTCAGGGACAAGGTCGAACAAACCGGCCGTACCCTTGCGCTGACCCATACTTATTCCGGTTATCCGGGCGTCAAAGAAGCGCGCGAACGTTTCGCCCGCGGCGATTTCGGGAAAATCCGGAAAATATTCGTCGAATATACGCAAGGATGGCTCTCCACGCGCGTCGAACTCGATCCCGCCTCAAACGCCGGATGGCGCACCGATCCGTCCCGCTCCGGAAAAGCGGGAACGATGGGAGATATCGGCACTCATGCCCTGCAACTGGCCGAATACATCTCCGGGCAGCGATGCACATCGCTCTGCGCCGACCTGCGTACAGTCGTGGAAGGACGCCTGCTCGACGACGACGGCGCGGCACTGCTCCGTTTCGACGGAGGCGCCACCGGCGTGCTGGTCGCAACCCAGGTAGCCGCCGGTGAAGAAAATCCGCTGACGATCCGGATCTATGGCGAAAAAGGCGGCATCGAATGGGCACAGATGGAACCGAATACGCTGTACGTCAAATGGAACGACCGACCGATGGAGGTCGTACGTACCGGGAATGCTTACATGGGAGCCGCTGCAAAAGCCAACACCCGCACGCCCGGCGGACATCCCGAAGGTTACATCGAAGCCTTTGCGAACATTTACCGGAATTTCGCACGTACCGTGCGGGCCCGGCGGAGCGGGGAAGCGCCCCGGCCGGAATGGACGGATTTTCCGGATGTGAACGACGGAATCCGCGGTATGCAGTTCATCGAAACCATCGTAAAATCCGGATCGGACGACGACCGTAAATGGACCGAATGGGTAAGATAACCCGCCGCGCGGCATACCGGCATAAAAAAGGCTCCTCGAAGAGGAGCCTTTTTGTATTTTATAAATCCGGTTATTTCGCTGCCGGGGTCGCGGGAGCCGTAGGCGCCGCCGCGTCGGTCACCGGAGTAGTCGGCTTGTCTTTCAGGTTCAATTCCTTTTTCAACAGAGGAAGGATGTCGGTTACCGTTGCCGCGTTGTAATAAGCCAGCGGTTCGTTGGCCGTATTGAACACCAGCGTGAAACTGTTTTCCTTGCTTACTTTGTCGATCGCAGCCTGCGCCTTCTTCAGCACCGGATCGAACAGATCCATCTGCGCTTTCTGAAATTGCTGCGTAGCGAGCTGGCTCAGTTCCTGGTAACGCTGCTGAACGCCGTCCAGTTCCTTCTGCCTCATCTCTTTCACCGCATCGGAAAGCGTAGCGGCATTTTTCTGATAATCGAGCGCCTTCGTATTGAATTCGACCTGGACGGCTTCCAATTGCTCCGACAGTTCTTTCTGTAAAGCCTGTAGTTTGACCATTGCCGAATCGTTCTCCGGCATCAGAGAGATCAGGTCGTCCATCTTGATATAGCCGAACTTCTGAGCGTAAGCACTGCTCCCCGCTACCAACAGCGTCGCAACCAAGGTTAATTTGAGAATCGTTTTCATAAAATTCACATTAAGTTTTAATTGTTGTTTAACATTTTGATAATTTCATCGGTTTTGTCCAACGCCGGCTGATAGTAGAGCAGGGTCTGATTATTCGCCCGGTCGACTACCATTCCCAGATTGTTGGTTTCGGCGTACTTGTTGATCGCGGCGAAAACCCGCTCCTGGATCGGTTTGATCAACTCGATACGTTTTTTCATCAGCTCGCCTTCGGGACCGAAAACGTCCTGCTGATATTTTTTAATCTCTTTTTCCCGGTTGACGATTTGTTCCTCCCGGTTCTGGCGGCTCGTCTCGGACAGATATCCCCGCTGCGCAGCATAGTTGTTGAACGTCTCGTCCAACTCCGCATACGCATCGTCGATATTTTTCTGATATTCCGCGGACAGATCGTCCAGTTGCTTGATCGCACTATTGTAGTCGGCCTGCGACTTGAAAATCGTCTCGGAATTCACGAATACATAACTTTGCGCCCATGCGCCGCTTGCCGCGCAGAATACGAGTGCAAACAATACCACGAACTTTTTCATAGCCTGATAATTTAAATTAGAACTGTTGACCGATCATAAAATGCACCTGGCTTCCGCTGCGGTGGCTCGCTCCCACGGCCCTGTCGAAACCGTATCCCCAGTCGATACCCAGCAGTCCGACGACCGGCATAAAGATTCTAAGTCCCACGCCGACAGAACGTTTGATCAGAAAAGGATCGAACTCCTGCCACGACCTGAAAGCGTTTCCACCTTCCGCAAATACCAGACCATAGATATTCGAATTCGGCTTCAATATAATGGGATAACGTATCTCCATCGTATATTTATTGTATGCCCGCGCATAATCGGTTCGTCCGTCCGTCGTATACGAATAGGGGGTCAGGGCGCCATCCTCGTATCCGCGCAGTCCGATAATATCCACACCGTACACATTATACCCCGACATACCGTCGCCGCCGACATCGAACCCTTCGAACGGAGAAGGTTTGTTCTTGTTGTACGATCCCAGGTAACCCATTTCGGCTTTAGCCATAAACACCAGCTTGTTATTGTTGGTCAACGGGTAAAACCACTGCGCTTTGAGCTGCCATTTATGGTATTCGATCCATTTATACCGTTTACGATCCGGCAAATTGGGATCGGAATAATCGATATTTTTCTGGAACAGCGAGTAGGGGGGAGTCAGAGCCAGCGAAACGGAGAACTCCGAACCGGTACGCGGATAGATCGGCGAATCGACCGTATTGCGGCTGAAAACGGTTTTCAACGCGATAATATTGGAAGTGCCGTTTTCCACGATGAACGACGTCCAGTCTTTCAGGTTATAGGCCTGGTAGCTGAGCTCGTGGTACAGCGAGAAGTTCCTGTCGGGCCACTTGAGCCTCCGTCCCCAGCCGACCGAAACACCCATCGTACGGAAGTGCTTGGTGCCGGACTGCCATGCGTAGTAAGCATTCGTCTCGTTGGAATAGAAGAGTCCGAGCGTAAACGAATTCGGCTTCTTTCCGCCCAACCACGGCTCGGTAAAGTTCACCGAGAAGGCCTTGTAATACGAACCGTTACTCTGCGCCCGGACGGCCAGCGACTGCCCCTGCCCCTGCGGGAAAGGTCGCCAGGCACCTTTCTTAAAGAAATTCTTGATCGCAATGTTGTTCAGCTGAACGCCGATCGAGCCGACGAACATGCCGCTTCCCCAACCGCCGGATATCTCGAATTTGTCGTTGGCCACCTCTTCGAGCGGGAACGCGATATCGACCAGTTCGGTGGAATTTTCTACCGGTTGAACGTCCGGCAACATCTTTTCGGGGTCGAAATGTCCCATCTGGTTCAACTGCCGGATCGTCGCCATCAGCAACGAACGGTTGTACAATTCGCCGGGACGCACGTACAGTTCGCGGCGAATCACGTTGTCGTTCACCTTCCGGTTTCCGGACACGTCCACTTCGTTGATTTTGGCCTGTTTACCTTCGTATATCTTGACATTGATATCGATCGAATCCTCGCCGACGACCTCTTCGCCCGGATCGATCTTGGAGAACAGATAACCGTTGTTCTGATACAGCGAGTTCACCGAAGACATATCCTCCGGGTTATCCTCCTTACCAATTCCCAACCGTTTATACAGCGACTTTTTGTCATAGGTTTCTCCCCGGCGGATTCCCAGCATGTCGTTCAACTGTTTGGTATCGTAGACGTCGTTACCCGTCCAGGTTACGTTCCGGTAGTAGAATTTGTTTCCCTCTTCCACCTTGATCGCGATCCCGATCCGGTTGTCGCTGATCGGATAGATCGAATCGCTGATGATCGTGGCGTTGCGATACCCCTTCGAATTGTAATAGTCGATTACATTTTCCTTGTCCGTTTCATACTCTTTCTCCTTCAGCTTCGCTCCCCGCAGGAAGTTGATGCTCTTGCGGTGCGTCTTTTTCATCGCGCCGCGCAACTGCCTGTCCGAAATCGCTTCGTTCCCATCGAAGACGATATCGCCGATCTTCACCCGTCGGTTGCGGTTGATCACAAACGTCACGTTCACCACATTCTCCAGCGTCGAGTCGTTTTCCACGCGGTAGCTCACCTCCGTATTATAAAACCCTTTTTCCCGGAAATATTTTCGAATCGCCTCTTTCGAACTGTTCAGGATAAAATCGGACAATTCACGGCCCTTTTTCAGATTCAAGGTTTCGAACAAATCGGATTTCTGCCCCTTGCGGATACCTTCCACATTCCAATTATACACCCGGGGGCGGTCTTTCAGCACCACTTCGACATTCACGCTATCGCCGACGGGAGACACCAGCATCTGGATATCCGAGAAGACTCCTTGTCCCCACATTTTCTTAATGGAATTGGAAATGTACTCGCTGGGCAACATGATCGTATCGCCCTTGACCAGACCGGTCATGGCCGAAATGAACTGCGGATCGCGGTAGGTGGCTCCGCTTACGGTTATATTATTGATAATATATGCTTTGGGAGTAGATTTGAAATCAATCATCGGCGGAGTTTGAGTCTGCTTCGTCGAGTCGTCGGGTTGAGCAAAAACGGAAACATTTGTCAATATAAACAGTAAAGCTATTGCCAGGTTCCTTAATTTATTTCTCATTTTTTCCTGTACTGGTGTAACAAGGGTTATTTTTTCATCAATATTCCGTATCTGCGCTCCCGCTTCTGATACTCCGCGATCGCCTTATCGAATTCAGACTCGTCAAAATCGGGCCAATAGGTTTCCGTAAAATACAACTCGCTGTAAGACAACTGCCACAACAAAAAATTACTCAGGCGTTGCTCTCCGCTGGTACGGATCAGCAGGTCGGGATCGGGAATCCCCGCCGTAACCAGGTTGTCGGCCACGGTACGATCCGTAATTTCGTGAATCTGCAATCCTTCGTCGCGTACCTGCACGGCTATTTTCTGCGCCATCCGGGTAATCTCCCACCGCGAACTGTAATTGACCGCAACGACCAGGGTCAGTTTCTCGTTCCGGTGCGTCTCTTTCTCGCTGCGCGCAATCGCCGCACGCACATCTTCGGCCAGCGCTTCCACATCCCCGATGAACCGCATCCGCACGCCCTGGCTCTTCAGTTCGGCGGTTTCGTTCGACAGGGACTTGCACAACAACTCCATCAGCGCCTGCACCTCCTCTTTCGGACGCCCCCAATTCTCGGTGGAGAAGGCGTAAACGGTCAGGAACTTCACTCCACGACGGACAGCCGCGCGAATCGCTTTGCGCATACTCTCCACGCCGTTGATATGGCCATATACCCGCCCCTGCCCGCGTTCTTCCGCCCACCGGCCGTTGCCGTCCATGATAATGGCCACGTGTCGGGGTATATTTTCCGGATCGAGATTATCCATCTGTTCGTTTTAAAATGTAGAGTGCAAATATAACACTATTACCGGGATTTCCGTCAAAATAACAACGGGATTCCGAAAGCGTCGACGCTATTTGACCAGATCCCGGCTGTCGATCCCCCACATCATTTTATTTCTTAACGTATCGTAAAAAGATATATTTTGGAAATGCACCAAAAAAATCGACTTTTCGGCCTTCGACACCCGGAAGGTCACTCCATTGGGCGCCGTGTAGTTCTGATTGTCAAGCGAAACGGCAAAATCGGTTTCACGGCTCGACACCCTCAGCGTAATCACGCTGCTGTCCGGAATCACCACCGAGCGCATCGTCAGGTTGTGCGGCGCGATCGGCGAAATCAAAAAACACCGGCAATCGGGCGCCACCACCGGCCCGCCGACGCTCAGCGAATAGGCCGTCGAACCGGAAGGCGTGGAAACCAACACGCCGTCGCCCCAGTAAGTAGCGATCATCTCGTCGTTGACATACACCTCGGTCGAGATCATATTCGGCCCATGCCGCTGGATCGTAAACTCGTTGAACGCATACGGAAACCCGGGCTGCTGCGTAAACTCGCCCTCGGCATGGATCAGCGAACGCGGAGCCACCGTGTAGTCGCCCGCCTTTATATCGGCGAACGCCTGCTTCATGTTTTCTTTCGTTATATTCGCCAGAAAACCCAGACGTCCCGAATTGATCCCGACGATCGGGACCGGACGGTTATCGAGCAACCGCACGGCATCCAGAAAAGTCCCGTCGCCGCCGTAGCTGACCATCACGCGCGCATCGTCCCCGATACCGGCGCTGTCCCGGTAAATCTGCTCCGCACCGAACGTCCGGCCGGTCTTCGCCCCGATCAGTCCGGCAAAGTCTTTGTTCATCCGGTAGGACATCCCGGTTTCGTCCAACGCATTGATCAGCAAGTCCAAATCCTCTGCCGAAAAAGACGGCTGAGCACGGCTGTACAAAACTATATTCATCCGATTTCCAATTACTCAAAAAAGTGTTGTAACTTTATGCCCACAAAAATAGCGAAAAATATGACAAAGCTAAGCGTTAACATAAATAAGATCGCCACCCTGCGCAATTCCCGCGGGGGGGACATTCCGAACGTCGTCGAAGCGGCGCTGAACGCCGAACGGTTCGGCGCCCAAGGGATCACCGTGCACCCTCGGCCGGATGAACGACACATCCGCTACCGGGACTCTACGACCTGAAACCGGTGCTTACGACCGAATTCAACATCGAAGGAAACCCGATCGACCGTTTCGTCGATCTGGTACTCGATGTCCGCCCGACCCAAGTAACGCTGGTGCCCGACGCGCACAACGCGATCACGTCGAACGCCGGCTGGGATACCGTCACGCACAAAGCCTTTCTGAAAGAAGTGATCGCCCGGTTCAAAGCCTCCGGCATTCGCACCTCGATATTCGTCGACGCACGGCCCGAAATGATCCCGGCCGCAGCCGAAGCCGGAGCCGACCGCGTGGAACTTTACACCGAACCCTACGCGAAGAACTACGCCGCCGACCGCGAAGCGGCGATCGCCCCGTTCGTCGAAACGGCTCGCGAAGCGGCACGCTGCGGTCTCGGCGTCAACGGAGGTCATGACCTGAACCTCGAAAACCTGAAATATTTCGCTGAAAACATTCCGAACCTGCTCGAAGTGTCGATCGGCCATGCGCTGATCGCCGACGCCATCTACCTCGGGTTCGAAAATACGATCCAGCTCTACCTGAAACAACTTCGGTAACGATGAACGACGCGCTGCGACATCCCCTTTTCAAACAAATCGGAGCGATCGCCGACGCCAAAGGCTTACAGGCCTTCGTGATCGGCGGCTATGTCCGCGACTACTTCTTGCGGCGTCCCTGCACCGATATCGACGTCGTGGTAACCGGCAGCGGAATCGACGTGGCCGAAACGCTGGGCCGACAGATCGGCAGCCGGGTATCGGTCTTTAAGAACTTCGGAACTGCGATGCTGCGCTGCGGGAAGTGGGAAGTGGAGTTCGTCGGGGCCCGCAAGGAGTCCTACCGTGCCGACTCGCGCAAACCGATCGTCGAAAACGGGACGATCGAAGACGACCAGCTACGGCGCGACTTTACGATCAATGCGATGGCTTTCTCGCTGAACGGCGATACGTTCGGGCAGTTGATCGACCCGTTCGACGGAACGGGCGACTTGGAGCGACTGCTGATCAGAACCCCGTGCGATCCGGACACGACGTTCTCGGACGATCCGTTGCGGATGATCCGGGCCGTACGTTTCGCCGCCCAACTGGGTTTCGACATCGAACCGGAAACTTTCGACGCGATCGAACGCAACCGCGAGCGGATTTCGATCGTCTCGAAAGAACGCATCGTAACCGAACTGAACAAGATCCTGCTGTCGCCGGTTCCGTCGATCGGATTCGACCTGTTCGACCGCTGCGGGTTACTGCCGCTGATCTTTCCGGAATTGTCGCGGCTTAAAGGCGTCGAACGGGTCGGGAAACACGCCCACAAAGACAACTTCGTGCATACGCTCAAAGTGCTCGACAACATAGCCCGTCATACCGACAAACTCTGGCTGCGTTGGGCGGCGCTGCTGCACGACATCGGCAAACCGAGAACCAAAGCCTACGACCCGAAAACGGGATGGACGTTCCACGGGCACGAAGTCGTCGGATCGAAAATGGTCGCGGCGATCTTCCGGGAGTTGAAACTGCCGATGAACGAGAAGATGAAGTATGTCCAGAAACTGGTTTTTTTGCACCTGCGGCCGATCATCCTCGCCGAAGACGTCGTAACCGACTCGGCCGTACGGCGGCTGCTGTTCGAAGCGGGCGACGACATCGACGACCTGATGACCCTCTGCGAAGCCGACATCACTTCGGCCAACGACGCCAAGGTCAAACGTTACTTACAAAATTTCGAGCTGGTACGAGTCAAACTGCGCGAAATCGAGGAGAAAGACCGGATCCGTAATTTCCAGCCACCGATCTCGGGCGAGCTAATCATGCAGATTTACGGACTGAAACCCTGCCGGGCGGTCGGCGAGTTGAAGAGCGCCATCAAAGACGCCATTCTGGACGGCGTGATCGCCAACGACTACGACCAGGCTTACGCCTACATGGAACGGCAGGCCGCCGAACTCGGGCTGAAAAAAATCGGGTAGGGCCGTCCCTTCCCGGTAAATTATTCATAAAACCGGCTCATTTTGCATTTTCGGTATTCTATTTGCCGGATAGGTCGTTACCGCCATTGTCAAACGTTAAACACCAAAACTATGTCATCGAACATTCCCGATACCGACAAAAAACGCATCGTCATCGTGGGCGGCGGATTCGCCGGCCTCGCATTGATCCGTACCCTGCGCCGCAGCGGTATGCAGGTCGTGCTGGTCGATAAACACAATTACCACATGTTCAAGCCGCTGCTGTACCAGGTGGCCAGTTCGGCGCTGAATGTCGGCGATATCGCATTCCCGTTCCGGAAAATGTTCCACGGATGGAACGACTTCTACTTCCGGATGGCCTATATCGAACGCGTCGACGCGACTGCAAAGCGATTGTACACCACGGTCGGAGACATCCGCTACGACTACCTGGTCATCTCCACGGGCTGCGTTCCGAACTTTTTCGGGATCGAAAACATCAAGCGCACCGCACTGGCGATGTCCAACATCACCGACGCGCTGAATATCCGCAACCGGGTACTCCGCAATTTCGAGATCGCCGTAACGGCCTCTTCCGACGCCGAACGCATCTCGCGGCTGAACGTGGTGATCGTGGGCGGAGGCGCTTCGGGGGTCGAAATCGCCGGAGCGCTATCCGAAATGAGACGTTACGTGATGCCGAGGGATTACCCGCGGCTGGACATGTCGCACATGAGCATCTACCTGATCGAAGGACTGGGACGCCTGCTCTCTTCCATGTCGGAACAGACCTCTGCTGAAGCGCTGAAAACCCTGAAGAGCAAAGGCGTCAAAGTGATGCTGAACCGAAAAGTGACCGATTATGTCGACGGCTGCGCGATCTTCGACGACGGGGAGAGCATCCCGACCCAGAACTTGATCTGGACGAGCGGCATCCGGTGCAGCGCCGTTCCGGGCCTCGAACAGCAAACCAAAGAACGCGGCGGACGGATCGGCGTGGACGCTTTCAACCGGGTCAAAGAGTACGACGACGTTTTCGCCATCGGCGACATCGCCGCGATGCACGACGACGCGGAGTATCCGAACGGACACCCGCAACTGGCTCGCGTCGGAATTTCCCAGGGAAAACGTCTGGGGAAAAACCTGCTGGCCGGACTCAAAGGACGCCCGATGAAACCGTTCCGCTACTGCAATTACGGCGTCATGGCAACCGTCGGCCGCAACAGGGCTTTCGTCGAATGGAAAAAGATCCGTTTCGGCGGTTTTGCCGCATGGGTCGTCTGGTCGACGATCCACATCATGTTCCTGCTCGGCATCCAGGGCAAGCTGAAAGTATTCTGGGGCTGGGTATGGAATTATTTCGGACACGACCAGCCGATCCGGCTGATCATCGGCTCCTACGAACGCCAGAAAAAAGAGGACGGCCTGGCGTAAACTTACCGGCGAACAAAACCGCGGCGCATCTGAAAATAGACGCGCCGCGGTTTTATTCGGAAGCAAGGGATCAGTTCTCCGACCGGGCCGGAATGAACAATACGGCATCCGCGACGACTATGCCGTCCGCCTCTTCGTTCGAAATCTCCACATACCCTTTCCGGCCTTCGGGCAGCCGATAGCGGCCGATACGCACCCATTCGCCGCCGGTCTGTCCTTCGACGACCACGTCCGACGACCGGATCCTCCGGTCGTACCGCCGCGCCCCGTCGAAAACCCGGATCGAAGTATGCGTAGTCGCTCCGCCCACTTTCGGGAAGTAGACATAAATGTCGTATTCGTTTCCGGCCGGAAGCCGCGGCACGTATCGCAACGATTTGGGAAATGTCCCCTTCGAATCGTCCGACAGGAAATCCGGCCCGTAGGCCGACCAGGCGTTTTTCTCCGTTTTCCAATCGCCGCTGACGACGACGTTTTCGGCATCGCTGTTATCGACGAACAGTTCGGGCTGGCTACCATCCGCCAGCGGATTGCCCGCAAATTCATCCATCACGGCCGCAACGTCGACACGCTGCACGCAGCCTCCGCACCGGTCGATCGCCTGGCAGGCCGCTATGGCCGACGACTGCGCCAACACCATGAATACCGGCTCCATGCGGATCGAACCGTAAGCGATGTGCGATGCGGACAGGCATACCGGAACCAGCAGGTTCCGGGCTTCTTCGGCCCGCGGCGTAACGGCCCGGTACGAGACGGGGTAGGGGCCGAACCCTCCGATCTCGACATTACCCTCGTTCTTGACCATGCCGTTCACGACGTGGCGGTCGCAATTGTGCGAATCCATCGTATAGGCGGCCCAGCCGATGCCGTCGGTCACCGTCTCCTCGCCCAGGCAATGGTGCTGGGTCATCACGACGGGGCCGATCATACGCCGCGCTTCGCGTACGTACATCTGGTGCGTCCAGTGCCCGTTATCCGTATATTCGTCCTTCGGGTATCCCCACCGCAGCATCTCCCTACGGATGGAGTCGGGGACGCGCGGATCGTGTCCGATAAAATAGAGAAGCCCTTTCGTGTAGTCCTCGTGGAATTTTCGAATCCGTTCGCGCTCCGGGTAATCCGCTTCCGGATAGTTCCAGTTTTCACCGATCACGTCGGTCGAAAAACCGCCGGAATTATTGATATCCGTCTTGCCGTTCGGCATTCTGCTCCAGATAAAAACATCGTAAGGCGTTTTCCACGGAAGCTTCTCCTTCAACCGTACCAGCAACTCGTACCGCTGCGGATCGTAGTTGTCCGGGCGGGTGATTTCAACCCGGTTCTCCGGACGATCGGTAAGCGCGATGCGGAAATTATAGGCCTGCACTTTTTTGTTCCCCGTCCCGTCGGGCAGGATCGGATCGGGATTGATGCCGTACAGCAATCCGCTGGCGCTGTCCCCTCTGACGATATACGGGTCGATCCCGTCGGGAAACTGGTGGCCGTTCATCCGCTGCGCCCCGTTGTAGGTTTCGCCGTACCGTTCATTACCTTCCCGACCGACGGTGTAGGAAACCCCGGCGCGCGCCATCAGATCCCCTTCGTAACTGCAATCGATAAATACCTTTGCGCGTACCGTTCTACGGGGCGACGACCGCGGCGAAACGGAGTTTTCGAGCGTGATATTCCGGATCACTCCGCCCCGGTTGGCCGCCCGGACGATCCGGCTGTCGTACCACACCTCCACATCCGCCCGGCGGATGTACTCGTTGAAAACGGCTTCCGCTTCTTTCGGTTCGAAAATCCATTGTTCGAGCTTGCCGTAATGCCGGCCCAGCCGACGGTAGAAATCGAGCGCCAGGCCCCGGATGACGTATTTGTTCCCGATATCGGTATATCCCAGCCCTCCGGAACTCATTCCGCCCAGATGACGCCCCGGCTCGATCAGCAGAACGCTCTTCCCGGCCTGCCGGGCCGTATAGGCGGCTATGACGCCGGCCGAGGTTCCGCCGTAAACGCAAATATCCACCTTTTTCACATTCTCTCCCTGTAAAGGGCTGCAAGCGCATACCGTCACCGAAAGCATCGCCAGACAAGAGATTATTTTCGACATCCTCATCGTATGATCCGTTAATACCGGAGTACCGCTGCTTCCAAAAAATCCGTAAAAGCGAAAATCCTCCGGTTGCCGCAAGTTGGTCATAAAAACTGAAAATCACAACAAAAAACGGTCGCGGATTTCGATCCGCGACCGTTTTTCGTCGTCTCTTTCGCCAAAACCGGAAAGCTACTCCTCCTCGCCGCCTTCGGCCTCTTTCATATTGTGGTAAACATTCGCCACATCTTCGTCCTCTTCCAGTTTCTCGATCAGTTTCTCGACCGTAGCGCGCTGCTCCTCGGTCACCTCCTTCGTGTCGGTCGGGATTCGCTCGAACTCCCCGCTGATAATCTCGTAACCGTTATCCTCCAGGTACTTCTGAATGGCTCCGTACGATTCGAACGCCCCGTAGATCACCACTTCCTCACCATCGACGAACACCTCGTCCACGCCGCAATCGATCAGTTCGAGTTCCAGCTCTTCGATATCCATCCCTTCTTTCACCGGAGTTTTGAAAACGCACTTGTGATCGAACATAAACGACACCGATCCCGAAGTCCCGAGCGAACCGCCGAGCTTGTTGAAATAACTGCGAACGTTGGCTACGGTACGCGTCGTATTGTCGGTCGCCGTCTCGACAATCATCGCGATCCCGAACGGAGCGTATCCTTCGTACACCATCTCTTTGTAGTCGCCCATCTCTTTCGACGTGGCCCGTTTGATCGCGCGTTCGACGTTCTCTTTCGGCATATTGGCGGCTTTTGCATTCTGAATCAGCACTCTGAGGTGGGTATTACCCGCCGGATCAGGCCCTCCGGCCTTCACGGCAATCGCGATTTCCTTTCCCAGTTTGGTAAAAGTACGGGCCATGTTGCCCCATCTTTTCAGTTTGCGTGCTTTTCGATACTCAAATGCTCTTCCCATAATATGTTTTGTTCGTTTTCATTTTTTTAGAGGTACAAAGCTATACTCTTTTTTAAAAATAGACAAAAAAAAGCGTACTTTTGTGCGATTCCAAATTATGTAAAACATGGCTGAAGATCCGATTTATCAGGCGCTGGAAGTCCTCCGAGGGGGGGGGATCATCCTCTATCCGACCGATACGGTCTGGGGGATCGGATGCGACGCGACCAACGAACAGGCAGTCGCGCGCATCTACGACCTCAAACAGAGCGTCAACAAAAAGAGTATGCTCGTACTGCTCGACCAGATCGACAAAGTATCGCTATACATCCAAAAAGTGCCCGAAGTGGCGTGGCAGTTGTACGAAGTAGCCGACAAACCGCTGACGCTGATCCTGCCCGGAGCCTGCGCCGTCGCCCCGAATCTGATTCCGGACGAAGGGACGCTGGGAATCCGTATTCCGGATCACGAATTTTGCAACAACCTGATTCACAAACTGAATCGACCGCTCGTTTCTACTTCGGCCAATATTTCGGGCAAACCGTCCCCAATGTCGTTCAGCGAAATCGCAAAGGAGATCGTCGACGGCGTCGATCTGGTGATCGACCGCGCGTGGGAAGGTCGTCCCACCGGAAAAGCATCGTCGATCGTCAAGGTCGGCGTGAACGGAGAAATTGAAATCATCAGACCATAAAGCCTATGATAGAGACACAAATACAAATGCGCTTCGCCGACATCGACGTACTGGGGCACGTCAACAACGTCAATCAACAGCACTATTTCGACCTCGGGAAGTGCGACTTTTACAAGCAGGTGCTCGGCCTGACTCCGTACTGGAAAACGGCCGGACTGATCATCGTTGCAAGCCAGACGAACTACCTCGTCCAGACCCGCCGCGACGAGCCGATCTCCGTACGCACCCGAATCATCCGGGTGGGTAACAAAAGCTTCACGCTGCACCACCAGCTCATCAACTCCGAGACTGAACAGATCAAGACCGAATGCACGGCCGTCATGGTGGCTTACAATTTCGACGAGCAGCACTCTTTCGAAATGCCGGACGAATGGAAAGCCAAGCTGACTGCCGAAATGGAAAAAGACGCGGACCGATAACTCCGTTCCGTAGACGGAAACCGGTCGTCCCGCCGGGCGCGCCGCGCCGCAATACCGACGATCCCCGGGAAACAGAATTCCGTTTCCCGGGGATCGTATTTACGAATCTCGCCCGCGCATATTCCGCCGGATCAGAATGCTTCCGATGCGGTAAACAGGAAAGCCGTACACCTTTTTTTGTCCCAGTGGAAATTCGGATTGCCGTGCGCGCCCCAACCGTAATCCAACCGGATGTTCATCCGCTTTTTAAATTCGAAACGGTAACCGACGCCGAAACTGCAAAGCGTATGATTCCAGGCAAAAGAATCGACGCCCCAAACGTTACCCGCACCGATCCACGCGGCCACCCCGTGGCGACGGTAAACCCGCTGGCGCAATTCGACCTGCGTCATCACGCAGTTCCGGTCGCGGTAGCGCCCTTCGTAATAACCGCGCATGCGCTCCATGCCGCCCAGCGACGAATACATGTGCCAGGACGGCACTCCCATCGTAAAATTCCCGTAAAGGTCGTAAGCCAACACGCACCCTTTCCACGTTTTCTGATACCAGTCGAAGGTAACCTGTATCTTCCCGAACGTATGCAGCGAATTGCCGAGCCATCTCGGGAAATATTTGATATCCAGATTAAAGAAAATACCTTTGTACGGACTGGTCAGCACATCGCGCGAATCGTATTGCAAGAAGGCCCCCAAACCGACATTCATCGCATTGGGATTTTCGCCGGTCGATCCGACATAGTTGTCGAACGGATCGGCTTTCGCGGGATCGTAATAACCGTTGCGCCACGCATCGTACAACCGTTTCCCGTCTCCGTAGGAATAACCGTTGAAAACCGCTTTTTCCTGCGCGTCGAGACGGTCGTAAGCCTCCTGCGCCCCGCCGATCGTACCGCCCGACTCCTGGAGCACCTTATCCACCACCGATTCGTAATAGAGGAACGACCGTTCGGTAGCGGAGGACTTTTTCGATTTGGCTCCCGTATAGTCCAGACTGAAAGTCATCCCGGCGTAAGCCTTCGGCGCGATCCGAACGCCGCCGCTCGCACGGACTTTATACATCGTCGTGGTCAGCTCCTGCACGTATCCCGCTTTTCCGGCGTCGTAACCCACGCCGTAAAAAGCGCCGGGAAAATAGACCATCGCCCCGGAATAAGAGACACGATAACGATTCTGCTTGAAAATATTGGTGCCGCTGACACGCAGCAAGGCGAACTTCTGGGTCGTTACGTTTCCGTAAACGGCAAAATTGGAAGGCATCGTCGTCGAATCCGTTCGATCCAGCCGATACAGGCCGGCTATCAGGAATCCGATACCGAAACCCACGTCCGATGAATAATTCGGACCGGGCGCTATGCTCCAGTCGAGCTTCTTTTCGAAGGTGCGGTCCACGTTCGACCGGCCGTAATAATCGATGATGCGGGCGATGAAATTCTTTTTGTGACGGGAGACGGTATCCTGAAACGCATCGATATCGGACGCCGACTCTTGCTGTAACGATCCGGTTAGTTGCTTGACGGACGGGAAAGACGCCGAAGTTTTCTGCGGATCGGCCATACCGGCGACTCCTCCTTTTTCATCCCTTCGCAATTTCAGAGAATCGTTCGTTGCGGTTTGCCGCGAAGAAAGTTCCTGCGCCTGCAAGGCAGCGGCGGTTCCCAGCAATAAAAAAACGACCAGAACTTTTCGGAAAATCTGCATACAAACGGGTTAGTGATTTAGGACAAAGGTACGGAAAAAAACGAGATAGTAGGCTGAAAGAGGCAAGAAGGTTGTAAACAAAGGGTTTAGAGAAAACACAGACTGCGAGGACAAAGAAGCCAAGCGAAACCTTTGAAAAGCCAAGTGAGACCGGAGTTGCATTACTATCCCGCTACTTCGGTTCGGATAAAGGATTTTCGACGTTAGGTATGAACCATGAAACCTTGTTAGCGATATTCCGTCAGCACAACGAGGATTACCAGAAGCAGGCGGGCAAGCTCAAAAGTCTGCACAGTTATTGGAAATACTGCACCGTGTATAAACACCTCGCGGAGTTCCATCGAAGAACGCTATAAAGTCAGCGCCATTGCCTTGGAAGAGCTTGCTCCCGCATTCATCACCGACTTCGAGCTGTTCCTCAAAACCGAAAGGACAGGCTTCTGAACTGAACCGAACAAAGAAACGGGCAGGCGTCGAAACCTGCCCGTTGTCATTCTCATTCGCTGAATACTCTTGCCGGCAAATTCTTGTTTCTTGTACCTATCGGTTTATATTTGGACATCTACAAATCCATACTACAATTCCTCTTAAATGTAGCGTTTTTATATTCAGACGGAGAACAGCCTGCATACAACTTAAAATAGCGCCCGAAAAAAGACTGGTCGGTAAAATGTAATTTGCATGATGTTTCCTTGATGCTTATCTTAGGATTGGACAATAAACGTTTGGCTTCTATGATGACGAACGTCGTAATCCATTGAGATGGTGTCTTGCCCGATACCTTATGAATTAATGTCGTGAAATAGCGGGGCGTAAGGCCTTGTTGCTTTGCATAAAACTGTACATTTCTGTGAATATGGAAATTCTGATACAGTGAAACGAGAAAGTTCTGGAAAGTCTTGTCCTTGCGAGTCTGCTTCATAGACTGCATCGATTTGTTGGTTATATAGGCATCTATCACTTCGTAACAAAAGGCTTGAACAAGCGATAACACGATTTGTGTCCCCAATTGGGTCTGGATATTTTTCCTTTTACGGACAAACCAAATGATTTCCTCTATACGTTGCAATTGTTCAACCGTCAAAGAAACAAGAGGATGGAAACGTATATAAATATGACTTTGAGTGTCGGATATGGAATCGAGCGAGGAAAATATGAAATTGAAATCCGCCGTTCCCGCCACTCCCTGTAGGTCATCGCTGACACTATGGATTTGTGTCAGCGAGAATGCCGGATATATGTACAAATCGCCTTTTTCCACATTGTATAGCCGTTCGTCCATTATAAGAGAAATTTTTCCTCTTTTACAAAGCAGGAATCCATTTTGATTAAGATAGCTGAAAGGATTTCTTTGCTTTATATTTTTGCTGTCTATATCGAATAACTCGATATTGGAATCTTCAATTGTACTCATTTATTTTGTATATCTAAACCTCGGCAAAGATAAAAAAACAAACAAAACAAACTCATATTTCGCTATGAATCTTCCGTAAATCGAACATATCATACAATTTTCGCTCAATTTTGCTCTTGCGCGCCATTTTTGATTTGCATAATTTTATAGCCGCAATTAAGGACAATTCATATATGAGAAAAATTATGTTATAACATGTCTGTTCATGGGACTGTTATTGCTGAACAGCTCGTGCCACAGTAAGCAGACGGAGGAAACGGACACGGCAAATGTCCGGCTCTTCATGGTTGAAAACGCCGGTGCTACATCGGTTCAAGAATTTCCCGGACGTGTGAAGGCTGCGGAAGAAGTGAACATGGCTTTCAAGATCAGTGGAACATTGATGAACGTCTATGTCGAGGAAGGCAGCAGGGTAAGCAAAGGTCAGCTTGTAGCGGAAATAGACCCGCGTGATTATCAAGTGCAATTGGACGCTATCAAGGCGGAGTATATGAACGTAAAATCGGAAGCCGAACGTGTAATAGCACTCTATGCGGACAGCGTAAGCACAGCCGATGCATATGACAAGGCACGATTTGGCTTACAGCAGATTGCCGCAAAATATGAAAATGCCCAAAACCAATTAGCTGACACAAAAATATATGCTCCTTTCAATGGGTATATTCAGAAACGCTTGTTTGATCCGCCAACGGTCGTGGCAGCAGGTATGCCTATTGTCACGATTGTATCAGGGGGTAAGCAAGAAATAGAAATCAATATCCCGGCGTCTACTTATATTCATCGCAACAAGATGGAATCGTTCTATGCTTCATTTGATTTCATGCCGAACCAGAAAGTCCCGCTCCGCTTGATTAGCATAGCACCGAAAGCCAATGCCAATCAATTGTACACAGTACGTCTTTCCATTCCGCAGGACATGTCGCCCCAGCCTTCGCCCGGAATGAATACGATGGTAGATATGGTGATAAGCGATACCGCGAGCGGGAAGACGGAAATACCGTCTTCCGCATTATTCAAGAAAGACGGGAAAAGTTGCGTCTGGGTTTATAATAAGAAGGACGGAGTGATAAGATTACGTGCCGTATCCGTCAAGCAACTCCATACCAATGGCAAGGCAATCATTGCGCAAGGGCTTTCTGATGGGGAACTTGTCGTGACTGCTGGAGTACATAAACTGACGGACAGCCAAAAGGTAAAGCCTATGGCTGATGAATCTGAAACGAATGTAGGAGGCTTATTGTGATGGATGTAGGAAAATGGGCTTTCGACAACAAGAAACTGGTTTATTTTCTTATTGTCGTCTTGCTGGTCGGCGGGCTCTATTCCGCATACGACATGAGCAAGCTGGAAGATCCGGAAATCAAGGTGAAAATGGCGATGGTCGTGGCGACCCGGCCCGGAGCTTCCGCACACGAGATGGAAATGGAAGTCACCGAACCGTTGGAAAAAAACATACGCACCATCGGTGAAGTGAACAACGTATGCAGTTGGTCGTATAATGATTTAACCATCCTCCAGGTCGAAATGAAGACCACGGTTCCGGAAAACGAAATCGAGCAGTGCTGGGACATGTTGCGGCGCAAAGTTTCCGATGCCGGAGCCGGACTTCCGGAAGGCACGTCGGTCAAGGTGCAAGACGATTTCGGATTGGTATACGGCATGTTCTACGCCCTGACCGGTGACGGAACGGACGAGCGCAAACTATCCGACTATGCCCGATTGATCCAGCGGGAGTTGACAAACATTGAAGACGTGGGACGTGTCACTATATACGGAGAACGAGAGGAGTGCATCAACATTGAGATGCTGCCTGAACGTATGGCGACATTGGGCGTTTCGCCTGCGGAGGTACTCACCACGCTGCAAGGGCAGAATGGCATCTATTATACCGGATATTACGACAACGGGCCAAAACGCGTGCGCGTGACTGTCAATGACAAATTCCGCAAGGTAGAGCAAATTCGCAATATGATTATACAGGGCCATGAGGATGACCAACTCCGCTTGGGAGATATTGCCAAAGTAGGTAATGACTATGTCACTCCGGTACGCAACTCGATGGCTTATAACGGCGAGCCGTCTTTGGGCATTGCCGTTGCCGCCGCTTCGGGTACGGACATCGTGAAAGTAGGCAAACAAGTTGAACGGCGGCTTGAGGAATTGAAAGCGGAGCATTTCCCGGCAGGAGTAGAATACCATCGCGTGTTCTACCAGCCGGAACGAGTGACAGATGCCCTTGCCACTTTCTTCATCAACCTGATAGAATCGGTCGTTATCGTCGTGGCGATATTGATGCTCGTCATGGGCTTCAAAAGCGGTGTTATCATAGGCACGAGCCTTATTGTCACGGTTATCGGCTCATTCTTGTTATTGGGCATGATGGACGGTTCCATGCAACGGGTATCGCTGGCTGCTTTTATTCTCGCAATGGGAATGCTGGTAGACAATGCCATCGTGATAATTGACGGCATCCTGATAGACCTGAAACGGGGCAAGCCGCGCATGGAAGCGATGACTTCCATAGGTAAAAGGACGGCCATGCCGCTTCTGGGGGCAACTTTGATTGCCATCCTTGCCTTCCTGCCCGTCTTCCTTTCTCCCGATACGGCGGGCGTATACGTGAGAGACCTGTTCATCGTCCTTGCCGTGTCGTTGTTGTTGAGTTGGATACTGGCACTCGTGCATGTGCCTTTGATGGCAAACGGTTGGCTGAAAGCCGACGCGCCCGGCAAAAAAGAGGAATCGTTATACAACGGTCGGGTATATGGCTGGCTGCGTGCAGCCTTGAATTTCGGGCTGCGTCATCGCGTATCCTCTGTGCTCATCGCGGTCGCGCTCGTCCTGTTAAGCGCATACGGCTATCGGTTCATGCGCCACGGCTTTTTCCCAGACATGGTGTACGACCAGCTCTATATGGAATACAAACTGCCGGAAGGTACGAACTCCACACAGGTGGCGAGCGAGTTGGAAGAAATCAGGGTTTATTTGAAAAGCCGCCCGGAGATACGCAACGTAACGACCGCCATCGGCGGTACGCCCGCCCGTTACAATCTGGTACGCAGCATCGCCACGCCCTCATTGTCGTACGGCGAACTGATTATCGACTTCGAGTCCCCCGACGCGCTGGTGGAAAACATGGATGAAATTCAACGGGAACTTCTGAAGCGGTATCCCGATGCCTACGTCAAGTTGAAACAGTACAACATCATGTACAAGAAGTATCCCATCGAGGCCCTGTTCACAGGACCCGACCCTGCCGTACTCCATGCGTTAGCGGATTCCGCACGCATGATTATGGAACAGACCCCCGAAGTCTGCTTGGTCACGACAGACTGGGAACCGTCCATGCCGTTATTGACGATAGACTACGACCAATCGTCCGCACGCCGCTCCGGGTTGAGCAGGCAAGATATTTCCACTTCCGTACTGACAGCAGCCGGAGGCATACCCGTTGGCAATTTCTATGACGGCATACACAAGAACACGATTTATCTGAAATGTACAGGAGAGGACGGAGAGAAAATGGACAATCTGGAGAATGTTCCTTTGTTCTCAATGATGCCCAATATAAGCAGCGTGTTGGATGAAGAAGCTTTGCTGAAAATAAAATCAGGAACGGCAGACCGCAGTGACCTCATCGAATCGGTCATGCAGACGACACCGTTGAAGCAAATCGGCAAGGGGATTAGCATGGAATGGGAAGACCCCATCGTTCCGCGTTACAATGGACAGCGTGCCCAGACAGTCATGTGTTCGCCTTCGCCTGGCATTGAAACAGAAAAGGCACGCGCAACCATTGCCGAAAGGATCGAACAGATAAAACTTCCCGAAGGATACCAACTACAATGGAAAGGCGAAAAAGATGCCAGTACGCAAACCATGCACTACTTGTTCAAAAACGTGCCGTTGGGTATCGTCCTGATGATTGCCATCCTTATCATGCTGTTCAAGGATTACCGCAAGCCTGCAATCATACTTTGCTGCGTCCCATTGCTTGCCATCGGTATCGTCGGAGCCATGCTTCTAAGCGGACAGTCATTCACGTTCTGCGCCATTGTCGGGGCATTGGGACTGGTCGGCATGATGATGAAAAATTGCATCGTGCTGATGGATGAAATCGGGGAACAGATAAGTGCCGGCATCGCACCGGCCGAAGCTCTTGTATCCAGTTCGGAAAGCCGTTTGCGTCCTGTGATGATGGCTTCGCTTACTACCATTCTCGGCATGATACCGCTGTTGAGCGACGCTATGTTCGGCTCTATGGCTGCTACCATCATGGGCGGCTTGCTCTTCTCCACACTGGCTACGCTGTTCTTTGTGCCTATCCTTTACGCCATGTTCTTCAAAATCAAGATAAAATGAAACGATTATTTATATACATATTCGCCGTATTACCGTTTGCATGCTATTCGCAAACGGTTCTGACACTGGATGAATGCATCCGGTTGGCAAAAGAAAACAATAAAAGGATGGAAGTCTCCGAGCAGCAATTACAGGCTTCCCTGTTTGAAAAGCGCAGTACCAAGGCTCTGTTTCTCCCGTCATTATCATTGACAGGAAACGCTCTTTATTCTACTGCCGACGGTTCCTATTCAAGCGGTATGGGACAACTGCCTGTATTAGGTGCGGATGGAATCCCTACAGGACAGTCTGCCTTGTTTCCGGGCATCGACCTTGCATACGACCTCGGCTGGATATACAGCGGAGGTGTCAAAGTGGAACAGCCCGTTTACATGGGCGGGAAAATACGGACAAGCTACCGCATGGCAAAGATCGGCGATGAAATAGCCCGGCAGAACAAAAGACTGACGGAATCGGAAGTGGTCGTGGAAACGTCACGTGCATACGCCGGAGTGGTGCGCGCCAAAGAACTGGTGCTGGTTGCGGAGTCCTATAATGAGCTATTGACGGAACTGATGCGTACCGTGGAAAGTGCCCGCAAGCATGGTATGAAATCGCAGAACGACGTGCTGAAAGTGAAGGTAAAGTTGAATGAAAGCGAACTGGACTTGCGCCGTGCGGAAAACGGGCATCGACTTGCATGATGAATCTGTGCCACTACATAGGTCGCCCATTGACGGACAAGATAGAAACAGATAGCTCTTTACCTGAAACGAATGCCGGTTATATGCAGGACGACGGCATATCCAACCGTCCCGAATACTTGATGCTTGAACAGCAAAACGAATTGGCTAAACAGAAAATCGCCGTAGCAAGAAGCGAGCATCTGCCACAAGTGGGATTGGTCGGTCAATACGGCTACTTGAACGGCATTGAGCTAAATGGGAGAAAACTGCTCGACAGTTGGAACTTTCTTGTCGGCGTGCAAGTCTCCATACCTATTTTCGATTTCGGACACCGCACCAACAAGATCAAATCAGCCAAGGCGCAATACACACAGGTTCAAGCCGAACGCGAAGATACTAACGAACGGCTTACGCTTGAGATGACCCAGTCGTTCAACAACCTTGACGAAGCATTCCTTGAAAAGAGGTTAGCGGAATCGTCCGTTGTCTCAGCGGAGGAGAACCTGCGTGCGAGCCGACTGCAATATGAGAAAGGCGTGGAAACGCTGTCCGACTATCTTGAAGCGCAGACCTTGTGGCAACAAGCCATGCAGACACAGGTGGAAGCACGGATAAACTGCTATCTGAGATGGCTGGAGTATCAGAAAGCGGTTGGAAAAATTAACTAACGATCGGCATCGAGGTATATTTCTGCGTCCTTTCAAAAATGATTCATATCGTTTTATCTCGATGATGACCCGCAGAAGCGCCTCTCCGGGACAAAGAGGCGCACCGGACTCCTGCTTTTGACCCCGTATGCGCCAGGACGGCTAATACCCTAATATCCGCATCATCGAACGGTAACTCTGCTCCTTGGCGAACAGGCGGGTGTAATACTCGTTATCGCCCTTTTCGCGGTCGATGATAATGTGCTTCGGAGCCGGAATCAGGCAATGCTGGATTCCGCCGAACCCGCCCAGCGACTCCTGGTAAGCTCCGGTATGGAAAAACCCGATGTATTGCGGTCCGCCGTTCAGCTTCGGCAGAAAGATCGCGTTGGAATGCGACTCTCCGTTGTAATAATCCTCGCTGTCGCAAGTCAGGCCGCCGAGAAACACCCGCTGGTACTCCTTGTCCCAATTATTGATAGCCAACAGAATGTACCGCTGGTTGATCCCCCAGATATCCGGTAGCGTGGTCATAAAGGAACTATCGATCATATACCAGCTCTCCCGGTCGTTCTGCTGCTTCTGGTTGATGATCGAAAAGAGGGTCGCGCCGCTTTCGCCCACCGTGAACGACCCGAATTCGGTAAACAAGTTCGGCTCCTCGACCTCGGCCAGGTTGCATATATTCTTGATCTGAGCGACGATTTCCTCGGTCATGTACTCGTAATCATAATTGAAGCCCAGCGAATTTTTGATCGGGAACCCCCCTCCGATGTTCAGCGAATCGAGTTCGGGGCAGATTTTTTTCAGCTCGCAGTAAACGCTCAGACATTTGCTCAGTTCGTTCCAGTAGTAAGCCGTATCTTTGATCCCGGTATTGATAAAGAAGTGAAGCATTTTCAGCTTGAACTTCTTATTGCTGCGGATCTTGGTCTTATAATACTCCACGATGTCGTTGTAACGAATACCGAGACGCGAAGTATAAAAATCAAATTTCGGCTCCTCTTCCGACGCGATCCGGATACCGATCTTGCATTCGGTGTGAATAGCGGCGTCCAGCAGATCGAGCTCCTCTTTGTTATCGACGATCGGAATCGTATTTTCGAAACCGTTATTGACCAGCGCCGCAATATTCTCGACATACTGCGGACGCTTGAAACCGTTGCAGATGATAAAGATATTCTTGTCGATAATCCCGCCGTCGTACAGCGCGTCGATGATATGAATGTCATAAGCCGACGAGGTTTCGAGGTTAATGTCGTTCTTCAGCGCCTCTTCCAGCACGAATGAGAAGTGGGAACTTTTCGTGCAATAGCAATAGTTGTAATTCCCCCGGTAATCCACTTTGGCCATCGCCACATTGAACAATCGCTTGGCCCGTTGTATCTGCGACGTGATCTTGGGCAGATAGGTCACCTTCAGCGGCGTCCCGTACTGTTTGATCACATCCATCAGCGGCACTTCGTGAAAATTCAGCTCGTTGTCGACCACGGAAAACTCATCCTGAGGAAATTCGAACGTCTGCTCGATCAGATCGATATACTTATTCTTCATCTTCAAACAACCTGTTTAAGACCAATCCGCCCCCGCTACTTCATCCGATAAACTGCGAAGTAACGAAGCTACATTTAACTTATAGGACGCAAAGAAGACAATTCTTTTCAACAAAAACAACAACTCGGCCGAATTTATTTTGATTTTCGCTTTTATTTTTTTCCGACGAATACCCATCCCGAACGAACGAAAATACGTCCGGGAGTTGTTTCTATTCCGAAAAAGCCCTATTTTTGGAAATCAAATCTAACGACTGCGAGCCATGGTCAACAAAATTATAGCGGACTACCTGAAAACCAACAAGAGACTGATCGTTCCTCAGTTCGGCGCGTTCCTCCACAAGGACGACGGAACCGTTGCATTCGTTCCGTTCCTGAAAAAAGACGACGGGGTGCTGATCCAACTGATCGGTTCGGCATACGGCCTGAATCCGGGCGACGCACAGGCTGCGATCGAGGAATTTACCGCCGAAATCAAAAAGAACATCGCCGCGCGCGCGCTTATATTATAGAAGGTATCGGAACCCTGAAAATCGATTCGAACAGTATCTATTACCTGGATTCCGGACAAAAGGCAGCGCAGGCCATCCCTGCGCCCCCTCCGGTTGCCGCCGCACCCGTATCCTCGCCTCCGGCAGCAGCACGGCAACAGCGCCCGGCGCCTACGACCGTCCCTCCGGTCGAAAAACCGCAACCGGCCGTCCCGCAGCAGCCGGCGACAGAGCAACGGACGGCTGCCGCGCCGCAACCTCAATCCGGCATCCCGCCCAGACGGTCCGTGCCGCAGCCGACGCAACAACGTCCCGTACAACAACAGACGCCGCCGCATCCGGGCAATCCGGTTCGGCAGACGCCGTCGGCGCAGCAAGTTCCCAACCGCGCTCCGCAACAGCCCTATCAACCGCCGATGCCGAACGCAGGCAACCGGCCTCCGATGAACCAGAGGCCGCAACAGCCCGGTTATCCGCGCAGGCCGCAGCAGCCCGGACGGCCGGTTCAAAAGAGATCGAAAGCGGACGGTTTTATCGTCATCGCGATCATCACCGCCATCATCGCGCTCGCCGTGATGATCTTCGGTTTTCTGGTAAGTCGCGAAGGCCCCGACATCCAGTCGATCATCCTGCCCGCACAGACCGATACCGCGACCGTACAAAGCGCGCCTGCTCCGGACAACGATTAGTCCGTACGAAAAACGCCTGCGCCGGCACTCCTTTCCGGACAATCCGGCACAGGCTACTTACTTAAACGAAAATGGAGTTAACGACCATAAAACAACGCTTCGGGATCATCGGTAACGACGAAAGCCTGAACTGCGCTCTCGAAATAGCCCTGCGGGTCGCTTCGACCGATCTTTCGGTACTGGTGACCGGCGAAAGCGGGGTAGGCAAGGAGTTCTTTCCGCAGATCATTCATGCGAACAGCGCCCGCAAACACGGAAACTACATTGCCGTGAACTGCGGAGCCATTCCGGAAGGCACGATCGATTCGGAACTTTTCGGCCACGAAAAGGGAGCCTTCACCGGAGCTACCGAAAGCAGGAAAGGCTACTTCGAGGAAGCCGACGGAGGAACCATTTTCCTGGACGAAGTGGCGGAACTGCCGCATACGACCCAGGTGCGCCTGCTCCGGGTACTGCAAACCGGCGAATTTATGCGGGTGGGAGCGTCGAAGTCCGCCAAAACCAATGTGCGGGTAGTCGCCGCGACCAACATCAACCTGCGCGAAGCGGTCTCCAACGGACGCTTTCGGGAAGACCTGTACTACCGGCTGAACACGGTGCCCATCACCATCCCGCCGCTCAGGGAGCGCAAAGGAGACATCACGCTACTATTCAGGAAGTTCGCCACGGATATTGCCACGCAATACCGGATGCCCGTCATCACCCTCGACGACGAGGCGCGGCACCTGCTCGAGAACTACCGCTGGCCCGGCAACATCCGGCAACTGAAAAACGTGGCGGAACAGATCTCCGCCGTCGAGGAAACCCGTCTGATTACCGGCGAGATCATCAAAAAATACCTGCCGGATTCCGCGCCGAACACCATTCCGATGGTCATGAGCGGCAGCGCCCCGGCCAGCGAGGTGAATACCGAAAGAGAACTACTGTACAAAATTCTGTTCGATCTGCGCAGCGACATGAGCGAAATGAAACGAATGGTCGCCGAACTACTGGCCGAGAAATCGTACGACGCTCCCAAAAGCGATATCGCCGGGTTGCTGCCTCGCGGCAGCTACCCGATCGCACCGGCCGTTAAATCTCCGGCTGCCGAGGCGCTTTACACCGACACCGAAGAGGTCGTGGACGACGGCCCGAAGGAAGAGATGACCAAAGAAAAAGCGCAGAAAGAGGCAATAATCCGGGCTTTGAAACGTCATAATGGGAAACGCAGAGACGCGGCCCGCGAACTATTCATCTCGGAACGCACGCTGTACCGGAAAATCAAAGAATTAGGAATCGACGAAATCCCGTAATCCCGGAAATGGCCGGCAGGGAAATGGAAAACGCCATGAAAAACAGACTGAAATACATCATCCTGCTCGTATGCCCGCTACTGTTGGGTACGTGCAGCGTGAGTTACTCCTTTTCGGGGGCTTCGCTGTCGCCCGAAATGAAAACGATCAGCATCGCCCGCTTCCCGAACAATGCGCTGTTGGTTGCCCCGATCCTCAGCTCGACGCTAACGGATGCGCTGCAGGAACGTTTCGCGCGCCAGACGAAACTGATCCAGGTGCCCGAAAACGGCGACCTGAATTTCGAAGGCGAAATCACGAATTACGCGTCGACGCCGGCGGCCATTTCCGGGGATGAGTACGCAGTACTCAATAACCTGACGATCACCGTACGGGTACGGTTCACCAACGCTGTCGACCCGTCCCTGAACTTCGACAAAACTTTTTCGGCTTTCTCCACCTACGAGAGCAGCAAACTGTTGCAGGAAGTCGAACCTACACTGATTCCGGAAATCGTGGATCAGTTGGTAGAAGATATTTTCAACGCTGCCGTATCGAATTGGCAGTAATCCGCCTGCAGATGAACGACGAAACGGCATCCCGAACCGCTCCGCTCCTTTGCGATCCGCCCGAAGAGGCGGCCGGCCGCTACCCGTGGTTCGTCGCCGCGCAACTACTTCTATGGCAACGGGGAGGAACAATCACGCCTGCTCTCCGGTTGCGACAACAGTTCCGGCCGTTGCCGGATTTTTACTGAAAAAAAACGAAACGGCAGCTACGCGGGACCCGTTCGAAGTCATCGAAAAATTCCTGCAGGAAACCCCTTCCCGCCGTTCCCCGGCGACGGGAACGCTCCCCGGGGAGGATCTGTCCCGGGAATCCGTCACCGAAGACCCCGACCTGATTTCCGAAGAACTGGCCGAAATCTATGCAAAACAGGGATTTTATTCCAAAGCCAGAGAAATTTATACCAGATTAAGTTTGCTATATCCGGAAAAAAGTGTTTATTTTGCCGAGATTCTTACCGGGCTCGGCGACAGCGAATCCGATTAACTGACCAATTATAAACGTTTAAACCCATATTAGTAATGTATATTTTCTGCATCGTATTGATCCTGATAGCAAGCATCCTGTTAATTCTTGCCGTTTTGGCTCAGAACCCCAAAAGCGGCATGGCTGCCAATTTCGGAGCATCGAATCAGGTCATGGGCGTGCGTCAGACCGCCGACTTTCTCGAAAAATTCACCTGGGGGCTGGCTATTTCCATCGTAGTACTGAGCCTGATCGCAACGATGACCATGCCGTCGGCCAGCATTTCGTCGAGCAAAAGCGGCGTCGAAAGAGCGCTGGAACAATCGCTGGAAAGCAACGAAAACCTGATGCCGCAGGCATTGCCGGCAGCCGGACAGGACGCAGCCGCTCCGGCACAGACGACGGACTCTGCAAAATAGACGTTTCCGATCCGGCGGCGGCATCGGCCGGTTTCGCCGGACGTTTTATGAATTTATACAAAAAAGGTGTCCAACAAAGCATGTTGAACACCTTTTTCATTTTCCCGCAACATGATACGACCGCTCGAACCGGAAGATACGGACACCGTACTAGAAATATGGCTGCGAAGCTCCGTCGCGGCACACGACTTCGTGCCGCGCAGCTATTGGGAAGGGAAGTTGGACGAAATGAGAACCCGTTACCTGCCCGACTCCCGCACGTTCGTCTACCAGGACGAATCGGCGGAAAGCGTCTGCGGATTCGTCTCGCTGGTCGAAAACTATGTCGCGGCCCTATTCGTCCATCCCGACCGGCAGGGACAAGGTATCGGACGCCGCCTGCTGCAATGGGCCGCAGCGCAATATCCGACGCTGGAACTGAGCGTATACGCCGAAAACAAACGGGCCGTACGCTTTTACCTCCGGGAAGGTTTCGAAATCCGACAGGAACAGACCGATGCGAATACCGGCCGCAAAGAGCTGCATTTACTGCTTCGAAACAAGCGATATTGAACCATCCTATGTCCAATCCTCGCGTCACATACAGGTTTACGGCGATGCCGGTTTTGCAATTGCGCCCGCAGAAAACACGGCGCGACGCTTCCAAACGATAATCAAGGCAAAATCAGCTAATTGAATAAAAATATTCAAATAAACGGATCGGGGAAGTTCGATGAACTTCCCCGATCCGTTTATCAATAGAATAGTACGGCAATCTGCCCTTACCGAGTCACCACCTCCCACACCTTGATGCGGCGGTCTTGCCCGTCCGGGCCTTCGACGGTCAGCGTCACCGTCCATTCGCCGGCTTTGGCATAACGGTGCAGCGGATATTCCTCGGAGGATTTCGTTCCATCGCCGAAGTCCCACTCCCGGCGGGCGATCTCTCCGGTCGAACGATCTTCGAACAGCACGATCCGCCGGTCGCGGTCGACTTCGGTAAACGCCCAGTCGGCAGCGATTTTCGGCCGCAGCGTCTCTTCCAGCGGCATCAGCCGGAAAGCGTTTAGGAACGAAGCGTCGCGGATCATCCGGAAATCGTGCGACAGACACATCACCGGATCGGCTTTCGGCCGATCCACATCGAAATCGATCATACACCACGACATTCCGATCAACTCGTTCTCGGTCAACTGCGAAACGACCGAACGACCGGGCCCTTCGACCGCCGCGTAATCGAACGGCGTGATCCAGAACTCCATTTTCAGCACACCGGATTCACCCGGCCCGAAATCATAGTCGTACGCGACGTTGGCATACGGGAAATCCTTGATCCACGGCGTAGAACCCCATACCATCGCCCAGTCTTTCCCGTGCTGCACCGGCGTGAAAATGTGGTAATTCTGCGCATGGGCGCCATGTCCCTTGAAATGCAGGTCAGCAACCGGCAGCTTGTTGATATTGCCGTTGTCTTCCTTGATAAACGGACCGCCGGACGCGTCGCCGTCGACCACCAATTCGAAAATATCCTGCCGCAAACCCGGATCGGTAAAGTCCCAGCTATCGTCGTAAGCCTCCACATAGAAATAGAGCCGGTTCTCCCCGTTCACCCAACCGACCTTGACGGTCAGGTCGAACTCCTTCGGATCGAGGTTCTCACCGCGTCCGCCATGCGTATCGTACAACTCCGACAATCCAATCGCATAGGAATCGGGCACCATGTCCCAATCCGAAAAATCGCCGTCGATACGCGGAATAGCCGTCCGCGGAAACTGGAAAATCCGATACTCCTTCTCCGGCCGGGCGAACCCGAACGCCTGCTGCGCGCCGAAAATGCACAGCAAAACTCCCAATAAACAATTGATCCGTCTCATCCCTGTCAGTTTTCAAAGGTTTCGTCGCACATCGACTGCGGCAGGTCTTCCGGAGAACTGCCCCAGTTTTTATTCGGTTCGGGCCCCATCTCGAACGCCAGCGTCGCATTGCCGCCGAACAGGTCTTCGTGTCGCAGCCAATTCTTCGAATACGGTGCGCCATTCAGCGTTACGGACTGAATATAGCAATTTTCGCGCGATACGCCGTTCGCCCGGATCGTCAACACCCCGTTCGGATGCTTTACCGACATCTCCCCGAAAATCGGCGTTCCGATAAAATAAACGCCCCGACCGTGGGTAACGGGATAGAACCCCATCGAACTCATCACGTACCACGCCGACATCTGACCGGTATCGTCGTTGCCGCAGATCCCTTCGGGAGAAGTATCGTACAGCGTGTAGATCACGTCGCTGATCCGTTTTTGCCCTTTCCACGGTTGTCCGGCATAATTGTACATGTAAAGGGTGTGATGCCCCGGCTCGTTGCCTTGCGCATACTGTCCGATCAAGCCGGTAATATCGGGCGCTGGGTTGTCGCCGTGTATCTCGGAACTGACCGTAAACAGCGAATCGAGTTTGGCGACGAACGGATCGCGGCCGCCGAACAGATTCATCAGCCCCTTGCCGTCGTGAGGCACGAAGAAAGTCCACTGCCACGAAGTGCCTTCGCAGAAATCGTCGTCCGGCCGGTAGTGGTTCGAATGGAACGGATCGAACGGCGTCCGCCAACTGCCGTCGGAATTCCTGCCGCGCATAAAGTTCAGATTCTGATCGAAAAGATTCTTATACCAGCCGGCCCGGCCGATGTAATAGTCGTAGTCGTCCCGGTGCCCGAGCATCCGCGCCATCTGAGCGATGCACCAGTCGTCGTAGCAATATTCGAGGGTCTTCGAAACGGAAGTCACCTCCAGATCGCACGGCACGTACTCGTACTGCTTGTAATAACGCGTCCCGCGGAACGCTTTCAGAAAATAACCGAACGTATCGCGGTTGGCCGACGCTTTCATCGCCTCGTAAAGCGCTTCCGCATCGTAACCGCGAATCCCTTTGCAATAAGCGTCGCAACCAGCGGCATCGAATGATAACCGATCATGCACATGTTCTCGACGCCGGCCAGCGTCCAGATCGGCAGTTGACCGCAGTGGCGGTAGTGCTCCAGCAAGGTTTTCATCAGATCGCGGGTCACGTCCGGCCTGAGAATCGCGATCAACGGGTTCTGCGCCCGGAACGTATCCCAAAGGCCCAGCACGCCGGCGAAATAACGGAAATCGCCCTTATATACCTTCGAGTCGGAACTGCGGTATTCGCCCGTCACATCGGAATAGAGCATCGGGTAGAGCATCGCGAAATAGAGACTCGTATAAAACACCTCCTTCTGCGGCGAATCGGCATCGGCGATCCGGACAGCCGACAGGGCTTCGTTCCAGTCCCGATAAGTCGTTTTCCGGACTTTATCGAAATTCCATCCTTTGATCTCGGCCCTCAGATTCTGCCGCGCGCCGTCCATACTGACCGGGGAGATGCCCACACGGACGACGACCGGTTTTCCCGCCTTCCCTCCGAAACGCAGCACGGCCCGCACGTCGGTACCTTCCAACTCACGGACGCCGTCCCGAAAATGCTTATGATCGAAAAGACGGCACGAAACGATCGGCTCTGAAAATTCGGCGTAGAAATAGACGTGCTGTTCCGGCGCCCAGCCGTTCGAAACCCGGTATCCCCGCACCGTACGGTCGTCGACCCATTCCAGCCGCGAGATTTTGACGGTATCGAAATCTTCGTCGGCGAAAATGGTCGTCGAATGCTCGCAGCCGTGTTTCAAGTCGATGATCAACTGCCGCATCGCCCCTTCCGGATACGTGTAGCGGTGCATCCCGCAGCGAGCCGTAGCCGTCAGTTCGGCATCCACGTCCGAATCGAGCCTGATCCGGTAATACCCCGGTTCGATAAACTCCTGCTCGTGCGAATAACGGCTGCCGACGCGGTCGGGACAAACCTGCTGCTGCGTCCATACGGCATCCGTAACCGGAAAGAACATGATGTCCTGATAATCGGTTCCGCCGCCGCCCGATTTATGGGTGTGGCTGAAACTGTAGATCAACGGATGGTCGTAGTGGTAGCCGGAAGCGGTGAAATAAGTATCCGGCCCCAACTGCACCATTCCAAACGGAGCTGCCGCCACCGGCACGACGCATCCGGCCGCCCCGGTTCCCATCATCGGCCGTACGCAGGCAGCCGGTTCCGATCCGGCGGCAAACCCGGCCGTACACCACAGCAAGGCGACAGCCGATACGATTTTACGATAATTCATCTCGCATTTTATTAAAAAAGCGGGAGCCTGCCGTTCAACAGGCTTCCCGCAATGAAATTTTCCGAATAACTACTTTTTACCTTTTGCCGCCTCGGCTTCGCGGTCCAACAGGTAGTAGATGTTGTCCGCGATAGCGGAAGGAGGAATAAACATACCGCCGTAGTTGCCCGTCGTCGCATTGTGCGTATCGGGGAAACAATAGTCGAACGCACCCTCTTTGTAACGGTCGTACGTCTCCGGAATATTGTGCGGACGCCAGTTGTCGTCGGTATGCACATTCATCCAACGGATCGCCGCATTGGTAATACCGCGGTGGAACTTCATCCAGTCGATCTCCGGATCGACCTCCTCCCAGCGGATGCCGTTGGCAATCGACTGAGCGAACACGGCGAGCACCTCCCACTGCACATGGTCGCGCACCCAGTTGGCGAAGTACCAGTCGCTCGAACTGAGCACCGGTTTGGTATTGTACAGCATCGGAATCTCCTCCGGCTCCCACAGGTGCGTGAAAGGCAGGATCGTACGCATCCAGTAAACCGCTTTTTCCTTGTATTTCGGATCGCCGAACTGCTCGAACGCCTTGTAGTTGGCGATGGCGGCATGTCCCGCGGCGAACAGGTTGGCCGCATGCAACGGGGTTTCCCAGAAGTCGCCGCCCTCGGGGCGCGTCATCGACATGCAGAAGTCGATCGCCTTTTTACCCGCGTCCAGGAAACGCTGTTCGCCGGTTTCCTTCCCGATTTGCAACAGTTCCATCGCCGGCAGAATCGTAATGTCGAGCGCCGTAGCCCCGTCGAGTCCCATCGGCTCTACGAAAGAGGTCGCTACCTTGAAATCGTCCTTGCGGTAGTGTCGTCCGTCCGGTTCGAAAGCGAACGAACCGTCGGCACGCTGGATTGCCAGAATTTCGTCCCCATGTTTTACTTGGCGGGCCTTCTTCTGTTCGGGCGTCTCGATCTTAACCATAGGAACTTCTTTGGGCTGCAACGATTCGATTTTGGCCTGCAACTCTTTAACTACCTGCGATTTTTTATTTTCGTTCATGTAACGCCTCAAAAATCCTGGAATGTTCGGGCCGGCCTCGTCGATCGAACGCTGCACCACGCCGAAACCATGCCCCTCGTGCCACAGGTTCGTATTATAAGCGCCGGCCATCAAGTCGAGCGCCTTACGGTAATCCCATTTCGGAGCCGAAGGTTCAGGCAGGCCATGACGTTTCACCCAGTCGGTTACCACATCGACGCTGTTCCCTTTGCTGAGCCACAGTTCGGCGTCGAATTCGATCTTCTCGCCGATACGCAGTTCCGGAGCGATCTGCGAATAAATCTCGTTCTCGTGCCCTTCGACCGAAGCGTCCGGAATCATCAGACCCATCAGTTGGTTATTCATCCGATCGACGAAATTCGGCGAGGCGAACACCGGTTGCGGATGCTGCGTGCGGTAGTTGAACCAACGCGCCGCTACCGCATTCGGGTCCCATGCCAGTCCGATACCGTCCCCCTCGTAGCTGATCGCCATCAACGGCACAGACACCTTGTTGGGGTGGGGGACGACGCGCAGCGCCCACGGGTCTTTGAAAAAGTCTGAACCGCTCGTCCACTCGTCGCCGATCGCCCAGTCCACACCCGGCAGGATCGCATCGTCCTTCTTCGTCCCGAACGACGATTCGCCCACCTTCAGCCATGGACCGCGCAGGTAGCGCAGGTAGTAATTACCGGTCGCCGTCAGATCGTATTTCAGTTTGACGAAAGGAGAATCCGGAGTGACGGTAATCGTCACCGTTCCGGTAATGGCCGGCTCGCCGTACGGATAGTGCATCCAGTTGTCGAACGAAGTGCCTTTCAACATCTCGCGCACGACCACCGATTTGACGTTGAATACGAGACTTTCGCCGTCGGCCGTCCTGACCCGGGACACCGAATCGGCCTCGAAACGCATCGGGATGTCCTGATCGCGGATCATCAGTTCGCCCAGATGATCCATCACGGCCATCAGCTTGCCTTCGGGCGTCAGAATTTCACCCCAGCCCCAGCCTTTGATCCGTTTGAAAAAGTTCATTGTGACATACTTGTTTTCGAGCGTCACCGACTCGTTGACATAACTGCTCTGCTTGAAATGCGGAGCCAGGCTGCCGTTGGCGGCCGTCGCGCTGCGAGCCGTAAAGACCGAGACGGACAACGCCGCCAGGACAGCCGGGAAAAACATTTTTTTCATATCGTTTCAGGTTATCGTTAATCCTCTTCATACCGGTAATTCGCGCGGCGCGACGGGGCCTGATCGCCATTGAGCAGGAACTCGTCGATATCCCCCAACTTTTGGATGCCGTCGGCCCAATGGAAATCGAAAGCCAGTTTTCCGGGCCCGAAACAGCTACGCGGAACGCTCACCATCAGCTCGTTACCCTGGTAGCGATAGGCTGCTTCGCGGCTTTTCCTCCATCCGGTCTTATCGTAGGTTTTGACCATGCTCTTACCGCTTCGGAAACCGTCGTTAACAAGCAGGTCGTAGCCTTCCCATCCGGTCGCATGCTGCCTGTCGGTATCGATAAACAGCAACATCCAATACGGATCGGTATGCGGAGTAAGCGGCTGCGCCGTTTTTACGTAGAAATAGACATACTTATCGTCACGCGCCACCTTCGACTCGATAATGTCGTTGCGCCCGGTCGCATTCACATACGGCCCGGCGGCGAAATTACCCGGACTGTCGCGGTGATACGTATCGCCCGCATGATCGTAATAAGTCTTTTTGACCTGCCGCCACTGGTCGAAACCGCCGTTCAGGTCGATCGTTACCGGTTCGCCGGCCGGTTCGGGCTTGGCAACCCCTTTGTACTTCCGGACATTGGCGATCAACTGGTAGTAATAGTTGTCGGTATGGCCGCCCTTCATCGGTTCGATGTCTCGGCTGAACTCCTGGTTGTACTGGTCGATGAAATAGCCTTCGCCCATTTTGACTTCGCGGCCGCCTTTGCCGCATTTGGCTCCGGGGAAAAAGTCCCATTTCTTCATCTCCTCGGCGTAATCCGGATTCGTCCGGTTCATCTGTCCGGCCGTCCATTCGTTCCAGCCGGTCACGAATATAAATTCCGGATCGACCTCCAACGCACGCTGCCACTGCTGATCGAAATAAAGCCCCTTATCGGTATCGGTCGTCGCATCGTACCGGTCGTGTTCCGGCTCCACGCCGTCGCGGAAACTCCGTCCGATATTCGACAGCGGATGCTGCGCGGATGCCACCGGCACGTACTCGGCCCGGTCGGGCGACTCGTGCCAGCCGACCGACTGCGGATAATGGTCCACCCACGGCCACTCGTCATGTCCGTCGTCGTACCACCGGAGCGTCGTCCACGCCCAGCTTTGTCGGATCGTGAAAAAATCCCGGATCTCTTTCGGGAAACGGACATCGTCCATTTGCTGGCGCCCGCCGATGATATGCTGCCCGAACATCAGCAACGGCTTGCCTTTCCAGCGGAACCACAGATCGGCATACAACCCCCGGCTGTAGATCTGATCCCAGAGCTGCTGCACCGAATTCTGGCTGGCCAGGCAGGCGATCTGCGGCGTGGTCTCGCCCTCGGAACGCATCTTGCGGAACACTTCGGCGATGAAGACGAAAACATCTTTGTAAATATTGTCGTTCGTATTGTCGAGAACGATCAGATCGACACCCGCGTCGGAGAGCATCCGCGCATGACGGCGGATGATCCACTCGTCCTTCATGATGTAGTAACCCGCTTCCGGCTCTCCCCAGTAATGGACGCCGCCGCCCCATTTCGGGTTCACCGGATCGGCCTTCAGTATCTCGGTCACGTTATAAGGACCGTCTTTCGCCCCGTTCTGGTTGTGGGTTACGAAATAGAACATCGCCACCGTGCGGTTCGTTTTACGCGGACCGCACTCCGCATAACCGGGCAGCGTCCGTCCTAGCGCATCGGTAGCCACCCACGTATCGGCCTGCAGGTCGCGGCCGCCGCATCCGGCAGCCTGACCTGCCGTTTGCGCGGAAACGCTTCCCGACAGCAGACCGAAGGCCGCGAACAGAGCCGCCCGCGAAATCTTAACAGTAAACATCGTATTCAAATTTATCAAAACCGGATTCTTATTTATCCGCCGAATCCCCGCCCGAAATAGGCGAGGATACCGGCGGATGATTCAATTACAATCTATTTCGATTGGGTCGGCATGGCGATCGGTTCTTTGTAAATAATCTGATCCCAACTGTCGATGCCGATGATTTTCTTAGCGAATTCGAATGCCTCTTCTTCCCGGTCGGTGCCGAAAGCCTGGAATACGAACCAGGCCGGTTTGCGTCCCGACGGATCGTCCTTATCGTCCGGGAAGCGACGGATACCGATCCTGAGACCTCCTTCGCCGCGCTGGTCGAACCAGCCGTGCATCTGATAAGCGTCGATTCCGTCGCAGGCTTCGAGCTTCTTCAACGCATAAGCCATTCCGGCAGCCTGTTCCAGCAGCGCTTCTTCAGAGTAATCTTTCGAATTGGGATTCTGTTCGGACAGATAAAGCGTACGTTTCTCCTTGCCTTTATAGAGCGCGCGCGGCTGCTTGATCCATGCGTCGAGCACTTCGAGGTTCTTGAACGTGATCAGCGGCGTATTGTAATCGAACGTCGCTTCGGTATCGAGCCACGCTTTCGGTTCGAACAACGATTGCGGATAAGGATGGTGTGCCACGCCCCATTTGAAATCGCCTTCGGCCTCGGTGTAATCGAGCAGCAGGTCGAGCAACTGGGCCGACGGGTAGCAATACTCGTTGTGGCGCGACTGCCAGTAGTGGGTCAGCGTAATCAACACTTCGGCATGCGGGTTATATTTGCGAGCCGTATAATAGAGCAAACGCATCGACTTGACGTAAATATCCATGAACCGCAGCGGCGTTTTGATCCCGGCATTGGTCCACACCCAACCGGCATCGACTTCGTTGTGGGCGATCCAGTGGTGGATGCGGCCGTACTTCTTGTCCGGGCGGTTGTAGCGCGAAGCGAGGAAATCGATCGCGGCGGCGTAAAGGTTCAGCGATTCGAGCGTCGTCATGTTCGGCATCGTATAGATACCCGCCGGATCGAAATCCGGATGTTCGAACAGTTTACCGGCGGCTTTGTCGGCAAAAGCGCGCTCCGGAGCCACCAGAATGATCGCGCTGACGATCATGTTTTTCGAAGCCGCGAATTGCAGCGTCTTGTCGAATCCGTCGATGGTTTTCTTATCGGCATAATAAGTTTTGCCGTTGTATTCGAACGGAATCGAATTGTCGGACGGAGTCAAGCGCATAAAGCCGAGCCATATATTGACCGTAATGCTGGTCGCCTGCAGGCTGTCCGCATCGGAAGCGTACGGACCGTCGTGGAAACCGCCGATCCCTTTTTTGGTAGCCACCACCTCGTGCGGCAGATCGTACTGAGCCTTCACGTCGTCGGCATAACGCCCGTGCGAACAGATCAGATATCCCTTCTGCGACTTCTGGGCCAGCACCCAGCGCGAATAGAGGCGGTCGTACTGCCGCCCGTCAACCTGCGCATAGCGGTCGAATTTCAGCTTGAAGTTCGTCGGCTTATCGATTTTCTTTTCGGTAATGAAAGTCAGATCGGTCAGGTCGCCGAACATCGGCACTTCGCACAAATAAACGTCGCCCGGCATTCCTTTGATATTACCGGCCACTTCGACGCCTTCGTCGGTCACTTTCACGTCGGTCACCTGGCACGGGTGATCTTTCTTAAGGTAAACGTCGATATCGTAGTTCAGTCTTTTCTCGCGTGCTTCCCGTTCGGCTTTCTGCCGGTTCTGAGCGATCTCTTTTTCGGTATAAGCCCTCAGGCGCGGCGACTTGATCCGCATGGTGGTCGGTTTGGCCGCATTCGGAACGATCAGCAAGCTCAGAAAATCATTGGGACTTTTAAGCTGTTTGAGCTTATCGGACACATCGACCGAGAAAGTGCTCCATCCTTCGGCGATCGGCAGGCGGATCATGTTCTCCTCGATGCGCGACCGGTCGTTATTGACCGTCACGACCATGAACTCCATGCCCGAAGCGCAGAAATAATCGAAACTCAGCACCGCCACATCTTCCGGCAACTGCTCTTTCAGCGGGGCGAACTCAATCACCGCGTCGTTCGGAGCGGTCGTCACCTCGAACACTCCCTTTTCGACCTCTTTCATCACAAAACCCTTCGACTCTTTCGGCGCGACGGACAACGGCACCGCATCTTGGGCATGCAACTGCGAAACAAACAACAAGGCCCCGATCAACAGCAGGCCGACAAAACGTTTCTTACTCATCTCTTCGTTCAGTAAAATTAGGTTAAAGTTATCTCCGGCGGCATGCAAAACCACACGCCTTACCAAATACAATAATACGATTTTTTTGCCGAAAGGCCCGACGATTTGTCCCGAAAAATCATTTTACGGAGTATTATTATCATTTTACGGAGCATACGGAGCGCTCCGTACATACACTTTTTTCGCCTTTTTCCGTTTCGTCCGGTAGAACAACCGGGATACTGTTTTATCTTTGCAGCGGCAGTCATAACCGATTCGAGGTACGAGGGAAGCCTTTTTCCCCGGCTTCAGGTATTTTCCGGAATCCTCCGGTTGCGTACCTTTGCCCGGAAAAAATTTCCCGGTCTGACGATAAATGGAAAAAGAAATCATAAATAAACGCCTGTCGGAACTGAAGACGTCGGAAGAAGGGGTCATCACCAAAGTGTTCGGACACGGCTCTTTTCGCAACCGGATCACAGAAATGGGATTCGTTCGCGGCAAAACGGTGCGGGTCATCAAAAACGCCCCGCTGTCGGATCCCATCGAATACGAAATCATGGGTTACCGCATCGCCCTGCGCAAAAGCGAGGCGGAACTGATCGAAGTTTCGCTGCCGAGCGGCGGAACGGCGGGGTCGGGACTTCCGTCCGGCGGAACGTTCCGGGACGAATCGGTCAACCGTTTTCAGCACGTAACGGGCCGAACCATCAACGTCGCGCTGGTCGGCAATCCGAATTCGGGCAAGACATCGCTGTTCAACGTCGCGTCCGGCTCCCACGAACGGGTCGGCAATTACAGCGGCGTGACGGTCGACGCCAAACAGGCCGTTTTCCGGCAGGACGGCTACACGTTCAACCTGTTCGACCTGCCTGGCACCTATTCGATCACCGAATACACGCCCGAAGAACTTTACGTGCGCCGGCACATTCTCGACGCCATGCCCGACGTGGTTATCAACGTGCTGGACGCCTCGAACCTCGAACGCAACCTGTTCCTGACCACGCAACTGATCGACATGGACTTGAAGGTCGTGATCGCGCTGAACATGTACGACGAGCTCGAAAAGTCGGGTCTGAAACTGGACTACCGTAATCTGGGCCGGATGATCGGAATCCCGATCGTGCCGACCGTCGCCTCCCGCGGCGAAGGAATCCGGGAACTGTTCAAAACCGTGATCGACGTGTTCGAAGACAACGAACCGATCGTGCGGCATATCCACATCAATTACGGGAAAGACATCGAACACAGCATCCGGCTGCTGCAAGACGAGATCTGGAAAAATACCGACCTGGTTGCCCGCTATTCGTCGCGCTATCTGGCGATCAAACTGCTTTGTAACGATAAAAACGGATACGAAGTGGTCGAACCGGCCGCCAACTTCGCCGAGATAAGCGCCGTGGCGGAACATGAACGGCAGAAACTCGAACGCCAGTACAAAGACTGCGTCGAAACGATCATTACGGACGCCAAATTCGGGTTCATCGCCGGAGCGCTCGAAGAGACCTGCCAGGGCATCAACCTGCGTAAAAACCGGCCCGACGACCGCGTCGACCGGATCATGACCCACAAGGTCTGGGGACTCCCGATTTTCCTGCTGATCATGTGGATCATGTTCCAAACGACCTTTTCGCTCGGCGGCGTCCCGGCCGGATGGCTGGAAACCGGCGTCGAATGGTTAGGGGACTTCATCGGCGGAATCATGCGGGAAGGCCCTTTGCGCGAGCTGATCGTCAACGGGATCATCAGCGGAGTGGGGGGCGTGATCGTCTTCCTGCCGAACATCCTGATCCTGTTCTTTTTCATCTCGCTGATGGAAGACACCGGCTATATGGCGCGGGCGGCTTTCATCATGGACAAGCTGATGCACAAGATCGGATTGCACGGCAAATCGTTCATTCCGCTGCTGATGGGTTTCGGCTGCAACGTTCCGGCCATCATGGCCACGCGCACGCTCGAAAGCAGAAAAGACCGGCTGATGACCATGCTGATCATCCCGTTCATGTCGTGCAGCGCCCGGCTGCCGGTCTACGTCCTGCTGATCTCGGCCTTTTTCCCGTCGAACCAGGGACTGGTGCTGTTCTCGATCTACCTGATCGGCATCCTGATCGCCATCGGGTCGTCCATCCTGTTCAAAAAACTGCTGTTCGCAAAGGCGGAGGCTCCGTTCGTTATGGAACTTCCGCCGTACCGGATACCGACGACCCGCAACGTAGTCCGCCACATGTGGAGCAAAGGATCGCAGTACCTACGGAAAATGGGAACGGTCATCCTGACTGCGTCAATCATCATCTGGGCCCTCGGATACTATCCGCGCAACGTGGAATATTCGGTCGATTACGACCGAGTGGCGGCCGAAATAGCCTCTTCCGGCCTGTCGCCCGAAGACGAGCAAGCAAAACTGCAGGAACTGAACGACATCCGCCATGCCGAACACCAAAAGCAGTCCTATATCGGAAAAATCGGTCGTTTCATCGAGCCGGCGATCCGGCCGCTCGGCTTCGACTGGCAGATCGGAATCAGCCTGTTCAGCGGACTGGCGGCCAAGGAGATCGTCGTCAGTACGATGGCCGTGTTGAGCAACAGCGGGGACGACGACGCTTCGCTGGCCGAGAACCTGCAAAAACAGGTATACACGCAAGGCGACAAGGCGGGACAACCGGTCTACTCGCCGCTGGTAGCCTACACGCTGATGTTATTCATCCTGCTTTACGTCCCCTGCATCGCGGCCATCGTAGCCATACGCCGCGAAGCCGGTCGCAAATGGGCCGTGCTTTCGGTCGTCTATTCGACGGGCTTAGCATGGTTATTGTCTTTTGTCGTTTACCAGATAGGAAGCTGGCTATAAAAAACGGTAAATATGCAGGGAATCATTACGGCAATCATCATCGCGGCGGCATTCGTTTACACGCTGTTTTCCATCTACCGGTGGAACAAGCGAAAAGGGTGCGGATGCTCCGATAAAAAGAGCGGAGAGTGCGACCTGTGCGACGGCTGTTCCGAATGCAATAAACGCGACCGGAAAGAGGGAAGGCGGTAGTTCTTATACCGGCACGTCCGGTTATCCGACCTGTTCCAGTGCCCGGGCCAACTGATCGGGGCAGGAAGTGCCTTTTCCCCTGCAATCGATCCCTTTCAAACGGGCGATCGCTTCGTCCACAGGCATCCCTTTTACCAGCGAGCAGATCCCCTGCGTATTGCCGTGACAACCGCCGACGAAGACCACTTCGCATATTTTACCGTCTTCGACCGCCGCGTGGATCATTTTGGAACATACCCCGCCTACCGGAGTATAATCAATCGTTTTTGCGCTCATTGCATGAAAGTTTGAATTCGACTTGCAAAGGTAGCAAATTCCGGCCGTTTTATCCATCACAACAGTAACGAGCGACGCGACAGCAACTGCATGAAACATTCCCGGTAAGAGTCGGACACCGGAATATATACCTTCCCGAACACGATCCGGTTCCGTTCGATCGTTTTGATCTTGTCCACATGGACGATAAACGAACGGTGCACCCGGACGAAACGGTCGGCAGGCAGGGTTTCCTCGATAGCCTTCATGCTCATCAGCGTCATCACGGAAGCCCCGTCTTCGGTATGTATCTTTACGTAATCTTTCACGCCTTCGATATACAGGATCTGATCGAGGCGCAGCTGCACCATCTTGTATTCGGTCTTGACGAAAAGAGTTTGCGCGGATCGGCCCTGGGCAACTGGCCCCTCCTGTTTGCCGTCCTGAAGCCCGAACCAACGCTGCGCTTTGTCGGCGGCCCGCAGGAACTCGGCATAACTGATCGGTTTGAGCAGGTAATCCAGCGCATCGACCCGGAATCCTTCCAGCGCGTACTGTTCAAACGCCGTCGTAAAAACCACCCGCGTTTGCGTTCCGATCATCCGCGAAAGCTCCAGCCCGTTGAGCTGCGGCATCTGGATATCCAAAAAAATCAGGTCGATCTTTTCGCGCTGCAAAACGGTCAGCGCTTCGACCGCACTGGAACACGCTCCCGCAAAATGCAGGAACGGCGTCTGCTTTACATAACCCGCCAGCAGGTCCCGCGCCAGCGGTTCATCGTCCACGACAAGCGATTCGATAGCCATCGTCAAAGGTTTATAATCAGTTGCGACATATAACGATTTCCCAGCCGTTCCGTCCGCAAAATGTGCCGGTTCGGATAAATCAGGTTCAGCCTTTTACGCAGATTGTCGAGCCCGATCCCGGAACCGCTGCGGTCGTGGTCGTCTTTCGGGAAATAGCTATTCTCGATCGTGCAGACCAGCGTATCGGCTTCGGTAATCCGGAAAGCAATGCTGACGAACGATTTTTCGGACGGGCTTACCCCATGCTTGAACGCATTCTCGATCAGCGTGATGAACAGCAGCGGAGCTACCATATACCCCCTGCCGTCATCGGGAATGTCGATATTCAATTTCACCTGATCGGACGACAACCGCAAGCTCATCAACTCGATGTAATTTTTCATAAATGCGAACTCCTTGTCGAGCGAGATCAAGTTCTGATTGTTGTCGTACAACACGTAACGCAGCAAATGACTCAGGCTGTGGACGGCATACTGCGCCTGCGGGGGATTCAACTGGATCAGCGCATAGATATTATTCAGCGTATTGAACAGGAAATGCGGATTCAACTGACTCTTCAGGTTTTTCAGTTCGGCCTGCGTCCGTTCCTTTTCGATCTCCTGCTTTTCGGCCTCGGTACGGTACCAGTTACCGGTCATTTTGATCGCCACGCTCAGAGCGACCGTCAGCGCCAGCAGCATAAAATTCCACATCAGGAAAAAATAGGCCGGAGGGCCGTGGTGTCCGTCACCCTTCCGGGGCAGATCGGTCATAACGTACAGTCGGAAAATCTCGTGCCAGAAATGCTGGAACAGGTCTACCGCGACGATCAGCAGCAAGTTCATCAGAATAAAACGTCCCAGATGCTTGCGGAACAACTGCCGGTCGATCAACACGCAGTAATTGATGTAAAACACGATGATGAACGTCACCGGAACGACACAGAAATCGAGATATCGACTCAACGAAAAGGTCGCGTCATTCCTTCCGTACGCAAAAAAGAACGGCGACGTGAACATCAATCCCCAGGCGATCGAATGGATTGCAATCTGGAAAAACCGGTTCTTTTTACTCTGAGGCATGTTCATTTTGTTTCCGTAAATTTAAGCGTTTTTATTCAATCCGCCAATCCGGCCCGGCTATTCGTAGCGGATCGCTTCGATCGGGTCGAGGTTCGAGGCCTTCTGGGCCGGATACCACCCGAAAAAGATTCCGGTCACGGTGCAGACGGCGAACGACAAAATCACCGAATAGGGCTGCACGAATACCGGCCAGCCGGCCGCATGCTTAATCACTGCCGACGCCCCGATCCCGAGAACGACTCCGATAATACCGCCCATCACGCTGATAATCACGGCTTCAATCAGAAATTGCCACAGGATATGCCGTCCTTTGGCTCCGATCGACATCCGCAACCCGATCTCCCGGGTACGCTCGGTTACCGACACGTACATGATGTTCATGATCCCGATCCCGCCGACCAACAGCGATATGCCCGCGATACAGGCCAGCAGGATGGTCATCAGGTCGGTCGTCGAACTCAACATCGAACTCAGTTCTTCCTGCGAACGGATGTTGAAATCGTCGTCGTCCCCCGCCTTGATCTTATGGTTTTGCCGCAGGATGGCCGTCAGTTCGTCGATCGCCTCGCCGGACATCTCTTCGCTGATAGCCGATGCGAAAATTCCCTGCAGATAAGTGATCGCCAGAATACGTTTCTGCACGGTAGTATACGGAGCCAGTATGAGGTCGTCCTGATCCTGTCCCATCGAATTATAGCCTTTCGGCGTCAGCACGCCGATGATTTTGAACGGAATTTTCCCGAAACGGATCGTCTTGCCGAGCGGATCCTCACCGTTCGTAAACAGGTTCTCGACCACGGTTTTCCCGACCACGCACACTTTGGCGGCCCGCCGGATATCCTGATCGGTGAACATTTCGCCTTCGCCGACCGAATATTTTCGAATCTCCATATAGTCCTGGTTGATGCCGTAGACCGAAGTAGGGGCGTTGTTGGCCCCGTTGACGACCTGTCCGCTGCTGTTCACCACCGGCGAGCAGGCGCTGATATAGGAAGCCTCGTGAATAATGGTCTGGTAATCCTCCATTTTCAGCGTCTGCATACTACTGGCGCTCTGACGTACGCCGCCGAAACGGCCGGCTCCCGGATGTACCATGATCATGTTCGATCCCATTTCGGAAATCTGCTCCCGAATACTGCGTTTCGACCCCTGACCGATGGCCAGCATCGCGATCACCGACGCGACGCCGATGATGATCCCGAGCATCGTCAAAAAGCCCCTGAACTTATTGTTCGAAAGCGCTTTCAGCGCAATTTTTATCAGATTCTTGTAATTCATAATCCCCGTTTTATTGGCCGCTGTCCTGCGGCAGCGAATCGAGTACTTCTTTGGCGGAACGGACTTGCGTATTCTGCACGTCCTCGACGATCCGCCCGTCGCGCAGCACGATGTTGCGGCTGCAGAACTCGGCGATCTCCGGATTGTGCGTTACGAAAACGATCGTACGCCCTTCCCTGTGCAGCTTTTGAAAAAGCGTCAGGATCTCGAACGACGTCCGCGTATCGAGGTTACCCGTCGCCTCGTCGGCCAGAATCATCACCGGATCGTTCACCAGGGCCCGCGCGATGGCCACCCGCTGCTGCTGGCCGCCGGACATCTGGTTCGACCGGTGATGAATTCGGTCGGCAAGTCCCACTTCATGCAAAGCATTGATAGAACGTTCTTTGCGATCGCGCGCCGAAACCGACGGATTGTAGAACAACGGCAGTTCGACGTTTTCGAGCGCCGTCGTCTTCGGCAACAGGTTGTAGGACTGGAATACGAAGCCGATCTTACGGTTACGCAACGTAGCGCGGTCGTTACGACTCATCTCGCGCACCGAAATCCCGTCCAGGTAGTATTCGCCCGCGGTCGCCGTATCCAGACACCCGAGCAGGTTCAACAGCGTCGACTTGCCGGAGCCGCTGGTTCCCATGATCGTAACGAATTCCCCTTCCCGGATGCTGAACGACACCCCGCGCAACGCATGCACCGTTTCACCGCCCACGACGAAATCCCTGCGGAGGTTCTCGACCCGTATAATATACTTTTCCATGATCAAATCCTTATAAGTAGGAAAATCTATTTTTTCGCATTCTTACGCGCCCCCGGAGGAGACGGCATAAACGGATTCGCTTCGCCCTGTCCGTCCGAAATCGACGCCACTCCGATATCCACGCCGGTAACTACTTTGTCGCCCTCTTTGATATCGCCCGTTATTTCAGCAAAAATCCCGTCGTTGTCGCCGGTCGTGACATTTACCGGCTGCAATCCCTGCGGCGACTGCGTCCATAAAACCCGCGCACGCGGATTGGCCGAATCTGCGACCGGTTCCGGGGCATTCTCCGGCTGGAAACGCAACGCTTTCAAAGGCACCAACAACACACTATCCTTCTGCATCGTATAGATCGTCAGGTTGGCCGTCAGTCCCGGCTTTAGCTTCAGATCCGGATTCGGAGCGTCGACAACCACTTCATAGGTAACCACATTCGACTCGGTGGTCGGCTGCAGACGCACCTGCGTTACCGATCCTTTGAAAACATCCTCCGGAAAGGCATCGACGGTGAACGTCGCCTGCTGCCCCTCGACCACGCCTCCGATGTCGGCCTCGTCCACGTCGGCGATCACGCGCATCTGGCGCAAATCGTTGGCGATCGTAAACAGGGTAGGGGTGTTGAAGCTGGCGGCAACGGTCTGCCCTTCTTCGACCGCACGGTCGATCACCACGCCGTCGATCGGCGAATAGATCGTCGCATACTCCAGATTCTGCCGCGCCTTGGTAATATCCGACTGCGATTTTTCATAACTGCTTTTCGCTTTATTGTATTGGTATTCGGCCGTCTCGTAATCGGTATCGCTGACCATCTTCTTTTCGTGCAGCCCTTTGATTCGCAGAAAGTTTTTCTCCTGATATTCGTATTCCGTCTTATTGGACTGCAAAGTCGCGGAACTGGACGCCAAATCCGCCTCCAACGTCGTTTTGTCCAATTCGGCGATCACCTCGCCTTTTTTCACCACCGAGTTGTAATCCACATAAATATGATTGATGATGCCCGACACCTGCGTACCTACCTCCACCTGGACGATCGGTTCGATGGTACCCGTCGCGGTAACGGTATTCACGATCGATCCCCGGTGTATTTCCGCCGTTTTGTATTTCATCTGCGGCTTTTCGCTTTTGCGCAGGATCAGGAATGCAGCCACAGCCAGTACGGCGATTACGACGATGGCGATTCCTATTTTCTTCAATGTTTTCATGAATTATATTTTTTTGATTGTTTACAGCGTAATCGGTTCGTTCTGGTAGAAGTTCAGCAGTTTGATCGACAGCACGGCCTGATACTTGGCCTGGATCTGTTCCTGCTGCGCCGACAGGTAGTTGTTCTTCTCGGTCAGCAGTTCGACCGTATTTTTCATCCCTTCGTTGAATTGAGCCAGCACCAAACCGTAACTGGTTTCGGCCGATTTTACTTTGTCGTTGGCAGCCAGGTAGCGGCTCTGCGCCGAAACGGCATCCTGGTACAGCGACTCGACGTCTTTCAGCAGATCCTTTTCCATGCTCTGGTAATCGAGTTCGGCCTGACGGGTTTGCAAACGCGACCGTGCGATCGACGACTTCGCCTTGCGATTGTTGAAAATGGGAACGCTGAGCGTAATGCCCACATTCTCATTCAACTTGTTATTCAACTGATTGTAGAAAGAGTAGTTCGTTCCCGAAATATTCCCTGTACCGATCGATGCGCTGGCCGTCAGGCTCGGCAGTCCGTCTCCGGCAGCGATCTTCTCGCCCAACTGGGCCGACTCCACGTTCAAACGGCTGTTTTCGACCTGAGGCATCACCTCCAACGCCCGCCGGTACACCCGGTCCAGCGCCGGCACTTCGGCCAGCACGTCCTCGCTGCTCAGGTCGGGAAACTGCACGTCGAAAGATTCGTCCAATCCCAGTTCGAGCAACTGTTTCAGAGTCAGAATATTCTGATCCAGCGATGTTTGGCTAACCGTCAGTTGATATTTGTCGCTGCTGTACTGCGACTCCATCTGGGCATAATCGCTCGGAGCGATCGAGCCGGCTTCCAGCAACGCCTTCGAACGCTCCAACTGCGCGGCGGACGACTCGACGGTCTGTCGGCTGATCTTCACGTTTTCATTGGCGTACAGGATGTTCAGATAGGCCTGCGTCACGGCAATCTCAATGTCGTTCCGAGCCATATCGACCTGGAACTGCCGGCTTTTGTTGATCACCTCTTGTTGCCGCAGCGAATTGGTCAGCTTGCTCCCGTTGTAGATGGTGATGCCGGTCTTCAACGCATAATTTCCGGAATAGGTTCCGTTAGCTTCGAAATTCCCGTCCGTCTTTTCGCTTTTCTGATTGACGTAATTCTGCGACGTCGAGAAATCCAGCGAAGGCACCCGCTTAGCCTTGGCTTCCGCCAGGTCTTCCTGTGAACTCTGCTGGGTCACTTGAGTCGAATGTACCTGGATATTGTTTTCCCGCGCATAGTCGATGCATTTGCGGAGCGACCATCCTCCCGGCGACTGGGCCCACGCCGCCTGTCCCGCGAACAGCAGGAGACAAAGGGCCGGAATCGGTTTAAATCTGTTTATCATATTCGGTTTGCATTATGAGATTTCTCAATGCAAACATAATTTTATCCGATCCGTACGGCAAATGAAATATAAATATCCCGCATTTCCATCGACCAACGCCCCTTTTTCATCGACAGGTTCCGCGTCGGCACCCGATGCAGTTCATCCAGATGACGTCTCTTTCCGAAACGAGGCGACCGCCCCATTTGGAGCGGCCGCCCGGTAGCACGACGGCCCGTCCGATTACGGCTGCGTCTGTATTTTGGCCGATTTTACGATCTCTGACATTTTACTGCCGAATTCGGCGGCCCACTGCGGCACCACGCCCATCACCTCCTTTAAAATCAACGGTTGCGTCGAAGCCATTTTCTTCCCCAGCGGGCTTTCGTAAAACGCGATCAGTCCGTCCAGATCCTCCTCGGTGTAATACTTGGCGTAGATCGGGGTCATCATTTCGAGCATCTTCGGAAAGTATTCCGCCATCAGATCCTCGATCTGCCGCGAAACGGAATCCGGCATTGCGGGCACCTGCTGCTTCATCATGCCGATCATCTGTTTCGGCAGTTCTTTCATAACCGCATCGGAACCCGAAAGTTCCAGCATTCTCGTCATTTTCGCCGTATACTCCGGCGTCTGCGCCCGAACGCCCAGCGCGAGCAGCGCAAGGGCTCCGTACAGTAAAACCAACTTTTTCATTTTTTCGATTTAAAATCCATACCCGATCATTTCCTTCTTTACGCCGCAGGTCGTGCGGTACGTCCGAATAAATAAAGATAGCAATACGTTAAATGTAACGATAAATCGAATATCCGCAAAATAATCTTCTCTTTTTTATAAAAAAACAACGGGGCGCAGTTTTTGAATGAAAACCGGCAATGTTCAACCATTAAAACAAGACATATGAATTACGGAATCAGCGTATTGTTCAGAGCCATACCGCTTGTAATGGCCCTGTTTTGCTTTTTTTACGGCGGCTACATCTACCTGTGGGGCGACGACTCTTCGCGGATGATCGCCGGTCCGGTCGTTTTCTTCCTCGGATCGATCTGCATCGCACTGTTTGCGACGGCCGTCACGATCATCCGCCAGATCATCCACACGTACAATCCGTTCGCCAAGTATTTTCTGCCGATTCTCGGATACTCCGTAGCCCTCGCCACGTTCATCTGCGGCATCGCGATTTTCAAAGACACCGAAGTCGCCGAATTTTTCGTGGCGGGGCACATCGTCTGCGGACTGGGGTTAATCACCGGATGCGTCGCGACGGCGGCCACCGTATCCACGCGTTTCTCGCTGATCCCCGAAAACAGCACTTCGCCGAGCCGCGAGATCAACGCCAAAGGATTTACCCAACAGCAGGAGCTGATTTTCGAATCGATCGCCGCATTCTTCGCGGCGCTGGCCTGGGCCTGGACGATCGTTCTGCTGGCCGGAGGCAGCACGCCTCATTTCGTAGCCGGAAGCGTGATGGGGGGTATCGCCTGTATCTGCACCTCGCTGATCGCATTGGTCGCCAGCATCGTCCGCCAGGAGAGGAACGTCTATGCGGACCGGGAAAAAAAGATCTGGCCGAGACTGGTGCTGATCATGGGCACGATCGCCACGATCTGGGGACTGATCGTGATCTTCGTCTATTACGGCCAAACCCGCGACTTCGTCGGATTCGTCCTGATCGGCCTGGGCCTGGTTTGTTACAGCATTTCCAGCAAGGTCATCTTGCTGGTTAAAATATGGAAAGCCGAATTTCCGCTGGCCGCGCGTATCCCGCTGATCCCGGTACTGACGGCCTTGATCTGCCTGTTCCTCGCTTCGTTTCTGTTCGAAGAAGCTGTTTACAAAGAGAAATTTTTCGTTCCCGCCCGGGTAATCGTCGGTCTCGGAGCGATCTGCTTTACGCTTTTCTCGATCGTCAGCATCCTCGAAAGCGGCGCGAAAAAATCCAAATAACCTTCAAAAAAAGCAAAAACCCATCTTCCTTCACGGAAGATGGGTTTTTATTTTCATACGCTCCGACCACATAGCCGGACACGTCCGGTTAGAAACGGTAACCGAGCGTAAGGGCGAACACGTTGTTATGAACTTTCCCTCCTTTGCCGGCGGAAATGTTCGCCACACCGATGTTGTAACGGGCGTCCAGAATCAGCTTATTGAAAAATTCATAGCTTACGCCCACGGGGAATGCGAAATCGAACGACTTATAGTTATTGGTCGTCGTGAAAGCCGTCTCTTCGCCGCTCTCTTTGACCTTATCTTTGCCGGACAACAGCACGCCCGGCTGGATACCGATGTTGAATGCCAGTTGGTCGAGCACGTAGAATTTGGCCAGGATCGGCAAATTCAGGTAGTTGGTCTTGGCGATGTACTTGTCTCCGCCGCTTTTCAGCATAGCGCCTTCGCGCGAGAAGAGCAGGTCGGCAGACATCCCGATCCAATCGTTGAACCGGTAGTCGACGAATACGCCGGCCGTGAGTCCGGTCTTCGAATCGAGTCCGGTATTATTCATTCCCGAAACGTTCAGACCGGCCTTGACACCCCAGCCGAATCCCTGTGCAAACGAAGAGGTTCCGATCGCCAGCATGGCGACAACTGCAACAACAATTTTTTTCATGATCGCATAATTTTTAATTAGTAATCAATTGATTTTATCAGGTGTAATACGATTCTTGACAAAACGCACCGCCGCCCAACCGTTGCGCCTGCGCACGCCGTCGGCATCCAGCCCGCACGCCGCCGCCCGGCTTTCGATAGCCGAAATATCGGCTTCGAGGATACCGCTCACCAGCAGCATTCCTCCCGGCGTCAGCGTCGCCGCATAAGCCGGCATATCCGCCAGCAGAATGTTGCGGTTAATATTGGCCAGCACGAAATCGTAACGTTTCCCGGCCAGCAAAGACGCGTCGCCCTGCAACGGGACGATCCGTCCTTCCATTCCGTTGGCCTTTATATTCTCGGTCCCGTTGCGATATGCCCACTCGTCGATATCGACGGCATCGACCCGTACGGCTCCCCGTTTCACGGCCAGAATGGAAAGCACCCCGGTGCCGCTTCCCATATCCAGTCCCGATTTTCCGGCAAAATCGACATCCATAATTTCGGCCGCCATCAGATAGGTAGTCGCATGATGACCCGTGCCGAACGACATTTTCGGCATAATCTCCACATCGTACTCGCAAGCGGGATTTTTCGAATGGAAAGGAGCGCGTATCCGGCAACGTCCTTCGACGTCGATCGGCTCGAAATTGGATTCCCAGACGGTATTCCAGTTCCGGTCGGGAACTTCCGCCGCCGTATACCGGCAGCGATTGCGTTCGAGCGACTCCTCGATCGCGGATCTCCACATCCGAAAATCCGCCTCGGGAATATAGGCCTTCAAACAATCCTCCTCTTCGGTGAAGCCGTCGAACGGATAGTCGCTCAATTCGGCGATCAACATCTCCCGTTGCGACTCGGTGGCGGCCTCGATTACAAATTCGGTATATTTCATGCGCTCTAACGATTCAACCGGTTTCTTCGGAATCTGCAAAACCGATACCAGCTTTCCCCGTACTTTGTTTCTTTCAAAAAACTTGATTATTTTACAAAAATAGTAATTTTGACTGAAAATAAGCACAGGTCATGCGAGATTGGGATAAAGAGTTGAAAGATTACACCTTTTATATCAAACTGGAAAAAAAACTTTCGGACAATACGGCCGAGGCCTACCTGCGGGATCTGCGGCAAATGGCCGGCTATATGGACAGCGAATTCGGTATCGGGCCGGAACAGGTGCGCGAGCAGCACATCGAATCGTTTTTGGCATACTTGTACGACAAAGGCGTGAAAAAGACGACGCAGGCACGGATTCTGAGCGGGGTGAAAAGTTTTTTCAACTACCTGCTGATCAACGACCGGATCGAAAACCTGCCCACCGAATTCATCGACCCGCCGAAAACGGGACGCAAGTTGCCCGATGTCCTTTCGGTCGCGGAGATCCAAGCCATTCTGGATACGATCGACCTGAGCAGCCGTTTCGGACACCGCAACAAGGCGATGATCGAAACGCTGTACAGTTGCGGCCTGCGGGTTTCCGAACTGATATCGCTGCGAATCAGCGACCTGTTTTTCGACGACGGATTCATCCGCGTGATCGGGAAAGGGGACAAACAACGGCTCGTGCCGGTCAGCCGACAGGCCGTCCGGCTGATCGGCTGTTACCTCGAACAGCGCGCCAGGCAGGAAACCGACCCGCGTTCGGCCGACACGCTGTTTCTGAACAACAAGGGTAGGGGGCTGACCCGCGTTATGATCTTCCACATCATCCGCGAAGCGGCGAAAGCCGCCGGGATCGCCAAGACGATCAGTCCGCACACATTCCGTCACTCATTCGCCACGCACCTGCTCGAAGGAGGGGCGAGCATCCGCCAGGTACAGGAGATGCTCGGGCACGAATCGATCCTGACGACCGAAATATACACCCATCTCGATCGCGAAAACCTACGCGACAACGTCGAATCGCACCATCCGCTGTCGGATTTTTGACCCGGCGGGAACCGTTTTACTCCTTGGGAGTCAGCTCGCAGCCGAGCAGCATACCGTCATAAGCCGACGCCACCTTGCCGATTGCGTTCACCGTGGCGTTCTGGGTCATATTAGCGACCGCAGAAACGATTTCCAGCAACTTGTCAGCCTTGAAAAGCAGCCGAATACGGTCGCCCGTCTTGCGGACGTAAAGGTTCAAAGAACCGGCGCCGGCAAGCCCTTCCACGGCTCCGTATTTCAGACTGATCTGCCCGGTCTCGCCGTCCACAGAAAAGGTTCCCCCGATACTGCGGTTCTTCAGTTGGCAGACAAAACTGCTGTCGGTATTGAACGTCACCGAAAACCGGTCGGCCGAGATGCCCGCTTTTGCATACAACTCCGCGAGTTTCGCTTCGATTTGCGAAGAGACGAGACTTCCGCCCACTTTTTTCGCCGCATCGTCGCTCTCCAGCTCGCAGGCGGGTTTCGAATACGCCCATGTCCCGGCCAGATCGGCCGCCGTGACTTTCGACGAAATCAGCGAACCCGCCAGATTTCCGACCGTTTCCTTGTTCAAAACGTCTTTCAGCGACCACTGGGCGTTTACCGTCAGGCACGACATGCAGCACGACAAAAACATCAATACAAAATATTTCATTTTTTCGGAATTAAAATTTCTAAAATCGAACCCGCCTTAACGCGAAGCGACCCGGATCGGCGCGTCGCCCTCCTTGTACCAATCGCCGCGGGCCCGCATCACCTGCTCGACCACATCCCGCACGCATCCCTGCCCGCCGCCGAACTGCGACACGTAACGCGATGCATTGACGATCTCCGCCACGGCGTCGGCCGGACAAACCGGCATACCGACATGCCGCATCGGCTCCAGATCGGGCACGTCGTCCCCCATGTAAAGAATCTCGTCGGCGGAGACGTCCAATTCGTCGCAAAGTTCTTTCAGAGCCTTCAGCTTTTCGTGGCAATCCATATAAACGTGATCGACGCCGAGCATGTCGAAACGCACCTTCAGGCTGTTCCCCTTGCCGCCGGTAATGATCGCTATGTGATAGCCCTTTTTCAATGCCAGCGACAGCGCATAACCGTCTTTCGAATTGTACTTGCGGATGAAATCCCCTTCCGGAGTGACGGAAATCCCGCCGTCGGTCAGCACCCCGTCCACATCGAATACGAAAACCCGGACGCGCGCTATATCTTCTTTGAAGTTTCCCATATATTAAGGCTTATGTTTTTATAAAGGTTTTGTAGTTCGGGATGATTGTGCAGCATTTCGATGTGCTTGTGCCGGGTACGGTAGTCGTTGCGGCGCGCAGGGCCGGTCTGTACGGCCGCAGCCGACGGGCTGTCGAGCGCCTTGGCGACCGTTTCCCGGATCAGCGGCTTGATCAGGTCGGCGGGCAGGCCGTACTCCTGCAATAACTGCTGCCCGACGGCGAACATGTGGTTGGCGAAATTGCAGGCGAACACGGCCGCCAGATGAAGTCGCATCCGCTGCCGCGAATCGGCGATCCGCACCCGCGTACTCAGCGCCCCGGCCAGTCCGGCCAGCGCATCGACCGTAAAATCGTTGTTTCCCTCGATAAAAAGAGGAACGTCGCTCAGTTCGAGACTGCGCCCCGCCGTAAAAGTCTGCAACGGATAAAAGACCCCTTTGTTCCGGATGCGGGGGGCCAGTTCTCCGAGCGCGACGCTGCCGGCCGTATGCGCGACGACCGCATCCCCGAAGTCGAAACTCTCGGACAATTTCGGTACGGCGCGGTCGCTGACCGCCATCAGGTAGATATCCGCTTCGGCGATTCGCTTCGGATCGTCGGCGCAGGCGCAACGAACCGCCCGGGCAATCGCCTGCCCGCGTTCCCGGTTGCGGGCATAGATCTGCACCAATTCGTAACGACTGGCTCCGATCGCTTTCGCCAGCGCCTCGGCCACGTTTCCGCTTCCTATGATAACGACTCTTTTCACTCCGTTCCGGCTGTAAATATCTTTATTCCGTTCGTACATCCATCAGTAAAACATTGTCCGCGCTGCGACTGACCGTCAGGTTCAGCCGGTTCACGATCGCGTCGATCTGCCGGAACTCGGGACTCTGCTGCAAATCGAGCGACGCCATTCCGCTCGCCTCGACCTGCTGGATCACGTCGCAGACCCGCAGCGTATGCACGTCGCGGGCCGGCACGTACAGGTTGACCTTATCTTCTTTACTGACCGTCGACACGATCAGCCCAGCCTTTTCGAGGTCGAAAACGGCATCCCGCACGATGCGCACCGGCAGGTTCAGATCCTGAGCCACCGTTTCGGACGATACGGCTCCGTCGCGCGCGAGAAAATGCGCGATAATCTGGTGCATCACCACGAGCAGCGCCTTCTTGCGGTACTCGTAACTCATCTCCTTGGCGATCTTTTCGAACTCGAACTTCCGGATGTTCTGGTAGGCGAACGACAGCTCGGCGCCGAACAGCACGATCTGCCAACTGCTCTGCAACCAAATCAGGAACAACGGCACGGCGGCAAAACTGCCGTATATCGCATTATAACTGGTCAGTCGCGACTGAATGAAAATATAGGCGATCTGGAACAACTGAAAGATCGTCCCGGCAATCACCCCGGCCGAAACGGCGCTGCGCAGCTTCACTTTCGTATTCGGCATCACCAGATAGACGAATGCGAACATCAGCCAGATCATCACCAGCGAAGCGAGTCCGAGGAATACGCTGACCACGGGCGACGAAGTAAGGTGCATTAGATGTTTTTGTATCTGCAGCCCGATACTGCTGGAGATGATCCACAGGATCGGCGTTACGACGATCACGGTCGTATAATCGCTGAATTTGCGTGCGAAACTGCGCGAACGGCGCACTTCCCAAATGTTGTTGAAAGCGCTTTCGATGTTCCCGAATACTTTCAGCACGGCCCAGAACAGCACGACCAAACCCACCGAAGCGATCAGTCCGCCCTTGGTACGCAGCAACATCGCGTTGGCGAATGCGATCACCTGGTCGATCACGACGGTATACTGCGGGAACTGGTTGTAAAGATACTCGTTCAGGCGTGTTTCGAGTCCGAACCCCTTGGCGATCCCGAATACGAGCGCGGCGACCGGAACGATCGACATCAGCGTATAGAAAGTCAGCGCGGCCGAGCGCACCAGAATCCCGTGCTGCCCGAAGCCCTGCGCCGTAAAGATGAACACTTTGAACTGGCGCACCGCCCAACGCATTTTCCGGGACTTGTATTCGTGTTCTTTCTTTACCCAGATGTCGTGCGTGATATACTGAATGATTTTCCTAATCATATTTTCGCTTCCTTGGCCGTGTAACAAAGGTAACTATTTATTTCGATTTTCCGTTTCCGGCAAAGCGCCCTGCGGCGGGATTCTGCGGATACGCAAACCCAGCCAGGCGAACAGGATCGACATCAGCGGACTGATGTAACAAAAAAAAGCGTAGGGCAGGTAAGCGACCGTCGCCACGTTCAGCACGCCGGCCTGCGTCGCGCCGCAGGTATTCCACGGGATCAGCACCGAGGTGGCCGTACCGGCGTCTTCCAGCGTCCGGCTCAGCACTTCGGGAGCCAGCCCTTTGCGCCGGTACGCGCTGCCGAAAATTTTGCCGGGGATCACGATGGCGAGGTACTGGTCGGATGCGGTCGAATTGAACAGTACGCAGGTTCCCGCCGTCGCGCTCACGAGTCCTCCGGTCGAACGTACGCGGCGGATGAGCGCCGTCGTGATCCGCTCCAAAAACTGTCCGGCCTCCATCACGCCGCCGAAAATCATCGCCGTGATAATCAGCCAGACGGTATTCAGCATCCCGGCCATTCCCCTCGACGTAAACAGCGAATCGACCATCGGATCGCCCGTTTCCGGCGATACCGTCCCGTACATCGCCCGGCTGACGACACGGTAAGCGCCCCCGGCCGTCAACGTCCCGTCGCCGCTGAGCGAACCGATCAGTTCCGGCTGGCATACGACCGCCATCACGCCGCCGAGCAGGCTGCCGACGAAAAGCACCGGCACCGGAGGCATTTTGAACACGATCATCGCCACCGCCGCCAACGGCACGAGAAACAGCACCGGAGAAATGTAATAATAATCCGTAATCATCCGCTGCGTATCGGCTACCGAAACATCCGCTGCAATTTTACCGCCGCCGATCGACAGTATCGTAAAAATAATCAGCGTTACGAAGATCGTGGGCAGAGTCGTGTACAGCATGTAACGGATATGCGTGAAGAGATTCGTTCCGGCGATCGCCGCGGCGAGGTTGGTCGTATCGCTCAGCGGAGAAACCTTGTCGCCGAAATATGCCCCCGAAATGATGGCTCCGGCGATCACCGGGTCTCCGAACCCGAGCGTCCGTCCGATTCCCAGCAACGCCACCCCGACGGTGCACCGTCGACCACGAACTGCCCGTAGCCAGCGAAATCAGCGCCGAAATGACCACCGTAGCCGGCAGGAAGTATTCGGGACGCAGCACATACAGCCCGTAATGGATCATCGCGGGAATAATTCCGCTGAGCATCCACGTTCCGGAGAGCACCCCGATCATCAGCAGAATCAAGATCGCCGGAATGGCTCCGGTCAGCGTCCGCACGATTCCTTCCAGAATATCCCCCCACGTTTTCCCGTTGCGAATCGCGATGCAGGCCGTAACGCCCGAAGCGATCAGCAGCGACATCTGATTGGCTCCCGCGAGGGTCTCGTCGCCCAGCAGCGTCACGTTAAGCCCGATCAGCACGATCAGTACGGCGACCGGAATAAGGGACTGAAAAACAGTGGGGGATTTAACGGTCTTCCGCATCGTCGGTCATCTTTTTGATGGGATTTCCTCCCCGAGCATCAGGGCGTACAATTTTCCTTCGATCCGGGTAAAAGCGAAAGAATCGTCCCCGCCCTGACGGATGCCCAGCGCGCGGGCAATTCTTTCGGCATCGAACGGAAACTCTTTTTTCAGTAGATTGCAGCGGGAAATTCCCGCCGCTTTCAGGGCTTGTTTCAGCTTTTTCGGCTGATAGAATGCCATCTCGCGGATCGGGTAGACCCGGCCGAAGAACCGGTCGGGCGCCTGCCGCGACAGGCAGTAACCGCTCTGCGATACGGCGTAGCATCCGATCCGGGCAGCGTATCTCCGTACCAGACGGGCCTTGCAAAGCGACACGTCCGGCACCAACAGATACCCGTACGGCGGCTCGAAATCCGACGTCTGCGCCGGCTCGCCGTCCCCCCGTCCGAATACGAGCGAACCGCAGCCGGCCGCGACCGCCCGGACGCTTCCGGCCGGCGCGTCCGGCGCCGAAGGAACATCGATCAACACCTCTTTGCACTCGCCCTGCCGGGAAACGATATCGACGGTTATGCGGTCGCCGAACAGTCGGAACGCCTCGTCTATGTCGAACAACGGCGACGCCTTGACCACGACCCGGCGCGTTTTCTCCCGGATCGCCGGCAATAGCGAGACGATGTCCGGAGAACACTCCTCGAACCGGAACACTTTCCGGTTCCCTTCGCCGCGCCGCGCCGGATCCGCATACACCAGATCGGCCGTCCCGGAAAACGACTCTATGAAATGTTCGGCGGAGTCGTTCACCACCTCTATGTTCGAAATCCCCAGCAGCGAAAAATTCACGGCGGCGACCCGGGCCGTAACCGGATCGCGTTCGACGGCGATCACCCGGTCGAAACTTTTCGAAAAATGGGCCGAATCGACGCCCAGACCGCAGGTCAGATCGATGCAGAGCGCACCTCCGTACCGTTTTTCGGCGGCGACCGCCTCGCTGCTGGCCTGCTCGAACGCCAGCGGCGGCAAAATACAGCGGGCCCGGTAATAGGACGGGAGTTTGGTCCGGGCACGCTGTAAATATTTCAACTGGGTGGCCAGCAACGCTCCGCCGCCGCCCAGCCGCAGCGCGAGTCGTTCCGGCCGCTCGTCCAGATATTTCAAAACCGTTTGCCGGGACTCTTCCCGCAACAACCAATCAACTTCTTCGTGCGTCATGTTCGATCATTCGTTCCAAATTCAACGGGCGACTCCCCCGAAATATTCTTTGCGAGAATCCTCCCGCCATTTCAACCCGACGGCCAACGCCGCCAATACGACATAAGCGGCCGCCGCGCCGTACCCGTCGAAGCGCACGCCCGAAACCGAAGCGACGGGCGTGCCGGCGGCCCACGTTACGATCCCGTTCTGCGCCTGCAACAAAGCACCCGCTACTGCGCTGAAGACCGCGCTGAGTCCGGGAAAAGCGAAAAGCACCCACAAAATCCCCGTAAAAACGGACAAAAAGGCCGTCAGGATAACCAACGGATTAATGATCAGCGAAATTATAGGCACATTCCCGAAATTCCAGGCGACCAGCGGAAGCGTCCCGATCTGCGCCGCCGCGCCGAGCAGCACCGAACTGCACACCGCATCGGCGATCCGGTTGCGGCATAGTTTTCTGCGATACAGTCGCGGATAGAAAAACAGGATCGACAGCACGGCCATAAACGACAACTGGAAACTGAGGTCGTAAAGATAGAACGGATTGGCGGCGAGCATCAGCGTCGCCGCGCCGAGCACGACGTTGTAACCGTTTCCCGGAACCGAACAGGCCAGGGCCAACTGTGCGGCGGAAAGCATCAGCGCCGCCCGCACAGCAGACGGCGACAGCCCCGCCATCACGGCATAAAACCACAACGCCGATATGACCAGTACGTTTTTCGCCACATGACCGTACCGCAGCAGCACCGTCCAACCGAACAGCAGGTTGGCAATCACCAGCACGAATCCCATATGCAGTCCCGACACGGCCAGAATATGCGCCACGCCGGTTTTCGAATAGTCCGCTTTCAGCCTGCGGTCAAGGTTCCGTTTATCCCCTGCGATCAGAGCCGACAGCAATTCCTGTTCCCTCTCGCCGACATGCAGCCGGTGGATACGTTCGACCGCCCACCGTTGCAGCGCCGCCGCATAACGGGTCGCCCGGCGCCCGTTCCCTGGCAGGCGCGAAATCACCTGATCCCCGCGCACATAGACGCGCGCGCCGATTCCGCGGCTGCGCATTAGCGTCCCGTAGCGACTCCCGGCCGTATCTACGGGATTCAGGTAGCCCACCACGTACAATTGCTCGCCCACGGCGATCCGTTCCGCCGTATCGACCCGCAATTCGACTTTTTCATCGACGCCCCGCCAACCGCTCCCGGCAGAGTCCAGCGGCCGGTATGCCCCCACACGAGCCACGGTCTGCCGCCACCGGCCGTTCGAAACCGGATTCTGTCCGACTTCGAGCACCATAGCCAGCCTTTCGCCGCGCGGCATCGCTTCCTTCCGGGCGCTCACGGCCGTAACCAGTATCCCCGAAAAGAAGAGCGCGACAGCCACCGTCCACCACCGGCAGGAACCTTTACGCTGCCGCCATGCGACGGCATAGCCGATAACGGCGGCCGCGACGATCAGCCAGTCGGGGGCGGTCACATACCGGAAAGCGAGAATACCCGCCGCGAAAAACGGAAGTATCCTCGCAAAAGGCGTTATGTCGATTTTATCGGAAAGTTGCATCGCGTCCGTCGGTTTTTAAGCGCCCCACGTATCGCGGTCAAGCGTCCGGTAACCGATCGCCTCGGCGATATGCGCCGGTTCGATCCGCCCGCCTCCTGCCAGATCGGCGATCGTCCGCGAAACCTTGAGAATCCGGTCGTAGGCCCGCGCCGACAGGTTGAAACGTTCCATCGCCTTGCGTAACAAAGCGCTCGATTCGGCCGAAAGCGGACAGAATTCCCGCAACTGACGGCTGTTCATCATGACGTTGGTATATACCGGTGTTCCGGCGAAACGTTCGGTCTGAACCTGCCGTGCAGCCACCACGCGGCTGCGGATTGCGGCGCTGCTCTCCGCAGCCCCCGGTTGCGACAACTCCGAAAAATCCACAGGAATCACCTCAATGTGCAGGTCGATCCGGTCGAGCATAGGCCCCGAAATCCGGTTCAGGTATTTGGATACCGCCCCATGCGAACAGACGCACGCTTTGGTCGGATGGTTATAATAACCGCACGGACACGGGTTCATCGAAGCGACCAGCATGAAATTGGCCGGATACTGCACCGTGTATTTCGAACGGGAGACCGTGATTACTTTATCTTCCATCGGCTGACGCAGCGTCTCCAACAGGCTGCGTCCGAACTCGGGCAGTTCGTCGGCGAACAGGATTCCATTGTGGGCCAGCGATATTTCGCCGGGCTGGGGCGACGTTCCGCCGCCGACCAGAGCGGCCTGAGAAGTCAGATGATGCGGCGACCGGAAAGGCCGCGTCACCAACAGACCCGTTTCGGCGCCGAGCTTCCCGGCTACCGAATGTATCTTCGTGGTTTCGAGCGCCTCCTGCAACGTCATCGGCGGCATAATCGACGGCATACGCCGCGCCAGCATCGTTTTGCCCGACCCCGGAGGCCCGATCATCAGTACGTTGTGCCCGCCGGCCGCCGCGATCTCCAGCGCCCGTTTCACATGCGCCAGCCCCCGGACGTCGCCGAAATCGACGTCGAACCGTTCGGCATTTTCCCGGAATCGTCCTTCGAGATCGACCGTTGTCCGCGAAAGGGTATGCTCCCCGCACAGGAATCCGACCACCTCGCGCAGATGACCGGCTCCGTAAACCTCCAGCGATCCGACGACCGCCGCCTCCGCCGCATTCTGTTTCGGCAGGATAACCCCTTTAAATCCCTCTTTCTGCGCCTGTATGGCGATCGGCAACGCGCCCCGTACCGGCAACAGCGAACCGTCCAGCGACAACTCGCCCATCAGCACATAACGAGCCAGCGGAGCCGAATCCACCTGTTCGGTAGCCGCCAAAACAGCCACCGCGATCGGCAGATCGTAAGCCGACCCTTCTTTGCGGATATCGGCCGGGGCAAGGTTGACGATCACCTTCCGACCGCTCATCTTGTACGAACAGTTTTCGAAAGCGGCCCGGATACGTTCCTGGCTTTCGCGCACCGCATTGTCCGGCAGTCCGACCATGTAGAGTCCGATCCCCGCCGAGATATTCACCTCGACGGCGACCGTGATCGCCTCGATGCCGACAACGGCGCTTCCGTAACTCTTAACGAACATAACAGTCTGTTGCGTTGCTACGCGCCCCGGACAGATCCGAAGCGGTTATTCAAAAATCAAATCCTTTTCTCGTTTAGAACGGCGGATTCTCATCGTCCGGCGGCGTGCCGAAACCGCCGAGCTTGTTCGGCGCCGATCCCGACGGCACGCCGAATTCGCCATACCCGCCGAAATCGTTCATTGCTCCGCCGCCGGCATTTCCGCCGTCGATAGCCGATCCGAATTCGGAATTCATGCTGCTGTCCATCGAAAACCCGTCGCCGGAAATATCGTCGTAATCCATGAATTTCGCCTGTTCTTTGCGGAAACGCAACTTAATCGTATCAACCGCGCCGTTACGGTGCTTGGCGACGATGATCTCGGCCATGCCCTGCGTGGGAGTGCCGTCCTCGTCGGTCATCAGCCCGTAATACTCCGGGCGGTGGATAAAGGCCACCAAGTCGGCGTCCTGCTCGATGGCGCCCGATTCACGCAGGTCGGACAGTTGCGGCCGTTTGTTGCCGCCGCGCGACTCGACCGAACGGTTCAACTGCGAAAGCGCGATGATCGGGATGTTCAGCTCTTTGGCGATCGCCTTCAGCGAACGCGAAATCATCGCCACCTCCTGCTCGCGATTTCCGCCGCGCGTATCGACCGCGGCGGTCATCAACTGCAGGTAGTCGATAATCACCAGTTGGATATCGTACTGCGTCTTCAGCCGGCGCACCTTCGAACGAAACTCGTAAATCGACAGGGCCGGCGTATCGTCGATAAACAGCGGCGCACCGGCCAACGGCTTGATCGACGATTCGAGATGCTTCCACTGCTCGGGCGTCAACTGTCCGTTGCGCACGTCGCGCGAGTCGAGTCCCGACTCGCCGACGATCAGACGCATCATCAACTGCTCGGCGCTCATTTCGAGCGAGAAGAAGGCAACCCCTTTTTCGAAATCGACCGCCACGTTGCGCGCCAGCGACAACACGAAAGCCGTCTTACCCATCGACGGGCGCGCCGCAATGATAATCAGGTCGGAAGGCTGCCAGCCGAGCGTCAGCCGGTCAAGGTGCGTAAACCCGGTCGGCACGCCGCTAAACCCGCCCTCGCGTTTCGAAGCCTCCTCGATCGCGAGCAGCGTTTTAGTCAGGATATCGCGCGACTTCTGCACGTCGCGCTTCACGTGGCCTTCGGACACTTTGAAAATCTCGCCTTCGGCCAAGTCGATCAGGTCGGTTACGTCCATCGACTCGTCGTACGCTTTCTTCTGTATCTCGGTCGCCGCGCGGATCAGCTCGCGCTGGACGAACTTCTGGGCGATAATTTTGCTGTGAAATTCGATATGCGCCGCCGATCCCACCTTCTGGGTCAACTGCGCGAGGTAGGCCGCACCGCCCACTGCAGACAGTTTGCGGGTTTGCTTCAGTTTTTCGGTAACGGTATACAGGTCGATCGGTTTGAGTTCCATCGACAGCTCCATGATCGCCTTGTAGATGATCTGGTGCGCCTCTTTGTAAAAAGCTTCGGGAGTGATGATCCCCTGTATTTCGATCACGGCGTCCTTTTCGAGCATCAGGCGCCGAGCACGGCCTCTTCCAGTTCGACGGACTGCGGCGGAATCAACCCGACCGTATCGGTCAGCGCGGCCGCAGCCTCTTCATTGTTCGGATTCGGGGTGTAACGTTTTGCCATAATTCAATTCTCAACGGTCATGTAAAGATACGATTTTAATCGACACGGGGAAAGACCGCGGCGATTTTTCGGACTTACCGTTCGCCGCGCCGGTCTTTCCATCCGAAAAAATAACTTTTCTGCCTTCGCTTTTCGTCCTGCGAACGCGCGACATACACTTTTTCGTCCGTGTACGGATTTTCGCCCGTGTAAAACATCACCGACGACAGCGTCATCGGGGTGGGGGTCAGGTCCTGCACCTGTTCGAGCCGGAAATGCAGCCGCCGCGTCTCGGCCGCCAGGTTGCGCATATCCCGTTCGGTACACCCCGGATGGCTCGAAATGAAATAGGGGATCAACTGATAATTCAATCCCTCGTCCCGGCATATTTTCTGAAAACGTTCGTTCAGGTCGCGGAACAGCGCGAACGACGGTTTGCGCATCAGCCGCAGCACGCCGTCCTCGGTATGTTCGGGAGCCACTTTCAGCCGCCCGGATACGTGGTTCACGACCACTTCGCGCAGGTAATCCCGGTTGTTGTCGCCGAACAGATCGTAGCGTATTCCGCTGCCGATAAACGATTTTTTGACTCCGGCCAACCGGTCTACCTTACGGTACAGTTCCATCAACGGCCGGTGGTCGTTGTTCAGGTTGCGGCACAGCGACGGATAGATGCACGACGGACGGCTGCATTTGCGGCACAACGCTTCGTTGCGCCCGCCCATCCGGTACATATTGGCCGACGGCCCGCCCAGGTCGGAAATATATCCTTTGAAACCCGGCATCCGCGTCAGTTTCCGCACTTCGTCGAGCACCGACTCCTCGCTGCGGCTCGAAACGAACTTGCCCTGATGCGCCGAAATCGTGCAGAAACTGCACCCGCCGAAACAGCCCCGATGCAGGTTCACCGAAAATTTAATCATCTCGTAAGCCGGAATATCGCCTTTGCCGTTATAGCGCGGATGCGGCAAGCGGGTATAGGGCAGGCCGAAACTGTGGTCCAGCTCCTGTTCGGACAGTTTCGGATACGGCGGATTGATCACGACGAAACGGTCGCCGACCGGCTCGACCAGCGTCCGGGCTTCCATCCGATTCGATTCGGTTTCGATCCGGACGAAATTCTCGCCGAACGCCCGCCTATCTTTCAGACATTTTTCAAAACCGTGCAGCCTCAACGCCTCGTCGCCGAGCGAATCCACATACCTATCGTCGGCCAGGAAGGCCACCTGACGCAATTTGCGCAGCAGGTTCAGGTTGTAACCGTTGTGCATCGCCCGCGCGATGTCGAGCACCACCCGTTCGCCCATGCCGTAAGTCAGCAGATCGGCCCCGCTGTCGACCAGCACGGAAGGTTTCAGAGAGTCGCTCCAGTAATCGTAATGCGCGGCCCGGCGCAGCGAAGCCTCGATCCCGCCGATCACGACCGGCGTATCCGGGAAAAGCCGTTTTAAAATGCGGGTATAAACCGTTACGGCATAATCGGGCCGGAAACCGGCCTTTCCGCCGGGCGTATAGGCGTCGTCGCTGCGCAGCCGCTTGTTGGCCGTATAGTGGTTGACCATCGAGTCCATGCTTCCGGCCGACACGCCGAAAAACAGCCGCGGCTTGCCCAGCTTGCGAAAATCGCGCAGGTCGTCCCGCCAGTTCGGCTGCGGCACGATCGCCACGCGCAGTCCTTCGGCCTCCAGCAACCGGCCGATCACGGCGGCCCCGAACGACGGATGATCGACATAAGCGTCCCCGGAGAACAAGATCACATCCAGTTCGTCCCACCCGCGCGCCCGAACCTCTTTGACCGAAGTCGGCAGCCAATCCGTTATCTTATACGAAATCCCCATCTTTACCGAATCAACAGCGAACTGTCCCCGTAACTTAAAAACCGGAACCCGTTGTCCAACGCATAGCGGTACGCCCTGCGCCAATCCTCGCCGATAAAGGCTGACACCAACAGCAACAGCGTGCTCTTCGGTTGGTGAAAGTTGGTTATCAGGCTGTTCACGACCCGAAACCGGTATCCGGGCATAATCATGATCCGCGTGGAGGTTTTGATCTTCTGCAACCGCTCCCGTTCCATATAGTCCGCCAACGCCGCCAGCAATTCCCGGCCGTCCAGCCCGTCGGGAATGTCGTAAATTTCCCATTGCCCGACGACTCGTTCCGGATCCGGCTCCCCGTCGCGGACAATGCGGTAGCCGAGCGCCGCCAGCGATTCGAGCGTCCGCACGCTGGTCGTTCCCACCGCGGTAACGCGCCCGTCGTATGCGATCAGATTCCGGATCGTGGAAACCGAAAACTCGAAATGCTCGGTATGCATCCGGTGGTCGATCACGCGGTCCGTTTTGACCGGCAGGAAAGTGCCGGCCCCGACGTGCAGGGTCACCTCGTCGGTCGGATGCCCGGCCCGACGCAGCGATTCGATCAGTTCGGGCGTAAAATGCAGGCCGGCGGTCGGCGCGGCGACCGATCCCTCGAACTTCGAATAGACTGTCTGGTAGCGGCTGTTGTCCAGTTCCTCGCTTTCGCGGCGCAAATAGGGCGGAATCGGAATCCGCCCGAGCGTTTCGAGCAGTTGCCCGAACGACAAGTCGACATCCCAGCGGAACCGGACGATTTGTTCCTTCTCCCCGGCGGATACCTTTTCGGCGCTCAGGCGGCAGGAACATGCGCTCAGTTCGAAATCGATATGCAACGGGCCGTCCTTCCACTTTTTCAGGTTACCGACGATGCACGACCACTCGGAACTTTCTTTGGCGGCGAACGCCCGCTCGTAATCGGCCGGATCATGCGGTTCGAGGCAGAATATTTCGATCCGGGCTCCGGTTTCCTTATAGAAAACGAGCCGCGCCCGGATTACTTTCGTATTGTTGAACACCAACAGGCTGCCTTCGGGCAGGTATTTCCCCACTTCGAAAAAACGGTCTTCCGAAACCCGTCCGTCGCGGCAGAGCAACAGTTTCGACTGCTCGCGGCGTTCCAGCGGAAATTTGGCGATCCGCTCCTCGGGCAGCGGATAATCGTAATCGGATATACAGATATTTTGTTTCATGCACAGTTGACCGGCGAACCGGATTTTCCTGCAAAGGAAATAAAAAACGAACGGTTTCGAGCCATATCCGACCGGCGAATCCCTTTTTTTCGTACTTTTGGTATTCGAAAAATCACTAAACGAACATCTCGATGAAAAAAATCGTCTTTTGTTTTCTCGGCCTACTGGCCGTATTATATACCGCGTCGGCACAGTCGTACACGTTCAACCACGGCCCATATCTGCAAGAACTCTCCGAACACGCGGTCACATTCGTCTTTACGACCAGCGACAAAGGCTTTTCGTGGGTGGAAGTGAAACCGGACGGCGGAGAAGCCGAACGACACTACACCGTCAGGAACGGCTTGCGCGACGCCTACAACACGTTCAACGTGATTCGCGTCGAAAACCTCCGGCCGGACACCCGTTACCAGTACCGGCTCTGTTCGAAGCAAATCGCCGACTTCCAGCCTTACAAAGTGACGTTCGGCGACAGCATCGTCTCGCCCTGGCGCCGCTTCTCGACTCCGGATCCGAAAGCGACCGCCTGCTCGTTCATCGCGCTGAGCGACATGCATCAGCAGCCCGATAAACTGGGCCGCCTGCTGAACCAGGCCGGCGTCGGCAGCGCCGATATGATTTTCTACGTCGGCGACATGATGAATTACTACGACAACGAAGAAACGCCGTTCCGGAGCTTCATCGATAAAAGCGTCGAGCTGTTCGCCTCGGAAAAACCGTTCGTACTGGTGCGCGGCAACCACGAAACGCGCGGCAACATGGCCCGCGAATACGCCCGCTACGTTCCGAAAAGCAGCGGAAAATATTACGGAGCCTACCGCGTGGGCGACATCATGTTCATCGTGTTCGACTGCGGCGAGGACAAGCCGGACGATTTCTGGGTCTACGCCGGACTGACCGACTTCGACGGATACCGTACCGAACAGGCCGCCTGGTTCGGCGAACTGATACGCTCGAAAGCGTACAAAAGCGCGAAATGGCGCATCGTGATGAACCATTTCCCGCCGCTTTCGCACATGGAGAGCGACAATCCCGAGCGCCACGGGATACAGGACATCACGGACAAATTCCTACCGCTGTACAACCAAGCGAAGATCGACCTGATGATTTCCGGGCACACCCACGCTTACGAATTCATGTCGCCGGACAAGTACGACCGACTGACTTTCCCGGTAATCGTCAACAGCACCGAAAGCGTCGCACGGATCGATATCGACGGACGCACGCTGAAAGCGAAGGTGACGGACACCGGAGGCAACACGCTCAAAGAATTTACAATCAGCAAGTAACCCGCCGTATCGACTTTCTACAAGGCCGGCGCCTGAAAATAAGGTGCCGGCTTTTTTCACGGCCTACCGGCAGGAACTTCCGGACGACGATTCTCCGGAAGATAAAATTAACGGCGGGACGGCCCGTATTTCGGTTTCATTTGATTACCTTTGCGGGGCACAGCAGGGAAGCTCTGTCGCTGCTCCCGGGGCCGGAATGCATTCGACGATATTTTGGTTCGCATACGGGAGGGGAGGAAAGTCCGGGCAACGCAGAGCGCCGCGCTTCCTAACGGGAAGATTCTCGCGAGGGAATGGCAAGCGTAACAGAAAACGACCGCCGTCCGCAAGGACGGTAAGGGTGAAAAGGCGGGGTAAGAGCCCACCGCGGCCGTGGCGACACGTGCCGGTCAGTACGTCCCGCGGGTTGCAAGACCATGTATACCGGCAGTTGTAGGGCTGCTCGTCCGATGTCGGGGGGTAGGTTGCTGACGAGCCGTGCGGGTGACCGCCGGCCTAGATAAATGACAGAGGCCTTCGCTCGCGAAGGTACAGAACCCGGCTTACAAGCCCTGCTGTGCTTTTTTACTTTTTCTGCGCCAGGACGAGGATCGGATGGTAGGTCAGCGCGACGCGACCGTCCGGCATACTGAAATGTTCCCGGTAAGCCGTTTCGAAATCCATCAACTGTTGCTTTCCCCAGCGCGCCTTGCGGATCGAGTTCACGCCGGTGGCCTTGATATGCCGCAATACGTCGGCCGGAGTGTCGAACGGCAGATGGCGCGTGTATTCGAGCGTTTCGACGATCCCGTATCCGGCAGCGGTCAACAACTCCTGCAACTGCTCGCTGGTATAGTAATGCAACCCTTCGCCGGTCGTAGCCCGGATCTCCCGGAAATTGTCGGTACCGAACGTCGTAAACGCGAAGTAACCGCCGCAGCAAAGGCTCCCGACCGCGCGGTCGATAAAAAGCGGCAGGTTGTCGAACCACTGCACGGCCGACGCCGACGCGATCATATCCAGCTCTCCGGGCAGCGGCAGCAGTTCCGCATCGCCCCACAGGTATTCCACATAGTGTCCGGACGCATAAGGCCGCAAATAGATTTCCGATTCTTCGATCAGGTCGTTGACGATCCATTCGGCGTCCGGATAGCGCCGCAGCAGGTAGCGCGTAAGGAAGCCGGTTCCGCAGCCGACCTCCATCGCCCGGCCGATCCGCCCGGGGCAGATCCGCCCGATCATTTCGTCCAACTGGCCGCAGATCTCCTGCTGAACGACGGCCAGCGAATCGTACTGCCGGAACGTGGCGGCAAAACGTTTTTTGAGTAACTGTTTATCGGTTGTCATTTTCAATCTTTTTTTAAGTAGCCGGACACGATGCCGGGATCGCCGAAAGGGTAGTGCGGCAACGGTTTTACGACGGCCTTTTCTTTCCAGTAGGCAAGCATGTTCGCCGGCGGGAAAATCGCGTCCCGGTCGCCCACGACCGCCGCCGTCCAATCCAGCGACGGCGTATACGGTTCGGCGGAGCGTTCGAACAGCACGCCGAGTTCGTCGAGTTTGTCTTCGAACGGCCGCTCGTCGAAAAACGGGGCGAGCCGGTCGTAATCCGCGCCGTAGGCGCGGCGGTTGAACGTTTCCGCCCCGCTGCCGCGCAGTCCCCGGAGCGTCGCCAGGAACGCCCTGCGCGGAATGCCGAAACGGTCGTCCACCGGATAGGGCGTTCCGCCCAGCGCGACGGCGCAATCCGACGCAACGTCGCGGCACGTCCGTTCGGCGGCCCACACCCCGAACGACCATGCAAAAAGCGTGACATTCCGGTAGGCGGAAAACTCCTCCGCAGCGAACGGTTCCAGCGTACGGTAATCGTATACGCAGAGCATATCGTACCCCTCGGGCGCGAGGTGCTCGACCGCGTGATGATCCGCCGCCCAGCCCAGCATGAAAAGGATCAGGCCGGGATTCCCGTCCCGCGTCAACCAATACTTGCGCATATTTCGGTAAATTTTCGGATTTCGTCGGCCGTGAGCGCCGCGCTGAGCGACACGCGCACCCGAGCTTTCCCTTTCGGCACCGTCGGATAACGAACCGGCATCACCCAGTAGCCCGCTTCGCGGAAACGCCGGCTCATTTCAATCGCCCGGCCGTTTTCTCCGGCCGGCAGCGGAACGATGTGGGAACGGTACGCATCCCCGGTAATCAACCGCGAAAATTCCCGCAGCCGGGCGCGGCGGTCTTCCATCTCCGGCAAACGCCGCACCAGGTATTCCGACCAGCGCAGCGAAATCGGAGGCAGCGCCGTCGAGAAGATCAGCGTCCGGAGCCGGTTAATCAAGAAATCGCGCGTCAGCCCGTCCGTAACGACGAACGCCCCCTGCGACGCGAGCGCTTTGCCGAGCGTCGCAATACGGACATCGCAATCGTCCCCGACGCCCATCTCCGCGGCGACTCCGCATCCCTGCGGCCCGCAGGCCCCGAATCCGTGCGCTTCGTCGACATACAGCTTCGCGTCGTAACGCCGTTTCAGCGCGGCCAGCTCTTTCAGCGGCGCGCGATCGCCATCCATGCTAAAAATCGATTCGGTCACGATCCAAACGTTCCGGTACGAACGACGGTGGGCGGCCAATAATCGCTCCAAATGTCCCGTATCGTTGTGGTTGAACCGTTTCCAGTCGGCTTCGCACAACCTGAGTCCGTCGATCAGGCTGGCATGCACCAGCTTGTCGGCCAGTACCAGATCCCCCTTGCCGGTAACGGCCGGCAGCACGCCCGAATTGACCATGTAACCGCAGCCGACGACTAGTACGGCACGCCCGCCGAACAGTTCCGACAGCGCCATCTCAAGCCGTCCGTAATCCGGACTGTTGCCGGTAATCAGCCGCGAAGACGGATTACTAAGCAGAAAATCCCCTCCGTCGGTCATCCGCCGCATAAACTCCCGGTGCAGGCCGCTGCACGAAAGGCCCAGGTAATCGTTAGACGACAGATTCAGGTATTTACGACCTTCGTAAACGACGTATTTCCCGTCGATCCCTATTTCGGGCAGCGTCCGCAGGTTGTCTTCGGCCGCCAGCCGCCGCAATGTTTCGCGCATCATACGAAAATCTCCTCTTCTTTTCTTTCCAGCAACGCGCACACCGCCTTCTTTCCTTCGGCCCCCAGATCGACCGAATATTCGTTTACGAACAATTCGATATGCCGGCGCGTCACCTCCTCGCTGAGTTCCTGCGCATACCCGCGCACGAATTCCGCCGAAGCCGACGGCTCGGCGAACGCGAATTCGACGCTGCGTCGCAACACCCGGTCGATCTTCCGCTGCGTCTGCCGGTCGAATCGCCGCGATACGGCGATCGCGCCGAGCGGCAACGGCAGTCCGGTCTTTTTCTCCCACTCCTCGCCGAGATCGGCCACCAGCCGCAACCCTTTTTCGCGGTACGTAAAACGTCCTTCGTGGATCAGCACCCCGGCGTCGCATTCGTCGCTCATTACGGCGTCGGCCACGTCCGAGAAAAGATAGACCCGCTTGTCGGTCACGCCCGGATACAACGTCGCCAACAGGCGGTTGGCCGTCGTGTGCTCGCCGGGGATCGCCACCCGGATACCGCTCACTTCGTCCGGGTAAATCCGGTGGCGGCTGACCAGCAGCGGCCCGTTGCCGCGCCCCAGCGCGCTGCCGCTGTGCAACACCCGGTAACGGTCGAGCAACTGCGGCACGACCGCATAACTCAATTTCGAAATGTCCGGAACGCCTTGCAACGCTCCGGCGTTCAGTTGTTCGATATCGGCCAGCGAAAGGTCGAATTCGAGACCCTCGGTGTCGATACGGCGGTGCACCATCGCATCGAACATGAACGTATCGTTCGGACAAGTCGATATATGAAGCTGTAATTTCATGTTCGCTCGGTATTTAAGAAATGCAACAATTCGCACAGCGAGTCGGCCAACGCGGTCACCGCCCCCCGGACGTCCCATTCCGGAAACGGATCGCCGACGCGGTTGGAAACGGCGCGCAGTTCCAGGAACGGCACTCCGCACTGCAGGCAGGCATAAAAGAACGCCGCGCCTTCCATATTCTCGATCTGCACCCCGACGCGATCGGCGAACGGAGTACCCGCGACGCCGACGCTGTTGCTATCGACCGCACGGAACGGAACCCCTGCCGGCAGCCACGGGCAGTCGTAACGCCCACTGAACTTCGGCGTGAAATCGCCGGCCACGAACGAACCGGCATCGGCGGCGCACTCCGAAGCGACCAGCACCGTCTGCCCGACGGACAATCCGCTGCCGGGATACGCCCCCGCGATCCCGGCAAGGATCAACAACTGCGGGTCGCAATCGCGGACCGCCGCCATTGTCGTCACAGCGCAGCGATACGGGCCGACCCCGGCGATCCGGATTTCGGGCCCGTCGGCGGCACCGTAGCGGAAAGGCGCTATTTCAGGCTCCGTCGGACTCAGTATGACGATCTTTTCGTTCTTCACGGCAAGCGGTTTTGATTCTCAGAATATGGATCGAGACGAACAAAGATACGGTAAAAAGCAAAACGGCGACCCAAATCCGGCTATTAAATACGATGCCGACGAACAGCATGGAACTCCACATCACCGACAACACGGTTATCTTGACCGACAGCGGGATTCCCTGACCGCTCCTGTAATCGCGCAGGTAGCGGCCGAAAACCCGGTTCTGAAGCATCCAGCGGTTCATCCGGGGATCGCTTTTCGAAAAGCAGTAAACGGCCAGCAGCAGAAAAGGCGTGGTCGGGAGCATCGGAACGAAAGCCCCGACGAAACCGAGCCCGACGGCCAGGTATCCGGCGATTTTGAGCAGCGTATTCTTCATAGTCGTACGAAACGGGCGCAAGATACGAAAAATCAAAAAAATGTTTACCTTTGTGACGCTTCCGGCGGCCGGCGGATCGCATCCGGCAGGTGCAATCCCCAGTTTCTCAAAAGGAACGCGTTGCGCACCGGAAACGCCTCGCAGGGAGCATCATCCGATAATTATCATTTTTATGTCAGAAAATTCGATACTTTCACGCCTCGACGGACTGAAGATCAAATACGAAGAGATCGGCCAGCAGATGACCGATCCGGAAGTGATCGCCGATATGAAAAAATTCGTAGCGCTGAACAAAGAGTATAAAGAACTGCAGCCGGTGGTCGAAACCAGCGAAAAATACCGGACGGCGCTGAACCACCTCGCCGAAGCCAAAGAGATCCTCACGACCGAAAAGGACGACGAACTGCGCGAAATGGCGCGCATGGAGGTCGCCGAGTTGGAACCGGAACTCGAGCGGCTGGAAGAGGAGATCAAGCTGCTGCTGATCCCGGCCGACCCGCAGGACAGCAAGAACGCCATCGTCGAAATCCGCGGCGGAACCGGCGGCGACGAAGCGGCCCTGTTCGCCGGCGACCTGTTTCGCATGTATACCAAATACATCGAGAAACGCGGTTGGAGATACGAGATCAACAGCATGAGCGAGGGCACTTCGGGCGGATTCAAGGAGATCGTGATGAAAGTGATCGGCGACAGCGTCTACGGCGTGCTGAAATACGAATCGGGCGTACACCGCGTACAGCGCGTGCCGCAGACCGAAACCCAAGGCCGCGTACACACGTCGGCCGCGTCGGTGGCCGTACTGCCCGAAGCCGAAGAGTTCGACCTGGAAATCAATATGAATGACATCCGCAAGGATATTTTTTGCGCATCGGGGCCCGGCGGCCAGTCGGTCAACACGACCTATTCGGCGATTCGGCTGACCCACATCCCGACGGGCATCGTCGTGCAGTGCCAGGATCAGAAATCGCAGTTGAAGAACTTCGACAAGGCGTTCGAAGAGTTGCGTACCCGTATTTACAACCTGGAGTACCAAAAATACCTCGACGAGATCGCCGGCAAGCGTAAGACGATGGTGTCGACCGGCGACCGCAGCGCCAAGATCCGCACCTACAACTATCCGCAAGGCCGCGTGACCGACCACCGGATCAACCTGACGCTCTACAACCTGAGCGCCGTGATGGACGGCGACATCCAGGAGATTATCGACAAGTTACAGGTAGCAGAGAATGCCGAACGGCTGCGCGCGAGCGAAGAGTAACGAACCTCAAAAACGAATACTCCATGACTTCATCGGAACTTTTCGAACAGATCAGGCGGAAACGCAGTTTCCTGTGCGTAGGCCTGGACACCGATCCGAACAAAATCCCGCAGCGCCTGCTGTCCGAAGACGATCCGGTTTTCGCCTTCAACCGGGCGATCGTCGACGCCACGGCGGCATACGCCGTATGCTACAAGCCCAACCTCGCTTTTTACGAGGAAAACGGCGCGAAAGGCTGGGAAAGTTTCGTCAAAACGGTGCGATATATCCGGGATAACTATCCCGAAATCATGATTATCGCCGACGCCAAACGGGGCGATATCGGCAATACGTCGCAGATGTACGCCCGCGCCTTTTTCAGCCAAGATCTGGCCGACGGGGTGACGTTGTCTCCGTACATGGGGCGCGACACGGTCGACCCGTTCCTCCGCTTCGACGGCAAATGGGCGGTCGTTCTGGCGCTGACCTCCAACCCGAGCGCCGCCGATTTCGAAATGCAGCGGCTCGAAGAGGGCGGCTATCTTTATGAAAAAGTGATCGACGTATCGAGCGGATGGGGCACGGCCGAAAACATGATGTACGTCGTCGGCGCGACGCAAGCCCGGATGCTGAAAGGAATCCGGGAACTGATCCCGAACCATTTCCTGCTCGTCCCGGGAGTGGGCGCGCAGGGCGGCAGCCTCGAAGAAGTGGCCCGTTACGGGATGAACGACCGTTGCGGTCTGCTGGTCAATTCCTCGCGCGGGATCATTTATGCCGACCGATCGGAACTCTTTGCCGACACGGCCGCGAAAAAAGCGGCCGAAATGGCTGCCCAGATGGCCGAATTATTGTCCGCGCACGGCTTGTAAAAAACGATTCCGAAAAATAACGCCCCGGAATATCATATGATTTCGGGGCGTTTTCATTTTCATCCGCATACGCCGACACTCTCCCGATCCGGCGACATAATTCCATGAGATATGAAAAGGATATTCCTTTCCGGTCTATTTCGTTCGGACTTTTCTATCCCGCAAAAAACGGCGTGACCCGGGATTCCGCAAAACTGGCACTGAAAATGAGCACTCCGTTACGGCGTTACCCGACAAACCGTTCGAACCCTTCCGTCCGTTTGACGGGGTCGAAACGAATCGCCCGGTATATAAAATTTTCTATCGTTCAAAACTAAGTAATATTTCATTAAAAAATCAAACTATGGACAATTCTTTTGAAACGCTGCTCGAACATTCGAAACAGGCGATCCGTTACTGGTGGTTGCTGCTGCTGACCGGCATCGCGCTATTCATCATCGGCCTGGTCGTATTCCTGTACCCGGCGCAAAGTTACCTGGGCATGTCGCTGATGTTCGGTTTTCTGATCTTCTTTTCCGGCCTATTCCAGATCATTCTTTCGGCCGGCAACAAACACTACATGACCGGGCGCGGATGGATGCTGGCCGGCGGCATCATCGAGGTGATCTTGGGCGTCATCCTGATCTTGAATACGGCGCTGTCCGCAGCGACGCTGCCGATCTTCCTCGCTTTCTGGTTGTTGTTCCGCAGCTTCAGCGCGATCGGACTGGGCAGCGACATGAACGCGATGAACGTTCCCGGTTCGGGATGGACGATCGTAAGCGGCGTCCTACTGCTGCTGCTTTCGATGTGGATCCTGTTCCAGCCGATACTGTTCGGGACGGCGGCCGTGATCATCTGGGTAGGCATTTCACTGCTTTTCGCCGGGATGTCGGCCTGTATTTTCGCCTTCCAACTGCGCGACGTACACAAACATATGAAATAGAATATTCGTTATTTTTCTCTGTAAATCCCGGCTCCGGCCGGGATTTTTCGTTTCGTACGAGCCTTTCCCGAAAAACATCGCTTTTGCGGCACAACCGCCCGTCCGTACGCGAAAGATCCGATCCGCAAAATCCGGAATCGTCCTCGATCCGCTTTTTCAATGGGAAAATTAGAATCTTTTTCTAAAAATCCGTATCTTTTGGGCAAAAATCGCCGACTCGCTACAAAGTCGGCTTCAACCCAATTTATTCAGGACATGGCTTCTTCTCAAGTATTTTTCACAAACCTCCGCACCACGCCGACCAGCAACCTGCTGGACAAAATGGAGCGACTGGTTCGCCGGGCGGGCATCGCCGGCATCGATTTCGAGAACCGTTTCGCCGCGATCAAGATTCATTTCGGGGAACCGGGCAACATGGCCTACCTGCGGCCCCAGTACGCCGCCCGGATGGCCGGACTGCTACGTTCGCTCGGCGCGAAACCGTTCCTGACCGACGCCAACACGCTCTATTCGGGACGACGCGCGAATGCCGTCGACCACCTACAGAGCGCTATGGAGAACGGCTACAACCCGATCTCCGCACAATGTCAGGTCATCATTGCCGACGGACTGAAAGGCATCGACTACCGGGAAATCGAAATCGACGGCGAATACTGCAAAGCACCGAAAATCGGCGCGGCCGTCGCCGACGCAGACATTGTCATCTCGATGACCCATTTCAAAGGACACGAACAGACCGGATTCGGCGGTACGCTGAAGAACCTCGGCATGGGTTGCGCCAGCGTCGGCGGCAAGCTGGAACTGCACTGCGCGGCCCAGCCCGTCGTCAAAACGGAAAACTGCCGAGGCTGCAACATCTGCGTAAAACACTGCGCGCACGACGCCATACACCTGAACCCGGAACGGAAAGCCGAGATCGACTACTCGAAGTGCGTCGGCTGCGGACAATGCATCGCGTTATGCCAGTACGACAGCGCGTCGATGGGGGCCAACGATACCTCGGAACGCCTGAACTACAAAATCGCCGAATACACGAAGGCCGTGCTGAAAGACAAGCCGAACTTCCATGTCAGCTTCATCATGAACGTCTCGCCGGAATGCGACTGCTGGAATCATAACGACGCCGCCGTCGTCCCCGACCTCGGAATCGCCGCTTCATTCGACCCGGTAGCCCTGGACAAAGCCTGCGCCGACCTGGTGATCCACGCGCCCGCGTTGCAGACGGTCAACCGACTTACCGAAAGTCGTCCGCACGAACACCTCGAAGATACCGACAAATTCCGACTGATGCATCCCGACACCGACTGGCTGGCCGGACTGACGCACGCCGAAAAGATCGGAATCGGAAACATGCAATACGAACTGATCGAGGTGAGGTAACGTTTCCTCCCCGAAGATACTCCGCAATACCGCAATCGAATAACTTTAAAATACAACTATGTTATGGAAACGACTGTAAAACTCTATTCGCTGAACTTCCGACAGGCCAAGACCTATTGGTTCACGCTGCTGTTCGTAGCCGGCAATCTGATTCTGCCGCAATTATGCCATCTGATTCCGCAGGGGGGACTGATCCTGCTGCCGATCTACTTCTTTACGCTGATCGCAGCCTATAAATTCGGCATCCGGGTCGGCCTGCTGACGGCCGTGCTCTCTCCGCTGGCGAACAGCGCGCTGTTCGAGATGCCCGCTGCCGCCGTACTGCCCGAAATCCTGATCAAGTCGGTCACGCTAGCCGTAGCCGCCGCTATGGCGGCCCGTTACCTGAAAAACGTTTCGCTGCTGGCGATGGTCGCCGTCGTACTGACTTACCAGATCATCGGCTCGCTGTTCGAATGGGCCCTCACAGGCAGCTTCCTCACCGCCATGCAGGATTTCCGTCTCGGCGTTCCGGGCATGTTGTTGCAGATCGTAGCCGGGTACGCGCTGCTGAAATGGCTGGCCAAACGCTGACACGATGCCGGGAAAAACATTCGAAGAAGTGCTGACCCGTTTTCGGGAAATCCCGATCCCGGAAGATTTCGACCTGCTGGTAGCGATCGCCAACGGCGGGATCATACCGGCCGCGCCGTTGAACCAACGGCTGAACAAAGAGGTTCGCCCGCTGCGAATCAACCTGCGCGACGAATGCCAGCGGCCGAAATACGACAAACCGAAAACGGCTGGCCCCGGTCGACTTCGACGTGAAGGGGAATGCGGACTACGCGCTGTACAACGAAGCTTGCTTCCGATTTCCAGGGATACTCTGACCGTATGAACGTACCGACGAAACTTTACCTATGCGCCGCAATGGCATGCTGCGGCATGATTTCCGCACGGAGCGCCGTACCGGAACGCTTCGCCGACTCCGTACGGATGGACGAAGTGATCGTGACCGGATCGCGGCCAGCGGTAAACCTCCGCAACCTGCCGATGAGCGTATCGGTCGTCGAGGAACGGCAAATCGAACGGCGGTTCGAACCGTCGCTGCTGCCGGTGCTGACCGAACAGGTGCCCGGACTGTTCATCACCGGACGCGGCGTGATGGGGTACGGCGTGGCGGCCGGCGCGGCCGGCGGTATGAAAATCCGGGGAGTAGGGAGCGAACCCACTTCCGGGGTGCTGGTGCTGATCGACGGACATCCGCAGTACATGGGCCTGATGGGGCATCCGCTGGCGGACAGTTATCAGTCGATGAACGCCGAACGGGTGGAAGTGGTGCGCGGCCCGGCCTCGATCCTGTACGGGTCGAACGCGATGGGCGGCGTCGTAAACATCATCACGAAAAAAGGGCAAGCGGATGGCGTCTACAACACGGCCCGCCTGATGTACGGCTCGTTCAACACGCTGAACGTCGAAGTGAGCAACGCCGTGCGGAAAGGAAAATTCAACAGTTTCGCCGCGCTGAATTACAGTCGTACCGACGGACACCGCAAGAACATGGGATTCGGCGGTTGGGGAGGCTACCTGAAGCTGGGCTACGACTTCACCGCGCACTGGAAAGCGTTCGCGGACGTGAACCTGAACCATTTCGCCGCCTCGAACCCCGGTTCCGTCACCGCTCCGCTGATCGACAACGATGCGCTGATTACCCGCGGAATGACCTCGTTCTCGCTCGACAACCGCTACGAACGCACGTCGGGATCGCTGAAATTCTTTTACAACTTCGGATATCACAAAATCGACGACGGGCACAGCCCGGGACAACCGTCGCCGGACTACCGTTTCCGTTCGCGGGACCGGATGCTGGGCATCACGGCCTACCAGTCGTACCGGCTGTTTACGGGCAACCAGACGACGCTCGGAGCGGACTACCAACGCAGCGGGGGACGCGCCTGGAACCGCTATCCCGACCGAGACGAACAGTTGGCCGACAAGACGCTGAACGATGTGGCGGTCTACCTGAACATGCAGCAAACGCTCGCGAGATGGATGACGCTGAACGCGGGCGTCCGCATGGATTATAACCCGCACTTCGGCGCGCAGTGGGTCCCGCAGTTCGGGATCAGTTTCCCGATAGCGCCCGAAACCGTCCTCAAAGCGATCCTCAGCAAAGGATTCCGGACGCCGACCATCCGCGAAATGTACATGTTTCCGCCGCAAAATCCCGACCTGCGACCCGAAAGACTGATGAATTACGAGTTCTCCGTTACGCAGAGTTTCTGGCAATGCAAACTGTCGCTGAGCGCCAATGTTTACTACCTTAAGGGCGACAACACGATCCAGGCGGTTTTCGACGGCAACCGGCCGATAAACGTCAACACGGGCCGGATCGAAAACTACGGCGTGGAACTGACCGCGCGATACCGGGCCGCCCGGTCGCTGGCCTTCTCGGGCAATTACAGTTGGCTGCACATGGAATACAAAATACTGGCGGCGCCGCAGCACAAACTGTACGCCGGTATCGACTTTATCCGGCCGCGCTGGAGCGTATCGACCGGGGTGCAATACATCCGCGGACTCTATACGGATCTGAAAGCGCCGGGCACGGAGCAATTCGTATTGTGGAACCTACGCGCCTCGTGGCAAGCGAGCTCCGTCGTCGAACTTTTCGCGCGGGGCGAGAACCTGCTGGCCCAGGACTACGAAATCAACGCCGGTTACCCGATGCCCCGAGCCACGGTTTTCGGCGGCGTGAACCTGCGCTTCTGATATACTTCGAAAACAACCCGACTAAAAACAAACGCGATGGACAGACGAGATTTCTTAAAGGCGATCGCCCTGACGGGGGTTGCGATGATTATCAAGCCGGGCGGAACGATGGATCTGCTGGCCCAATCCGTCACCGACCCCGCTACGGGAGGAAAAACCGACCTGATCGCCGTCATGGGCGGCGAACCGGACGCCATGTTCCGCAAAGCGATCGCCGAAATGGGCGGCATGAAAAAGTTCGTCAAAGCAGGGGCCAAAGTGGCCGTCAAACCGAATATCGGCTGGGACAAAACGCCCGAACTGGCCGGCAACACCAATCCCAAGCTGATCGCCGAGATCGTAAAACAATGCCTGGCCGCCGGAGCCAAGGAGGTCGCGGTTTTCGACCACACCTGCGACGACTGGATCAAATGTTATAAAAACAGCGGCATCGAAGATGCCGCCAAAACCGCAGGCGCGAAAGTCGTTCCGGCCCACGAGGAGTCCTATTACCGCGACATTTCGCTGCCGCACGGCAAAATCCTCAAAAACGCCAAAGTGCACCGGGCGATCCTCGACAGCGACGTCTGGATCAACGTACCGGTGCTCAAACACCACGGGGGAGCTAACCTGACCATCTCGATGAAAAACCTGATGGGTATCGTCTGGGATCGCGGCGCATTCCACCGCGACGACCTGCAGCAGTGCATCGCCGACATCTGCACGCTGCAAAAGAAACCGGCGCTGAACGTGGTGGACGCCTACCGCGTGATGAAGACCAACGGACCGCGCGGTCAGTCGGCCGACGACGTGGTGCTCGCCAAAGGCTTTTCGTATCGCCGGACATCGTCGCCGTCGATACGGCCGCCACGAAATTCTTCAACCAGATCCGCGAAATGCCGATGGAATCGGTCGGACATCTGGCCAACGGCCAGGCGCTGAACATCGGCACGACGGATCTCGATAAGTTGAACGTCAAACGAATCAAACTGTAAAAAGACGAAAACATCATGCTCAGAAAGTTGCGTGTGGTAGCGGCGGCGGCGACCTTTACCCTGATTACGCTCTACTTCCTCGACTTCGCCGGATGGCTGCCGGAAAGTTTTCACGGACTGGTCAGTATCCAATTCCTGCCGGCGGTGCTGTCGTTGAGCCTCGTCACGCTGGCCGGGCTAATTCTGGCGACGCTGCTGTTCGGGCGGATTTACTGTTCGGTCGTCTGCCCGACGGGCATTTTCCAGGATATCGTGAACCGAATCGCCGGCCGGTTGCAGAAAAAACGGAAACGGTTCGCGTTCGCGCCGGCGAAAACGATCCTAAGGTGGTCGGTGCTCGGAGTCGTCGTAGTCACGTACTTGTTCGGCCTGACCGTCGTGCTGAGCCTGCTCGATCCGTACGGGGCTTACGGGCGGTTGGTATCGAATGTCTTCAGCCCGGTCTACATGGCCGGCAACAACCTGCTGGAAGCGATTTTCACGAAATTCGACAACTATACTTTCTACCGCACGGAAGTCGCCGTCGTCAGCCCGCTGGCTTTTATCGTCGCACTGGCCACGTTCGGAATCATCGGTTTTTTGGCATGGAAACACGGTCGCTCGTACTGCAATACGATCTGTCCGGTCGGCACGCTGCTGGGTTTCCTGAGCAAATACGCGCTGTTCAAAATCAGGATCGACAAGAACAACTGCAACGGTTGCGGCGTATGCGCTTCGAAATGCAAAGCGTCGTGCATCGACCGCAAGACGCACACGGTCGATTACAGCCGTTGCATAGCCTGTTTCGATTGCCTGGACAACTGCCGGCAGCAGGCGATCCAGTTCTCGTCCACCGCATCGAAAGCGGCGGTTCCGTTGGCCGTAAAAAAGGGCGGTATCCCGCAAACGGTTCCTACGTCTTCGCAACCTGCCCCTTGCAGCCCGCCCGAAACGGCAGGCGTTTCCGAATCGCCCGACCGGTCGCGGCGGCAGTTCCTCGGCACGCTGCTGGCGACCGCCGCCCTGCTGCCCGAAGCATTCGCCAGAAAACAGGAAGAGTTGCTATCGGGCCGCAAAGGGTACAAACGGCAGCATCCGCTCTGCCCCCCGGGAGCGGTCAGCCCGGAGCACCTGCTCAAACACTGCACGGCCTGCCACCTATGTATCGCCAAATGCCCGTCGCACGTACTGAAACCGGCCGTAACCGAATACGGACTCGGCGGGGTAATGCAGCCGGTAATGTATTTCGACCGCGGATTCTGCAATTTCGACTGTACCGTCTGCTCGGACGTATGTCCGAACGGGGCGATCCATCCGCTTACCGTCGAGCAAAAGCACTTGACGCAGGTGGGGCGCGTCGTATTCATTAAGGAAGATTGCATCGTCTATGCCGACGAAACGAGTTGCGGCGCCTGCTCCGAGCACTGTCCGACGCAAGCGGTGACGATGATCCCGTACAAAGAGGGACTGACCATCCCGTCGATCGACCCGGATATCTGCGTTGGATGCGGCGGCTGCGAATACGTCTGCCCGGCACGACCGTTCCGGGCGATCCACGTGGAAGGCAATCCGGTGCAACAGCAGGCGAAACCGTTCGAGCGAACGGGCGGCAGCGACATCAAAATCGACGACTTCGGATTTTAAAATGCGCAGACCGCTCATGACCGCCGAAACCGTCCGACGAATCGCCGCATACGGCTGTCTGACGGCCGTATGCCTGTTCGCAGTTTTATGCGCTACGGCAAAACCGCAATGCGAAACGCTCGTCCGGCAAATCGACTCCGTGCTGTCCCGGTATCGAGCGACCGTCGGGGTGGCCGTACTGTCCGACCGGGACGAAATCGTCGCGGCGAACGACAGCATCCTGTTCCCGCTGATGAGCGTATTCAAATTCCACACCGCCCTGGCCGTACTCGACCGCATGGACAAGAACCGCACCCCGCTGGACAGCGTCGTCCGCATAAAAGCTTCGGACATGCACCCGGACACATACAGCCCGCTGAGAGAACGACACCCGGGCCGGGACTTTTCGATTACGATAGCGGAACTGCTGAGATACAGCGTAGCGCACAGCGACAACAACGCTTGCGACATCCTGCTCGAATATGCCGGAGGCCCCGAAGCCGTCGAAAAATACGTGCGCGGCCTCGGCATCGAAAACACGTTCATTTCCGCCTCGGAAAAAACGATGCACGACCGGATCGAGAACCAATACCTGAACCGTAGTACGCCGACGGCGACGGCACGCCTGATCGAGACCTTTTTCGAAAACCGGCTGTTCGCATCCAAGTACAAAAAATTCCTGATCCGGATCATGACGGAAACCTCGACCGGGCAGGACAAGCTCAAAAGTCTGTTGCCCCCGGACTGCACGGTCGGCCACAAAACGGGCTCTTCCGACCGCACCTCAACGGGCGTCAAAATCGCCGACAACGACGCCGGATTCGTGCTGACGCCGGACGGCAAAAGATACTACATCGCCGTATTCGTCAGCGATTCGCAGGAAGACGATCCGACGAACGCCTCCATAATCGCCCGCATTTCCGCAATCGTATACGATTTTATGATACGTCCGACTGATCCGAACCGTCCGACGCTTTGCCGCCCCGAAAGCGTGTCGGCCGACGATGCGGCCGGGAGTCCGTAAAAAAGAGAGCGCCCTGCCAAACAAACAAGCGCTCTTCTTTGGTTGCGACGCCGCAGGTAGCGGGAAGCGGTACTTACGCTCAGAAGTTCGGCAATACAACCTTTATTCGAACGGATGATTCGAATAAAAAAACAAAACCGGGTTATCATCCTCCCGGGCTGTCCGCACACGGCTCAGAAAAACCGAATCCGTTGAATTTCCCCGGTCGGATACCGACAATTTCAATTGCTGTAAAGTCTGAAAGAACCCGACCACAGGATGCCCTCCGACGTGTTCGACGGCAAGCATTTCCCCGAGGAAAACCCCCAGACGTCTTTCCCGTCTTCGGTGACGTTCGTAACGGAATAAACGTAACCCTTTACCAGCAAATCCCAAAACTCCTCCTGTGTCAATTGTACATTCAACCGCGACGCAGGGAAATTTTTCTCCCCGAAATCGATTTGGAACCAAGGTACGATTTTCTTCCCGTCCAATCGGTAGACCGTATTGTCGTACCGGCACGTAAAATTCAGATGATCGGAAACGACGAGCTGCCGCCCGATGGAATAGGTATTGAAAGGAATCGGACGTTCAAAAGGAATTTTTACAAATCCATCTTCCCGTCCCCGTTCTATCAGGGACAGATAATCGGCCGGAAACATCTGCTGGCTGTTAATCGCGACAAGGTACTTTTCCGTAAAAGCCAACTCTTTGAACAGAGCGTCCGGCAACCGGCTTTCATACCGGAAATCGCCTTGTACACCGCAATGAATCAATTTGTAGGGCTTATCGGCATAGATGATCAATTCTTCCCGGTCGGGATCGATCACGAAATCCGTCATTCCGATATACTCCCCGGGCCCTCTGCCGACCCGGCGAATATTCCATAAAAACTTTCCGGCGGTATCGAACACGCATATTTTATCATAGCGGTTATCCGAAACAAAGATCCGACCGTTCCACAGAACGACTTTCGAGATCATACTCAGCGCCGATTCGGAAGTGGTTTCCAGAAATACCGGTTTCGAATAACGCCAGAGAGAATCGCATAAACCCGTATTCGCTTCCCGAACAGTCACCGTAAAAACAGGGGCGGATCCGGATTCTGCGGACGAAGTACAGCCAGCGATCCACAAAACAGAAACCCAGAAACAAATAAACGACGACTTGTACATCGGCAATCAACTATAAATCATTGTTCAAATGAAGTTTACTCTTGAAGAAAACAATTACGGCAAAAGACGCGCACAACGCGCCTAATGGCATATACTTATATCATCCCGAAGATAAACCGATTAATCTTTACATGCAAATTTGGCACTAACTGATAAATTAAATCGAATCAGGTATGTGGACAAAATACCCATCTTTAGTCTGCCCGTCGTTGATTTATTCCGGAAATCTTTGCAATATTGCATTCCGTGTCGGAAACACCCCGAACGGGTTTTAACCGTACCGTTCAAAAGTCCGTAAAACAGAAAATTATGAGATTTCATTCCTTACTGCTGTGTACGCTTTTCTGCATCGCGACCGGCTGCGACAGCCTGGCCGCCCGGCCGAAAGACCGCGACGACCGCGGATGCGCCACCTACAACATCCTGGACTTCGGAGCGAAAAACGACGGGACGACCGACTGCGCCCCGGCCTCGAGAAAATATTCCGGCGGATGGAAGGCAAAAGGCAGGTCGAGATCGTCCTTCCGGCGGGGTCGTTCCGGATATCCCGACGGATCGTTTTCGACCAGCCGCAGTTCGGCGGATACGATTACCATTCGGGAATTTGCGTCAGGGGAGCGGGGGAGGACGCGACCGAACTGATCTGCGACAACGAGGATGGAGGGCTTTATTTCAATCTGGCGACGAATATGCTGACCGTGACCGTCTGCGATCTTTCGCTGGTCGCCGTAAAAAAAGGCCTCGGTACGGCGGTCGAATTCAATACGGCCGACCAGAACCCCGGAGATCACCATTCGAGGATGTTCCAGGCAAGGAACCTGCTGGTGCGGGGGCCGCATTTCAGCAACGGCTATTTCGCCAACGGAATCGTCGTAAAGAACGCCTGGTATCCGATGCTGGACAATGTCAAGATCACGTCCGAGTACGGCGATTCGCACGGTAAAATGGCTGCGGGATTCGCTTTGCTGGACTGTTACAGCCCGCTCGTCGACAAATGCTACTTCTGGGGAGGGGCGGAATACGGCCTGCTGTACCGGAGCGAAATAGACAGCGAGGACGGGATCGTATCCGACTGCTACTTCGTAGGGCAGGACACCGGCATTCGGGTAAGGCTGTCGGCACGAACGGACGGGTGGGGCGAACCGGCGTTCCACCTGACCGACAGCCACATCCACTACAAGGTCAAAGGACTGGCCCTGAAAGGCATCCGGCAGGGATTCGTCTCCGGAAACCTGTTTTACTGCTTCAACCGGGCGGCGAGCAGGTGGCATGCCGACCCCGACAGCGTATCGTCGTACACATCCAAAGACATCGAATGCGACGCCGTGAACGATTTCATCGTGTCGCACAACCAGTTCGCCGAGCCGGCCTCGCCGAAGAGGGTGTGCATAGACATCCTTCCCAACTCGGGCAACCTGCTGATCGACGGCAATATTTTCAACATGGACGGCACCGCCATTCGAAACCGGTCGCAGGTCAGCAGCAGGTGTATCGGAAACGTGTATACCGGGAGTCCCGACTTTACGAAATCGGCCGACGGAGCGAACGCCCTGATCCGGTACGTCGATCCGAACGGAACCCTAAAGACCCTCGACTTCGAATAAGCCCGCAAGCGGCCGCCCGCCCGGCAACGCTTTCCCAACGACAAAAACGACCGGACGTTGCTGTCCGGTCGTTTTCCCGATACGAAAGCCGTACCGCGTCTATTTTACGGCGATCACATCTATCTCGACTTTTGCGCCTTTGGGCAGCGCCGCGACCTGATAGCACACCCGGGCCGGCATCTGCCCGGTGAAGAATCGAGCGTAGACTTCGTTCATGGCCCCGAAATTGCTGATATCGTCGAGCAAAACGGTCGATTTGACCACGTTGTCGAACGAGCATCCGGCTTCGGCGAGGATCGCCCCGATGTTGAGCAGCGATTGTTCGGTCTGCCGGGCGACCGTATCGGGCATCGTACCGCTGATCGGATCGATCGGGAGTTGGCCGGAAACGTAAACCGTCCCGTCCGCTTCGACGGCTTGGCTGTAAGGGCCTACGGCCTGCGGGGCCGCCGCGGTTGCAATAACTTTTTTCATGGCTCTGTAATTTATCGGTTATACTGTCGTGCAAATTTAAAACATCATCCGGAATCCGGACGGGTTCTCGGAAATTATTATTAGCTTTGCTTGCCGTTTTTTCGGAGGGTATTTTTAACAATTACAAATAAAATCAACTTATTATGAAAACCGCACGTTTGATTCTCGCAATCGCTCTCGCCGTTTCGGTTACGGCCTGCTGCTCCTGTCGCAAAGGAAAAAAGAATGCCAAACCCCTGACCGAAACCACCTGGGCGATGGTCGAATGGGAAGGACAGCCGTTCAAAGCCGACAACAACTATACGTTGGTATTCAGCAAAGAAAAAGGCCGTTTCGGCGGACGCGGCGACTGCAATTCGATCATGGGCAATTACACGCTGTCCGACAACGGCAAAATCAAAATCGAATCGGTCGCTTCGACGCGCGCCATGTGTGCGAATCAGGCTCAGGAAGACAAATTCATCAAAGAACTCGACCGGGTGGATTCTTACCGGATCGACGGAGACCTGCTGATGCTGATGCACGACGGCGAAATGCTGATGGTGATGCAGGCGCAGGACACGACGATGAAATAAACGGAAACAGGAGAATACCTGCTAAAAAAAACGGATGCGCCGTCCCTCGGGACGGCGCATCGTTTTCCTGGTATTCCCGGCGCGTTTTTTGCGAATTGATTCCCCACGAATCAATCATCCATCCATGAACGCACTGCAAAATAAGACCAAGGCCCACCTCGGCCTGATCCTGGCCAATCTGGTCTGGGCGATGAATTACCCGTTTTACAAGATGATTATGCCGCAATACATGTCGCCTTACGCACTGGCGACCCTGGCGGTAAGTATCGCCGCGATCCTGGCTCTGCTGTCGTTCTTTTTCGTTCCGGTCGAACGGGTGCAACGCAAAGGAGACATCGTAAAATTCATCGGGGCAGCCGTACTGATGGGCGTCGCAAAAAAACTGTTCCTGATGGTCGGCATCCAGCATACCAGCCCGATCGACGCCTCGATCATCGCCACGCTGGGGCCGATCCTCGTACTGGTGATCTCGGTATTTTTCCTGATCGACCGGTTCACTCCGATGAAAATCGTCGGCATGGTGATCGGCCTGGCCGGCGCGCTCGTGGTGATTCTCAGCAACAGCGGCACGACGGCGGCGACGGCCAAACTGGGCGGCGACGCGATCGTCTTCCTCGGCATTGTCAGTTCGTCGTTCTCGATGGTATGGCTCAAAGACCTGATCATGCGCTACAAACCGATCACCCTGTTGCGCTGGATGTATCCGCTGGCCGCGCTGATGCTGCTCCCGTTCGGACTGAGCTCGGTGATCCATACCGATTTCGCCGCCATCCCGCCGCACATCTGGTGGGTAATCGCCTACGCCGTCCTGCTCCCGAGTTTCGGACCGAATTACCTGCTTATTTTCAGTCTGCACTACGTCAAACCGACGATTAGCAGCGTCTATTTCTACCTGCAACCGGTCATCGCGACCGGGCTTTCGGTCGCCCTCGGCATGGACAAACTGTCCTGGGATCGTGGACTCGCCTCGATCGCGGTTTTCGTCGGCGTACTGCTGGTAGTCAACGCATATAAAAACCATCCGTCGGCCCCGCGGCACGGCGGGGAGTGAACCCGCCGGCAGAACCGATTTCGCATAATCCCGGGATATTATTGACAATCTGCCAAAAAATAGCTATTTTGCAGATTATTGCAAAAGTCAAGTTATCGAAACATGGGCAGTTCAAAATTCAAAGAGTATAAAGGACTCGATC